>NZ_CP046674.1:301560-603120 GCF_018243235.1 Ralstonia nicotianae
GTGAATTCACGCCGGCAAAAGGAGGGGGCATAAAATGTCCCGCCCGCGGGGGCGGAGCGGGTGCTGCGGAGTCCTGAGCAACAAAGGCTGAAGTTGAACCGTGGCGGTTGAAGTGCGTCTTCAGGTCAGCTGTGAAGCTCAGGGCGCGGTATGATCCGCGCCGCTATGCATCCGCTCACCTTGGGAGCAGCATGGTATCGCCGGATGTCCCGGTCGCACCCAATTTTTCGGCGTGACCTGTTGTTTGAAACGTCTCAGAGGCGTGTTCCCCGACGGACGTGACGTTGGGAGCAGGTACGGCCCCCATCAGTGCACCAGCTGATTGATCTCGATGATCGGCATCAGCACCGCCAGCACGATCAGCAGCACCACCACCCCCATCGTCAGGATCAGCGCGGGTTCGAGCAGCCCGGTCAGGAACAGCGTGCGCCGCTCCAGTTCCTGGGCCTCGCCCTGCGCCGCGCGCTCCAGCATGGCGGGCAGGTTGCCGGTCGCCTCGCCCGAGCGGATCAGGTGCACCAGCACCGGCGGAAACTGGTTCTGCGCCGCCAGCGCCCGCGCCAGCGACGTGCCTTCCCGCACACGCGTGGCCGCATCCTCGACGTTGGTCTTGAGCGCGACATTGTTGAGCGTTTCCCCGGCGGCCTGCAGGCCGCGCAGGATCGGCACGCCGGCGCTGCTCAGGATGGCCAGCGTGCTGGCAAAGCGCGCCGTGTTGTAGCCGCGGACCAGCTTGCCGAACAGCGGTGCGGTCAGCAGCCAGCGATGCCACGACAGCCGCAGCGCCGGCTGCTGGAGCAGCTTGCGCACCAGCAGCCCCAGCGCCGCCAGCACGATCGCCGCCAGCCATCCCCAGTTGCGCACGAAATCCGACAGCCACAGCATGATGATGGTCAGCGTCGGCAGCTTCTGCTTGGTGTTGGCGAACACGCTCACCACCTGCGGCACCACGTACGACAGCAGGAAGATCACGATGGCGAAGGCCACCACCGTGACGATGGCCGGATAGGTGAAGGCCAGCTTGATCTTGGAGGTCAGCGCGTTGCGGCTTTCGATGTAGTCGGCCAGGCGCGACAGCACCAGCCCCAGGTTGCCCGAATGCTCGCCGGCCGAGACCAGCGCGCGGTAGATGTCCGGAAAGTCGCGCGGATGCTGCGCCAGCGCCACCGACAGCGAGCTGCCGCCCACCACCTCGGCGCGGATGGATGCCAGCAGCTCGTGCACATAGGGGCGTTCGGCCTGGTCGGCCAGCGCGGCCAGCGCTTCGTCCAGCGGCAGGCCGGCGACCAGCAGGCTGGCGAGCTGGCGCGTCACCAGGGCGTTTTCCTGCGGCGAGAGCCGCTTGCCGAAACGGGAGCCCGCGCGCTTGGCGGCCTGCGCACCGAGCGCATCGACCACCAGCGGCGTCAGCCCGCGGGCGCGCAGCGCGGTGCGCGCCTGGCGGGCGCTGTCGGCTTCGATGACGCCGCGGTCGGTGCGGCCGGAGGCGTCGGCGGCTTCGTAGCGGAAGGCTGGCATATCAGTCGCGCGTCACGCGCAGCACCTCTTCCAGCGACGTCGCGCCCGCGTCGAGCCACCGCTGCGCATCCGCGCGCATGGTATGCATGCCCTGGCCGATGGCGAGCGCCTTGATCTCGGACTCGGGCGCCTGCCGGTGGATCATGGTCTGGATCTCGGGCGTCACCGTCAGCAGCTCGTACACGCCGGTCCGGCCCTGGTAGCCCGATTGGCCGCAGTGCTCGCAGCCGACGTGGTGCCACACCGAGCGGCGCGTCGGCACGGCGGCGGCGGTGCCGTCGGCGGGCGGCGTGCCGGCCACGGCCTCGATCTCGGTGGGGGTGAGCTCCAGCACTTCCTCGCGGCGGCAGTGCACGCACAGGCGCCGCACCAGCCGCTGCGCCAGCACGCCCAGCAGCGACGACGACAGCAGGAACGGCTCGATCCCCATGTCGATCAGCCGCGTGACCGCCGAGGCCGAATCGTTGGTGTGCAGCGTCGCCAGCACCAGGTGGCCGGTCAGCGAGGCCTGCACCGCGATCTGCGCGGTCTCCAGGTCGCGGATCTCCCCGATCATCACCACGTCCGGGTCCTGCCGCAGGATGGCGCGCAGGGCCTTGGCGAAGGTCATGTCGATCTTCGCGTTGACCTGGGTCTGGCCGATACCGTCCAGGTCGTACTCGATCGGGTCCTCCACCGTCATGATGTTGGTGCTGCTGGCATCGAGCCGCGACAGCGCGGCATACAGCGTGGTGGTCTTGCCCGAGCCGGTCGGGCCGGTGACGAGCACGATGCCGTGCGGCTGGTTGATCAGGCGGTCGAAGCGCCCCAGCGTGCCGGCGCCCATGCCGAGCTTGCCGAGGTCGAGCCGGCCGGCTTCCTTGTCGAGCAGGCGCAGCACCGCGCGCTCGCCGTGGCCGGTCGGCAGGGTGGAGACGCGCACGTCCACCGGTCGCCCGCCCACGCGCAGCGTGATGCGGCCGTCCTGCGGCAGGCGTTTCTCGGCGATGTCGAGCTGCGCCATGATCTTGATGCGCGAGATCAGCGCGCCGTGCAGCGCCTTCTTCGGGCGCACCACGTCGCGCAGCGTGCCGTCCACGCGGAAGCGCACCACCGAGGCGTTCTCGAACGGCTCGATGTGGATGTCCGAGGCGCCCTCGCGTGCGGCCTGCGTGAGCAGCGCGTTGATCATGCGGATGATCGGCGCGTCGTCTTCCGATTCGAGCAGGTCTTCCACGGCCGGGATGTCCTGCATCAGGCGCGACAGGTCCACCTCGCCCTCGACCTCGCCGACCACCTGGGCCGCGCTGCCGTCCTGGGCGTTGTAGGCCGTCTGCGTGGCGGCGGAGAGCGCGGCGGCGTCCAGGCTCACCAGGCGCAGCGCGCCGAACACGCGGGCCAGCTCGGCCAGCGCGGCGCGCGAGGTCTCGGGGCAGACCCACACCTCGAGCGAGTCGACATCCTGCCGCGCCACCAGCAGCCTGGCGTCGCGCGCGAACACATACGGCACCAGCCGCACCGCCGAGGGCGACGGCGGCTCGAGCGTGCGCGCGTCAGTGGAAGAAGCTTGCGTTGCCATGATGTTCACCGCCTTTCCGGCCGCGTGGATCGTCTCAGCCGCCATTGCGCGGCGCGTTGCCGTCATACCCGCCCGAGGTGGGCGGCGCGAAGTTCTGCAGGCGCGGCTCGCTGCGCGTGGTCCCCTGCGGCATCGGTGCGCCGGGCGGCACCTGCACGCCGGTCTGGCCCTTGGGCACCACCGAGACATCGCCGTAACTCTGCGCCGGGCGCATCGACTCGGGCGACGGCAGCACCGGCGTATCGCGGTCGGAGGTGGTCGGCAGCACATTGGGCGAGACGAAGCCCTGCTGCGCATCGCGCATGTAGTTGTAGCGGTTGTCCGACAGCGCGCCGGTCGCCTCGGCCGTGCGCAGGATGTACGGGCGCAGGAACACCAGCAGGTTGGTCTTCTTGCGCGTCTTGCTCTCGGAGCGGAACAGCGCCCCGAGCACGGGAATGTCGCCCAGGCCCGGCACCTTCTGCTCGCTGTCCTGGTAATTGTCTTCCAGCAGGCCGCCCAGCACGATCACCTGGCCGTCGTTGGCGATCACGTTGGTCTCGATCGAGCGCACGTTGGTGGTCGGGCCCTGCGTCGCGTTCTGCGTGCCGTTCACCACCGCCGACGACTCCTGGAAGATCTGCATCTTCACCATCCCGCCGTCCGTGATCTGCGGCTTGACGCGCAGCGTGATGCCCACGTCCTTGCGGTCGAAGGTCTGGAACGGCGTGACGGATGCCGAACTGCCGGTCTGCGCATACGAGCCGGTGGTGATCGGCACGTTCTGGCCGATCAGGATCTTGGCCTCTTCGTTGTCCAGCGTGATCAGGTTGGGCGTCGACAGCACGTTGACCGAGCCGTCGGAGCCCAGCGCGGAGAGGATCGCACCCAGGCCCGTGTTCTTGTTGAACACGCCGAAGTTGCCGCCGTTCAGGCCGCTCACATTGCTGCCGGTGATGCTGCCCAGGGCGGTCTGCGCAGCCGTGCTGCCGATGCCGCCGCTGCCCACCGTGGCCGCGATCACGCCCAGGTTCAGGATGTTGCCCACGCCGCTGCCGAAGTTGGTGCCGCCGAAGCCGTAGGTGTTCGGTCCGCCCGCGCCCACCATCCACTGGATGCCCAGCTGCGACGCCTTGTCGGAGGTCACCTCGACGATCATCGATTCGATATAGACCTGCGCGCGGCGCGCGTCGAGGTCGTCGATCACCGTGCGCAGATTGCGGTACACCGGTTCGCTGGCCGTGATGATCAGCGCATTGGTGGCCGGGTCGGCCTGGATGATGCCGCCGGTGGTCGGCAGGTTGCTCTGGCCGAACGAGGCGCGGAACGACGAGTTGCCGCTGCCCATGCCGCTGCTGCTACTGCCCGAGCTGCTGCCGTAGCTGCCGGTCTGCGTGTTCTGGCTGGTCTGCGTGCCGGTGGTGGCGGGCTGCTGCGCCTGCGCGCCCTGCGCCGCGCTCTGGCCGCCCGGGCCACCGGACTGCGAGGCCGACAGCGTGGCATCGGCCGCCACGATGGCGCGCAGCGTGGTCGCCAGCTGCACCGCGTTGGCGTTCTTCAGCGGCACCACCCAGATGTTGCCCGGGCGCGTGCCCGGCACGTCCAGCTTGGCCAGCAGCTGCTTGGCTTGCGCCATGCGCGCGGCGCTCGAGGCGCGCACCAGCACGCTGTTCGAGCGCGGCTCGGCCACCACCGAGGTGCGCAGGCTGGGGTCGGCCAGTGCCGCGCCGGCGCCCGCGCCGCCCGCCGTGCCGCTCGGGTCCAGCAGCTTCTGCAGCGTCGCGGCCGCGTCGATGGCCACCGCGTTCTTCAGCGCAATCAGCTCGGTCTCGCCGGCCGCCGGGCTGTCGATCGAGGTGATGATGCGGGCGATGCGGCGCAGGTTGTCGGCGTAGTCGGTGATGACCAGCGTGTTGTTGGCCGGGTAGGCGGTGATGGTGTTGTTCGGCGCGATCATCGGCCGCAGCACCGGCACCAGGTTGTTGGCCGATTCGTATTGCAGGCGGAACACCTGCGTGACCACCTGCTCGCCGCCGCGCGCGCCGCCGGGGCCGACGCTGGTCGGCGAGCCCTGCAGCTTGGCGTCGGCCTCGGGCACCACCTTGGTGAAGCCGTTGCCTTCCACGATGGCGTAGCCTTGCATGCGCAGGATCGAGCCCAGCGACTCCAGCGCCTGCGCGCGCGTCACCGGCTTCTCGGTGACGAGGTTGACGGTGCCCTTGACGCGCGGATCGACGATGAAGTTCTTGCCGGTGGCCTGGCCGACCGCCTTGACCACGGTCTCCAGGTCAGCGTTGACGAAGTTCAACGAGACTTCATCGCCGGGGTTGCTCGCCGCCGGTGCCTGGCTGGCGGGCGGGGCCGCAAAGGCGGGCGTCACGGGCAGCGAACCGGCCACCATCGTTGCGCAGCATGCCAGGACAATGGCGCGGACGGTGTGTCGGGAAGAGGCGTTGTGCATGGTCTCGTCGTTCATGGATGCCGGCGCCGCGTGGCGTGCGCCGGCTGGTCAAAAGCGTAGGCGATAGCCCGTGCCGTCGCGCGGGCCCATCAGGCTCAGCAGCCCGATCAACAGCGGTTCCGACTCCGGCGTGGCACGCGCCACGCCGTCAAAATGCGCACCCCGGCCCACCGTTCCCTGGCCCTGCAGCGATAGCGGGCCGGTGAGGGTCGACAGCGTCAGCCGGGCCGGTCCGCCCGCCGCGCCGCCGAATGCCAGCTCCGCGCGGTAGCTGCCCAGCGGCCGCACGCGGCTGAGGCTGGATGATACCTGCTCGAGCATGAGGGTCAGCGCGCCCTGCATCGTGTCCGGCGCGCCCTTGCCGTGCCCGAACCGGCCGGACAGCGGCGTCCATTGCGCGCGCAACTGGCCGTCCAGCCTGAGCGTGTTGAACGGCGCACCGATGCCCGCCAGCAGCGAGGCCGGCAGCGTTATCGCCCCGGCATCGGCCTGCCAGCCGTCGCGCGATACCGCCAGCGTGACCGGCTGCGCCATCGCGCGGTCGTGCGTCAGGTGGGCGCGCACCGTGCCCGTGAGCAGCGGCCAGGCATCCAGCGACCACGACAGCCGCCCGGGCAGCACCGTCGCATCGGCGGTGCCGGGGCCTGCGGTCAGCGCCAGCGTGGCGCTGCCTTGCCAGAGACTGCCCTGGGCATCGGCCAGCAGCACGCGGTGGCCGGTGGCCTCGGCCACGCGTTCGGCCGCCCATGCGGCCGGATACTGCGCCACCACCGTCACGGCCACCGCGGCTAACGCGGCCGCGGCCGCGCCGATGCGCCAGCCCAGACCCGCACGTTCGTCTTCGTCCGGCCCGCGCCGTCGCAGGCGCAGCGGCGGCAGCGCTTCGATGCTCACCGGCACGCGTCAGTAGCCGCTGGCGCCGGCGCCCGGCCCTTGCAGCGTTGCCGTGACGTTCACCAGCGCGGTCGCGCCCACGTAGCGGATGCTGGCGTCGATCACCTTCATGCGCTGCGCCTGCCGCACTTCCTGCAGCCACTCGGCCACCGCGCCGAACGGAACCTTGTCGAGCTGCACCTGCACGCTCTCGCCGGACAGGGCCATGCGCGTGGCCTTCAGTCCGTGCGCGGTCAGGCTGGTGTTGAGCGCGTCCTGCAGGTCGTTGCCGTGCGGCACCGGCGTGGCGGCAATGGCGGACAGCTCGCGCGCTTCCTGGCCGAGCGTTTCCATCTCGGCGAGCTGGCCGCGCATTTCGGGCAGCGCCTTTTCGATGCGCCGGCGGCCTTCGAAGGCCGGCTCCCAGAACAGCAGATAGACGATGACCAGCAGCAGGATCGCGCCGCCGCCGGCCAGGATGCGGCGCTCGCGCGGCTCGCGCTGCATCCAGAAAGCGGCCACGGCATCGCGCAGCGCGTCGGGCACGCCGATGCGGGGCAGCCGGCGGCGCCCGCCGGAGGCATTGGAAGCGTTGGGGGAAGTTGCCATACGAGCGATCGTTATTGCGCGATGGAGACCGTCCAGCGCGAGCCGGGCACGGCCGCTTCGCCGCCGCGCGGTGCTTCGGCGGTCTCCATCTTCAGGCCGACGGTGGCGGCGGCCGTGCGCAGCATGTTGGTGTCGGTGCCTTCCTTGAGCGTCACCACCAGCGCGCGGCCGTGGTAATCCAGCGCCAGCAGGGCATCGGGTGCGAGGCCGGCGGCCGCCTGGGCGAAGCGGTCGGCCAGCGGCAGAAAGTCTTCCGGCGCGGCCTTGCCGGCCGCCAGCCGCAGTTGCTGGACCTGGCGCCGCATCTGCGCGGGCGGATCGAGAATCACCGGCGTGTTCGGGAAGGCCGTCTGCAGCTGGGTGCGCATCGCCGCATCCAGCCGCTTCTGCTCGGCGCGCAGCGTCAGCCATTGCGTGTTCATGCCGATCAGCTGGGCGACCGCGATCAGCACGGCCAGCGCGATCGGCAGGCGCCAGGCGCTCCAGTCCATGCCGGCGATGCCGCCATGCGCGAAGTCGAACTGGCACAGGTCGGCATCGCCGCCGGCCAGCGCGGCGCGGGCGCTCGCGGCCCAGACCGCCCAGTCCAACCGGGCCGCGGCCGGGTCGGTGGACAGCGTCGGTGCCAGTTCGCGCAGGGCGGGCGACACCATCAGCCGCGCCGGCGCCGGGGCGATCGCCAGCCAGTCGGCGACGTGCGCGGGCAGCACGCGCAGGCCGTAGCCGTCGGCGTGGTCACTGCGCACGGTGATGTCGACGGCGGGGAGCGCATCGGCGTCGGACGCCGGCGCTGCGTCGAGCGCGATGGTAGTGATGGCGGCCGTGGCCGGGCTCGGCGCTTGCGCCGTCGCCTCGGCAGCTTCGGCGGCGACCGGCTTGAGCGAGGGCTCGGTGTGCGCCTGTGCGGCATCGGCATTGCCGACGGCGGCGACCGGCGCCGGCGCTTCAAGCGGCAGGCACAGCTGCGCAGGCAGCAGATGGCAGCTGCGGTGCTTGTGTCCCGCCACGCTGTCGAGCACGAAGCGGATCCAGGCGCGGTCGGCGATCATCAGCGCGCGCGTTTGCGGTTCGCGCGGCGCGCGCCAGCCGTGCGCGGGCACGGTGCCCAGGCGCGGGCCGAGCGCGATATGGCATTGCTGCGCGTCCTGCACCAGCCGGTCTTCCACCAGGTTGGGCAGGGCCAGGCGCAGCTTGGGCAGTGCCAGCGGCGGCACCGATGCCGGCACCAGCAGCACGTCGGCGGCGGGCAGCATCAGCACGAGCCGGTCGGCGGCGGGCAGTTCATCGACGCGCGAGGCACCTTCGCGCAGGATCCGCTGCGGTCCCTGTGCGCCTTCCTCGCGCACCAGCGCGAACGGCACGGACGCGAGCGCGCCCTGCGACCAGCGTTCGGGCGATTGGATGGGCCGGTGCGGCAGGCGCACGTACAGGGAGGTCGTCAAACCGCTCCTCGAATCAGAGTCAAAACGCTACCAAGTGGGAATGCCGGACTGCGCAAAAACCCGCGATGCTGAACGATGCGGATGACAATACGGCGAAGGCTGGGGGTACGCAACGTCCGTGCGAGGGGTATTGTGCCGCCCTCATGACGGAATGTTGTCGATGCGGCGGACCCAGACGATGCGGGTGGCGTTATTGTTGACCGGATCGCCGCGTGAAACAAGAGCCACCTGGCCCGCCTGCGCGCGCTCATGGCGCGCCATGCCGTAGACCAGGAAGTAGTGGGTCTGCACGTCCAGCAGGTTGGCCACGGCCGTGTTGTCCGCATTGGGAGCGATGCCGCGCAGCTGGTTGGTGACATCGCCGACGTTGCGGAAGTAGGCGCGGTCGCGCGCCTGCACCAGCGCGCGGGCGCGGTCCAGGCTCAGGCTGGGGATGACGGCGGCCAGGACCTCGGCCGGCGCGGTGTTGGCGTTGATCAGGGTGCGGGCGGGCAGCACGATCGCGAACGGCCGCAGCACGCGCACGGCATCCGCCGTATAGCCGGGGATGGCGAGCAGGCCATCGACGTCGTCCAGCGGGCGCGGACCGTTGCCGCTGTCACCGCCACCGCCGCCGCTGTCGCCTTGTCCTCCTTGCCCGCCTTCGGTCGACTGGATGCCGCCCAGCATGCGCGCCAGCCAGGTGGCTGTCACATCGGCGAGGCTGGGGTCCAGGTTGAGCGATTGCAGCAGCCGGGCGTACGCCTTGATGCCGTCCTTGTCGCGCCCGGTGACCACGGTGCGCGTGCCCAGCGTCTGCAGGGTCAGCAGGTTCATCAGGTTGAAGCGCGCCTGGGCATCGAAGATGCGGCCGGACAGGTAGGAGCTCTCGCCCGCCCCATCGGTGCGCAGCGAGCTGCCGAGAAAGTCCGACAGCCGGGTCTCCTGGATCGGCACCGCCCAGATTTCGCCCAGGTGGTCGACCGCGCCGGTGCGCCGCTGGTCGTCGCGCAGGATCAGCCGGGCCCAGTCGATGCCGGCGCGGGCAATCCACGTGGCCTGCGCCTTCAGGCGCTGGTTCTCCACCGCGCGGATCTCCACCTGCTGGCGCCACAGCATGCCCGAGACGATCACCACCGCCAGCGCCACCACCAGCAGGGCAGTGACCACGGCGGCGCCGCGTGGCTGTCGGGGCAGGGCGGGGCGGGAGCGTCGCATCATGTCAGAGCCCCGTCATGCAGATGCGCGTAAAGCGCTGCGGCGTGCCTTGCGGTGTCATGCGCACCAGCAGCGCCAACTCCACGGCCCGCACCGTGGCCACCGGCACCACCACGCTGGTGGCGGCGACGGCCGATGCACTGGCCGCGGACGCCGACGACAGCTCCGCCAGCGTGGTGGTGTTGCTGCCGCCCGGGAACAGCGCCGCCGACAGGGCGCCGGTGTTGTCCATCCAGCCGCCCGACTCGATCCAGGCGCGGGCGGCGATGCCGTCCACCGCGTCGGCCAGCTTGTAGACGGCCGCATTGGCGCCGCCCTGGCGCAGGTTGTCGAGCGCGCCGCGCAGGTCGCTGCGATTGGTGATGGGCGCGCTCTGCAAACGCTCCAGCCGTCCGTTGACGGCGCGATACAGCACCACCTGCCAGGCCGGCGGCTGCCCGTCGTCGCGCCGGTCGCGCACCAGCAGCACGCGGTCGGCATCGACCTCCACCGGCGGGCGCGCCAGCGTGGACGGATCGGCCAGTTGCGTGCAGTCGGCATCGAACTGCGCATAGGCCGTCTTCAGGGCCTCGATGCGCTCGTCGCGCTGGGCCAGCGCTTCGTGCGTGCGCGTCATGCTGTCCAGCCCGCGCCAGGCCAGCACGGCCAGGATCGCCAGCAGCGTGATCGCCACCAGCAGCTCGAGCAGGGTGAAGCCGCGCACGCGGTCAGAAGAGATTGCGCGCATCGTTGGGCAGCAGGGTGACCAGCCAGGCAAGGCGCACGGCACGGCCGGCATCGGCATAGACCGCGACCTCGACCCGGCGGAATACCGGATTGGGCGTGGGCGCGACCGTCTCTTCGCACCACAGCTGGGCGTCGCCCTGCGGGCAGGCGAAGCCGCGCGTGCCGGGTTCGGGATACGCATGCGCGAGCCGCAGGCCGGCGAGATGGTTTTCGGCGCTCCAGGTGGCCAGCATGCGCGTCTGCAGCGATTCGCTGGCGACGGTCATGCTGCCCATCGCGCGCATCGTGGCGGTGAGCGCGACCGCCACGATGGTCAGCGCGACCAGCACTTCGAGCAGGGTGAATCCATGCCGCCGCGCGGCCCGGCGGGTTCGGCTGGCTCGGCTCATGGCGCCTCGGTCAGTACGCGCGGGCCGCCGTCGGACACCACGTCGATGCGCGCGCCCCGGGACGACAGCGCCACGCGCCACGGCAGCCCGATCGCCTCGCGGCCGAACACCAGGCGCTGCGGCGCACCGGGCGCGGCGGCGGCACCGGCCACGATCTGCACGTTGTCCATCGGCTGGCGCCAGTGGCCGGGCGCCAGCACGTCGCGCGTCATCACGCGCCAGCCGCCGGGCGTCGACTCCAGAAAGCGCCAGCCCTGCGCGTCGCCTTCCCACGCCACCGGGCGCGCGGTGAGCTGCGCCTCTTCCTGGGCCAGCTCGATCAGGCGTGCCAGCTTCTGCGCATCGTCCGCCAGCTGCGAGCGCGGGTTGGGCGTGGCATTGACCGCCACCACGCCCAGCACGATGCCGATGATGACCACCACCACCAGCAGTTCCAGCAACGTGAAGCCGCGGCGCACGCGGGCTGCGCGATGTGGAGCGGGGCGGTGCTGCATGACGGATGTGTAAATGGGGATCGGCCGGTCAGTCGATCAATTGTCCCAGTTGCCGATGTCGGCATCGTTGGCGGTGCCGCCGGGCTGGCCGTCGGCGCCGTAGCTGAAGATGTCGACTTCGCCGCGCACGCCCGGGTTCAGGTACTGGTACGGGTGGCCCCACGGGTCTTTCGGCAGGCGTTCCAGATAGCCGCCGCCCTTCCAGTTGTTCGGGACCGGCTCGGTGGTCGGCTTGGTGACCAGCGCGGCAAGGCCCTGCTCGGTGGTCGGGTAGCGGCCGTTGTCCAGCCGGTACAGCTTGAGCGCCTGCGAGATGGAAGCGATGTCCTGCTTGGCCGCGATGATGCGCGCCTCATCGGGCCGGCTCATGATCTTCGGGACCACCAGCGCGGCCAGGATGCCGAGAATCACCACCACCACCATGATCTCGATCAGCGTGAAGCCGCGTGCCGCGCGACGGGCGAAGGCGCGTTGGCGGACGGGGGTGCGGAGTTGGCCTTGCATCATGGGTGAGAGATGGGTGGAAAAGGGGGGAGCACAGTATAGCCGCGACACTTGACCATAGCTGCCGTCGGGCGGTCTTGCCGGCCGGCGATCAGCCAAGCGCAGCCATCGTGTTCACCGATCCGGCATGAAGGGCAGCTAGAATCAGAAGATTCCCACGGTGGATCCGCCTTTCATGACCGTTCAACAGTCGTCCCGTCTGCTCAGCCTGGTGCTGTTCGCTGCCCTCTGTGCGCTGCTGGCCCACTGGGTGCTGACGCTGTCGTCGCTGCGCTCGCTGAGCGTGCCGCGCGAAGCGCGCGTGGCGCAGACCGAAGCGCTGGAAACCGGCGCTGCCGTCACGCTGTTCGGCGGCGGTCCGCAAAGCGGTCCGCGCGACGTGCAGGTCGCCGGCGTGGTGGCCGATCTGGTCGACGGCAGCGGCGCGGCCATCGTGTCGATCGACGGCGGCCCGCCGCAGGCCATCCGCGCGGGCAAGGCGCTGTCGCCCAGTCTGAAGCTGGTGGAGATCAAGGCCCGCGCGGTGGTGATCGAACGCAACGGCGTGCGCCAGGAGATCGCGCTGCCGGCCAGCGCCGTGGCCGGCGTCTCGCCTGCCGCGCGCAATGCGCCGCAGCCGCTGCCGCCGTCCGGCGCCGCCGCGCCGATGGCGACCCCCGCCATGCCGCCGCCCCCGCCCAGCGCCATGGTCGGCAATCCGGCCAACACCGCCATGCCGGGCGCCGCACTGCCGCTCACGCCGGCGCCGCCCAACATCAATGATGCCCAGAACGCGCCCCAGCTCGGCATCACCGGTCCGCGCCATCGTGGGGCCGCCGCTGCGCGCAAGGGCGTCGGCCCCGACGACGGCGTGGACCACTGATCCGTCCGCCTGTCGGTTGCGGCGTGCGCGTATTACAAGTCATGTCATGCGGTAACAGCGTGTAAAACACGGCAATGCGCGCGCATCCTCGGGTTCTAATCCCGTACACAGTGCATGTGAAAGGAGCTGAGCATGACCAACAAGCGCGTTGTCCAAACCTTCCTCGCCACCTCGGCCCTCTTCCTGGCCATGTCGGGCATGAGCGCCCGCGCACAGGACGCCAGCGCACCGGCGGCCGGAGCCCCGGCCCCCTCGGCCGCCGCGCCGATGCACCATCACGGCAGCGGATTCAAAAAGCTGGACACCAACGGCGACGGCATGGTCTCGCGCGACGAGGCGAAGGGGCATCGCTGGCTGGAAGACCACTTCGACGAGATCGACACCAACCACGACGGCCAGATCAGCAAGGATGAGCTCGCTGCCTGGCACAAGACCCACGCGGGCGAGATGCGCGGCAAGATGCAGGCGCGCCTGGATGCCAAGTTCAAGGCCGCCGACAAGAACGGCGACGGCGCGCTGACCCGGGAAGAAATGCAGGCCGGCCTGCCCAAGCTCGCCAGGCATTTCGACGAGATCGACGCCAACCACGACGGCAAGGTCACCGAAGATGAGATCCGCGCATTCATGAAGGCCCGCCACGATGCCCACCGTGCACAGCACGGCACACCGGCCGCAGCGGTCACGCCGGGCGGCCCGTCGGCTACCAAGGGCGAATGAGCGCGGCATCGGCCGGCGCCCGCAACAAAAAACGCGACCCGAGGGTCGCGTTTTTCATGGGAGCGTGCCGGGGCCTGGTGCGATCGGGCCTTAGGCCGGCTGATCCGCCTTCAGCACGCCGCGGCGCATCTGGTCGAGCTCGATCGACTCGAACAGCGCCTTGAAGTTGCCCTCGCCGAAGCCCTGGTTGCCCTTGCGCTGGATGAACTCGAAGAAGATCGGGCCCAGCTGGTTTTCCGAGAAGATCTGCAGCAGCAGGTCGCTCGGCGCGCCGTCGATCAGGATCTTGCGCTTCTTCAGCTCCGCCACGTTCTCGCCATGGCCGGGGATCCGCTTGTCGACCAGCTCGTAGTACGTGTCGATGGTGTCCAGCAGCTTGATGCCGTTGCCGCGCAGCGCGTCCACCGTCCGGTGCAGGTCGGTCGAGCCCAGCGCGATGTGCTGGATGCCCTCGCCGTGGTACATGTCCAGGTATTCCTGGATCTGGCCGGCCTTCTCCGTCCCTTCCTCGTTGATGGGAATGCGGATGTTGCCGCACGGGCTCGTCATGGCCTTGCTCTTCACGCCGGTGACCTGGCCCTCGATATCGAAATAGCGGATCTCGCGGAAGTTGAAGAAGCGTTCGTAGAACTCGGCCCACTCCTTCATGCGACCACGGTAGACGTTGTGCGTCAGGTGGTCGATGTAGGTCAGGCCGTGCCCGATGGGGTTCGGGTTGGCGCCGGGAATGGGCACGAAGTCGACGTCGTAGATACTGATGTTGCCGATGTCGCCGTCTTTGGCGCCGTTCTTGCCGGTCCAGCGGTCCACCAGGTAGATCAGCGAATCGCCGATGCCCTTGATCGCCGGGATGTTCAGCTCCATCGGGCCGCTGTGGGTGTCGAAGCCCCACGCGCCCAGTTCCAGCGCGCGCTGGTAGGCGAGGGCCGCGTCCTGCACGCGGAAGGCGATGGCGCAGATGGACGGCCCGTGAAGGCGCGCGAAGCGCTGCGCGAACGAATCGGCTTCAGCGTTGATGATGAAGTTGATGCCGCCCTGGCGGTACAGCGTCACGTTCTTGTGGCGGTGCTTCGCGATGGCGCTGAAGCCCATCTTCTCGAACAGCTTGCCCATGGCGACGGGGTCCGGCGCGGCGTATTCGATGAACTCGAAGCCGGCGGTGCCCATCGGGTTTTCCCAAGGCGGGAATGACATGGCGGAGCCTCCTGCGGGGTGCGGCGCTGGGGTCAGCGCTCAGGATTTGGACGATCCACGCAGTGTAGAAGTGTCCACGCACGCAAAAATTGCGAAGTTGTGCCCTCCTTGCTAAATTTGCGCAAGAAAATTGCCGAATGTTTTGGTGCGGAGCAACAAAATGAGCAAGGTGGAACTGGACAAGATCGACCGCAAGATTCTGGAGGTCCTCCAGAGCAATGGCCGTCTCACCAACCTGGAGGTCGCCGAGCGGGTGAATCTGTCGCCCAGCCCCTGCCTGCGCCGCATCCGCCGCCTGGAGGAAAGCGGCGTGATCCGCCAGTACGCTGCGCTGCTCGACCCGGGCAAGATCGGCCTGGGCCTGTCGGCCTACATCAACGTGCGGCTGGAGAAGCAGGGCGGCGCGCCCAAGGGCAAGGCGCCCTCCGACATTTTCCGCGCCGCCGTCGCCACCTGGCCCGAGGTCGTCACCTGCTACGCCATGACCGGCGAGATGGACTACCTGCTCAAGGTGTTCGTCGAAGACATGGACCACTTCGCCCGCTTCATCCGCGACCAGCTGCTGGCGCATCCGGCGGTGATCGACGTCAAGAGCAGTTTCGCGCTGGAGCGGATCAAGGATACGACCGCGTTGCCGGTCGTGGTTTGACGAGGCGCGCCGGGGCGGTAAGCGCCGCACGCCCTGGCTGAAGATGCCACTCCCGGAGGGCGGATGCGTTGCCCTGGCCTTGGGGGCGGCTGCCGGCTTAAAGTCGAATCCGGTTTCTTTTTCTTCTGGGTATAAAAAACACCGGATGATTATTGCAACCCCATGCATACCGCATGGCTTTCCGGTTCAATAAAACTCAACTGGCTTATCACTGGAGTCCTGCTCTCTTATATTGGGGCGTCCCCATTCAGGAGCGCCTCGGTGTTGAATTCAAGGATTTTAAAAACAGCATTATTCGTTGCATTATCCAGCGTATTTTCAGCCAGTGTGATGGCCCAGTCCGAGGTCCTGCCGTCGAAGCCGGCCGGCTCGGCGGCGCCGAAGGTCGACGGCATCCCGTCGGGCCTGTCGCCGAAGGCGCGGGCGGAGCACAACGCCGCCAAGCTCGACGGCGCGTTGATTCGCCTGCGGCGCAATACCGCGCCGCGCGCGACGGCCGCTCCCAACAGCATTCTCGAGAGTTCGGCGGTGGTGGCCCGCTCCGGCAACTGCGTCGACGTCGACGTCATGACGCAGGGCGATGCCCAGCAGGCTGTCGCCCAGCTGGAGCGGCTGGGATTCCAGACGGCCGCGGTGTATCGGAACGTCATCAGCGGTTGCCTGCCCCTCGCGAAGATCGACGAGGCCGCGGCCATTCAGCAGATCCAGCGCATCAGCAAGGTGAGCCGGTCCACGCGCTCCGGCGTGGTCCAGGGCCAGGGCGACTACGCCCAGCTGAGCCGCTCGCTGCGGCAAGCGGTGAAGGGCCTGGGCATCGAGCTGACCGGCAAGGGCATTACCGTCGGCCTGATCTCGGATTCGTTCAACTGCAATAGCCAGCTCAACCAGGATGCACGCTACGTTGCACAGAACGGCCGCCAGGACACCATGGAGGACGATATCGCACGCGGTGAGCTGCCGGGCAACGGCCGCATCCGGATCGTGAAGGAGCTGCGCGATTGCACCGACGGCACGGACGAAGGCCGTGCCATGGCCGAGATCATCCACGACGTGGCGCCGGGCGCGGACATCGTCTTCTATTCCGGGAGCGCGGGGATGGCCGATCTCGCGCAAGGCATCGAGACGCTGGCCTTGCCGAAGAACAAGAGCAACGCCCAAGGCGTTGCCGGCGGCGGCGCGCAGGTCATCGTTGACGACCTCCAATATTCCTATGAACCCGCTTTCCAGTCCGGGATTGTCGGCGCGGCGATCGACAACGTGGTCAAGAACCACGGGATCGCGTACTTCACCGCCGGCGGCAACGATGGCGTAGGAGCGTCCCCTGTCTCGTACATCAACAACAACGCGCGCTTTGCCGACCAGCCGATCGATCCGAACGGCACCGGCACGCCCGGCCGTCCGCTGAACTTCGACCCCTCGGGCGCCAGCCAGGTGTTCTCCCTCCCGGTGCGGGCGACGCGCCAGATCGTCGGCTTCTACCGGTTCAGCCTCCAGCTTTACTGGGACCAGCCGTTCGACAACAGCACCAGCTCGCTCCAGGTGTGCCTGGCCGACAAGAACGGCAAGCCGTTCAACGTCATGCTCGACGGCGAGCCATACCCCAGCTGCACCGATGCCTCGGTGATCGGCCAGCAGGCCATTGCATGGGGGACGCTGCTGGGAACCGAGCCGGAAGCCACCCTCCAGGTCTTCCTGGTGGATGGCACGGCGCCGCGGCGTGTCCGTCTGCAGACCAGCCGGATCGTCATCGGCCAGTTCGGCACAGCGGATGCGGCCCTGTTCGGCCATGTCCTTTCGCCCAATGCGATCGCGACCGGCGCAGCCAATTACCTCGCGACGCCGATGTGCGATCCGTCGCTCAAGACCGCGCAGCTGGAGCGCTTCTCGTCGCATGGCGGCGGCCTGATGCTGTTCGACAATGACGGCCGCGCGCTGCCGCGCCCCGTTCTCGACGGCAAGCCGGACCTGGTCGGGCCGGACGGTGCGAGCTCGGTGTTTTTCGGCATCCAGGCCAAGGATGGCGACCGTGGCTTCGGCGTCTACAACCTGAACTGCCGCTACTACCCTGCCTATCCGTATCAGTTCTACGGCACTTCGGCCGCGGCGCCGCACATCGCCGGCGTGGCGGCATTGATGCGCCAGGCGGTACCCAAGGCTACGCCGGAGCAGATCTACAGCGCCCTGCGCAAGACGGCCGTGGATATGGATGCGCCCGGCCATGACAACGCCACCGGCGCCGGCTTCGTCCAGCCCGAGCGCGCGCTGCGCGAACTGATCTGGCAGGCGCTGAACCAGTATCGCTTCGCCAATCCGCCGGGACGATGAGCGTTTTGCCGTCACGCGCCGGAGGGTGAATCCGCCGGCGTGACCGGCCCGGCGCGCCGGCCTCAGGCCGGCTCCGGGTCGGGTACCACCAGGTTGGCGTCCCGCGCCAGCCGCCATCGCCCGTCGGCCTCCTTGCGCAGGATCGACAGGGCCGGGCCGGACCGATGCATCGCGGGGCCGCCTCCCAGTGGCGTGATGGTGATGCGCAGATGGTTGCGCAGGTAGGCCACGTCGCCGAACACCCGGACCTCCTGGATGTCGCTCGTGCCCTCGATGCGCACCGCCTTCATGCCCTCGGACATGGCCGCGAAGGCCTGCTTGCCGAAGGGCGGCTGCCCGGGGACGAGGAAGACCACATCGTCCGTCATCAGGTTCAGGACCGCCTGCAGGTCGCCGGCCTGGCTGGCGGCGAGCCAGTCGGTCACGACGGCCCGGATGGCGCGTTCGTCGTCGGTCATGGCGATCTGGGTCGGTGGTGGAGGGCGGTGCCGGCCACTGTACTACGTCGCCTTCGATGGCCGTCCGCCCGGACCAGTCTGCATGACAGCCAGCCCGAATCGCGCACGATGCGTGCCGGCTGACGGTGGCTAGGGCTTCGACGGATCATCCTTCGGATCGACGTAGTGGATATCCAGCGGCCCCGTGCTGTTGATCTGCACCACCGTCGCCGTCTTGGTGAACGCAAAATGATGCGCGCCGCCCGGCAGGTAATGGAAACCGCCGGTCTTGAGCGCGTGCGCTGCACCCATGTCCATTGCATCGCCGCCGCCCAGATAGAGCGTGCCGGAGATCACGGTCAGGGTTTCGGATTGTGTGTGCCAGTGCGGCGGGACCCTGTAGCCGGCCGGCGCCTTGATGCGGATGACGAAGGGGCCGTCCTTGCCGGGGTCGCCGTACAGCACGGCCAGCTTGGCGCCCTTGGGCAGCGTGGGCGGCGCATCGCTCCATTTCATGCCGGCGGGATTGATCATCGCCGTGTCGCCCATGCCGGTGTCCTGGGCGATGGCGGGCAGGGCACCCACCCCCAGCAGCACGGCCGCGGCCAGCAGCGGCAGCCGCACGGATTGCGTGTTCATCGTCGTCTCCTTCTTCTTGTCTCGGCATCGGCTCGCGGGCGACGGTGATGGCCACCCCTGGAGGGCGAGCGGTGCCTTGTCATCATCGTAGGGGAGGCGCCTGCGCGGCTGACAAGCGCGCAATTGCTCTAGGCAGGCGATGTGTCGCGCGGACGAAAAAAAACGCCCGGACAGTCCGGGCGTCTTGCTTGGTGGCGGCGGGCAGAGGCGCCGCGGAATCAGACGGTGCGCTTAAGCGGCAGCAGCGAACGCCAGAAGCGTTGGCCGAAGCGGCGCACGTCGCGCAGGTTGCGCTTGAGCAGGTAGTCGAGGTCGGCGACCTGTCCGTCGATCGCCTCGGTCAGCAGGCTCATGGTGTCGGCCGGCGGCAGCTCCAGGTAGGCATCGGCCTCGCCGTAGGCGTACTGCACGCGCATGCCGGCCTTCTTGGCGATGTGCATCATGGCCGCGTTGCGCGACAGGCAGTGCATATAGAGCGTGCGCACCTTGGTGTTGCGGCCGTGCATGGCCGCCCGCTGGAACAGCGCGCTGCCGACGCCCTTGCCGCGCGCGGACTCCAGCACCGACACGCCGAACTCCGCCACCCGGCCCTGCGGGTTGTCGCGCAGGTAAGCGAGGTGGCCGACGCCGACCAGGGTCAGGCGGTCGTCATAGACGCCGAACACTTTGTCGTGGTCGAAATCGATGCTGTCGACATAGGCTTCGATGACGTGATTGCCCACCACCTGGCCGAAGCGCAGCAGGCGGTCCTCGTCGCCCAGGGCGAGCAGGTGCTTGAGCAGGCGCGACCGATGATGCGCGGCGAGCTCGCGCACCAGCACGGTGGTTCGCGGCGAGCCTTGCGCCGCTTCGGTCTTGTCGATGTCGTCCTGGGTGACGACGCCGATGGCCTTGCTCAGTTCGAGCGGGTTCACGACAGCGTTTCCTTTCAGTGCCAGCCCGGTGGGCGGCGGATCATGAGACGAGGCGCCGACGGCACCCCGTGTCCACGCAAGCGGGTGTGTTTGCGTGTTGTGCAATGCATCATGCTATTTTAGGGCAATCGAGGATTGCCCGTAAGCGTGGTGTCAGCCTGCCGCTGGTTTTTCCCATCGGATCATTGATTTATCGCAGTCGGGCACGGTTCTCCGGCCTGTCGTTTTCCTGCAACTGGAAATGCTGCGTCGCACAATAAGAGGTGTGCCGATCGCTTGAGAATGGCGGTGAGGCCGATGCACCACCCGATCCGGCAATCCACGCCCTCGCGCCGCGCCACGATAGCCGTGCGAAGATGCGTCATCAAGACGCACCGCCTCCTGACTTTCCCGATCCCCATGCATCCGCCGCGCATTCTCGTGATCTACGCGCATCCCGCGCCGCGCCGCTCGCGCGCCAACAAGCCGCTGGCGCGCATGCTGGCCGGCCTGCCCGGCGTGGCCCTGCACGATCTCTACTGGCACTACCCCGAGTTCGACATCGACGCGCGCGCCGAGCAGCAGGCGCTGGAAGCCGCCGACCTGGTGGTCCTCCAGTTTCCGGTGCAGTGGTATGCCACGCCATCGCTGCTCAAGGAGTGGCTGGATGTCGTGCTGGAGATGGGCTGGGCCTACGGGCCGGGCGGCACGGCCCTGCGAGGCAAGCACATGCTGGTGCTGGCGACCACCGGCGGCCGCGCGCACGCCTACAGTCGGGACGGCATCCACGGCCACGCCTTCGACCTGTTTCTGTTGCCCTTGCAGCAGACCGCCGCCCTGTGCGGCATGCACTGGCTGCCGCCGCACGTGCTGCACGACGCCGACGACGCCTCGCCCGAAGTGCTCGATGCCCATCTCGAGCAGGTACGCGCCAGCCTGCAGCCATGGCTGGCGGCTGTACCCGCCTGATTCCGGCCTGACCCTTCTTCTCGATTCCGCTCCATGCAATCGCACGATCTGCTCGCCAATTTCGTCATCTACCTGGCTGCGGCGGTGGCCGTCGTACCCCTGGCACGCCGACTGGGACTGGGTTCGGTGCTCGGCTACCTGTTGGCCGGGGTGATCGTCGGGCCGTGGGGTCTGCGGCTGATCACCAATGTGCAGTCGATCCTGGATTTCTCCGAATTCGGCGTCGTGCTGATGATGTTCGTGATCGGGCTGGAGCTCGAGCCCGCGCGTCTGTGGTCGCTGCGGCGCAGCATCTTCGGCTACGGCGGGCTGCAGCTGGTGGTCTGCGCCCTGGCGGTCGGGCTGGCGGTGATGGCCGTCGGCCACCCATGGCGCGCGGCCGTGGTGGCGGGGCTCGGGCTGGCGCTGTCGTCCACGGCCATCGCGCTGGCCACGCTCGCCGAGCGCAACCTGATGCGCACGCCGGCCGGCACGGCGAGCTTCGGCATCCTGCTGTTCCAGGACATTGCCGCCATCCCGATGATTGCGCTGCTGCCGCTGCTCGCGCCCGACACCGGCGACACCGCGGGCGGTCACCACTGGCTGGCGGCGGCCAAGGCGGTGGGTGTGGTGGCGGCGGTCATCTTCGGCGGGCGGACCATGCTGCGGCCGGTGCTGCGCGCGATCGCCCGCACCAACATGCGCGAGATGTTCACCTCGTTCTCGCTGCTGCTGGTGGTAGGCATTGCGCTGCTGATGCACAGCGTGGGCCTGTCGATGGCGCTGGGCGCCTTCATCGCCGGCGTGCTGCTGGCCGATTCCGAATACCGCCACGCGCTGGAGACCGATATCGAGCCCTTCAAGGGGCTGCTGCTCGGGCTGTTCTTCCTCGCGGTCGGCATGTCGATCGACTTCGGTGTGCTGATGCGCCAGCCGCTGGCGGTGGTGCTGCTGGTGGCGGTGTTCCTGGTGGTGAAGATCGGCGCGCTGCGCCTGCTGGCGATGCGCTTCGGCATCGCGCGGGGACAGGCATGGCTGTTTGCCTTTCTGCTGTCGCAGGGCGGCGAGTTCGCCTTCGTGGTGTTCGGCCCCGGCGTGGCGGGCGACGTGCTGGGCGCGGAGACGGCGGCCACGCTGAACCTGGTGGTGGCCCTGTCGATGGCGGCCACGCCGTTGCTGCTGCTGTTCCACGACAAGATCCTGGCGCCGCGCCTGATGGCCGGCAAGACGCGCGCGCCGGACGCCATCGGCCCCCAGGACAACGAGGTCATCATCGCCGGCTTCGGCCGCTTCGGGCAGATCGTCGGCCGCCTGCTGTACAGCCAGGGCTATACCGCCACCGTGCTCGACCACGATCCCGACCAGGTCGACATGGTGCGGCGCTTCGGCTTCAAGGTGTTCTATGGCGATGCCACGCGCATGGACCTGCTGGAAACAGCCGGCGCCGATACGGCCCGCATCATGGTGGTCGCCATCGACGACATGGAGACCAGCCTGGAAGTGGTCGACCGCGTGCGCGAGCGCTTTCCGCGCCTGAAGCTCTACGTGCGCGCACGCAACGTGTCGCACGTGTACCAGCTGCGCGACCGTGGGGTCGAGGGGATCGAGCGGGAGATGTTCGAGGGTTCGCTGACACTGGCCCGGCACGTGCTGGAGGGCCTGGGCAAAGAGCCTTACGAGGCACTGCGCGTGGCGCAGACCTTCCGGCGCCATGCGTTGAATTCGATGGACCAGCTCTACCCGGTCTACCGAGACCAGAAGAAGCTGGTGCCGCTCGCCCAGCAGGGCCGCGAGGAACTGGCCGAGATGTTCCGGCGCGACCGGCTCCAGCGCAAGCGCCTGCGCGAGAGCGGCATGCCCTGGGGCGAAGGCGGCCCGCACACCGCCGGAGCGGATGCGCAGGATGCCGGCGACGGCGACGCCGCCGGGACACCGGCGGCGCACGAGGGCTGACCCCGTGCGCCTGCCCGCGTGTCAGCCGTAGACGCTGATGTTGCTGCCCACCGCCATCGACGAGGCCGACTGACCGGCCACGCTCTGCGCCAGCTTTTCCAGGAAATCCGTCAGCGACGGCGTGCTGGAACTGCTCGACGAAGACGTGCTGCCGGTGGTGCTGGCGCTGCTCGAACTGCTGCCCGAGCCCTGCATGTCGCTGACCAGCTTCTGGAAGTCCGACTGCAGCGTCGACAGCGCGCTGTTGCTCGACGACGAGGTATCGCCGCTCTTGAGCTGCGAGATCAGGCTCTGCAGGCCCGATGCCAGGTCGGAGCCGTAGCCCGACGTGCTGCTGGTACTGCTGGTGCTGGACGACGAGCTGTCGCTGCTGCTGGAGGTGGAGCTGCTGCTGGCGCTCTGCAGGGCGGAGAACAGGTCGTGCGTAAGCTTCTGCATGTCCTGGCCGACGGTCGAGCTGCTGCTGTCGTCGCTGTCGCCATCGTCGCCGGGCGGCGGGGGCGGCATGCCGCCGGGCGGAGGCGGCGGCGCGGAGGCGCTGGTCGTGCTGCTGGTGCCCGTGGTGCTGCTGGTGCTGCTGGTGCTGCTGGTGCTGTTGGTCGACGAAGCGGACGAGGTCGACGACGTGGACGAGGTCGACAAGCCAAGCTGGCTCAGCGCCTGCTCGATCGCCTGCATGAAACCGCCGCCGCCATGATGGCGGCGCACCGGCGTCGTGCTCGATGCGTCACTGGTGGAAGACGTCGAACTGGTGCTGGTCGACGACAGGATCGCGCTGGTATAGAGCGAACTGCTGCTGCTGACAGATGAGATGCTCACGATGTGTCCCCCCGGATCGGGATAGTTGGTGTTGCTTCCGGATTGACGGCCGAAGCGCATCGGCCTGAAGGCACACAATGAGGAGAGTCGGTGAAGAATGAAGGAGGGCGTGAAGCAGCGCGCCGGCGCGCCGGACTTCTTCCTTCAACGGCCCGGGCCGGCCGGACTTGAACGGATCGGGCTCAGACGGCGACGCTGACGTTGCGACGCAGTTCGCAGGTGGTCAGCGAGTCGGCCTCGCCGCGCAGCAGCAGTTGCCCGCTGCCGACCAGTTCGCGGCAGCGCCAGAACACGAACCAGTCGCTGGCCAGCAGCCCGTCGATGGCGCCCATGATGCTGGCGACCACGTCGCGCGCGGAGGCCCAGTCCGTCGGCACGTGCTCCAGGATCACTTCGTCCACGGTGGCGTACGACACCGGCACCAGGGTGTTGCCCTTCCACAGGCGCACGTCGGCGTTTTCGCGCACGGTCTGCTGCCATTCGTAGGCCAGCCGGCCGATGCGCAGCACCGACACCGGCGCGATCGTGGAAAAGCGCCGGGCCAGCCGGGCGCCCGGATACATGCCGATGGTCGTGAGCGCGCCTTGGGCGCCGGGCAGGTCCAGCTCACGCACGTCCATGCCGATTTCGTTGATCCGCTGCGGCGCCTGGTGCAGGTGGAATGCCACCCGGCGCAGCATCAGCTGGTCCGACGCGCTCTGGCCGTGCCAGATCGCCACTTCGGTGGTCGATTCGCGCAGCTCGGCCAGCGACGCCAGCGCGCCGTGCATCTCGCTGGCGAAATCGATATTGCTGTTGGGCGCCACGCGCTGCCAGAAACCGGAGCGCGCCATGGCAACGCCGTCGACGTCGGCCAGCGGCCCGACGGCGAGATCGTCGCGCAGAACCACAACGGAATCGGGGCGGCCGGCCTGGGCAAGCGCCTGCTTGAGCGCGGCGCCGGCGACATCGCCGTTGACGACATGGATGTATTGCATGGCGGCAATTGTAGCGACTGTGCAGGGGGCATGCTGTCGTTTTGCTCAGCACGGCCGATATTCCATTTGAGGTGCGTCATCTTCCCGCGCATCCCCATCCGAACAGGGGATGGCACCGCCGATGGCCCCCGGGCCGCCGTGCGAAAATCGGTGCTTTGTTGCAAACCATAACTAAGAGAACAGGTGAGGAAACTTCCATGAGAGCCACGTCGTTCGCGCGGGGAGTGCGCCCGGTCATGCTGTCCTTGCTGGTGGCGGCCGGCGCGCTGGCCGCGGGCCAGGCGGCCGCCGTGCCGCCGGCCGAGATCTACAAGCGCGCCCAGCAGGAGAAGCCGGCCCTGATCGACACCATGAAGACGCTGGTGTCGATCGAATCGGGCAGCAGGGACCTCGAGGGCCTGGACAGGATCGCAGGCGTGATCGCCGACCGCCTGCGCCTGCTGGGCGGTGACGTGAAGCTGGTCGACCCCACCGACCACGCCTACCGCATGGCCGACACCCCCGAGAAGATCGGCAAGATGGTGCTGGCGCGCTTCAAGGGCGAGGGCAAGCGCAACATCATGCTGATCGCGCACATGGACACGGTGTACCTCAAGGGCATGCTGGCGCAGCAGCCGTTCCGCATCGACGGCGACCGCGCCTACGGTCTGGGCATTGCCGACGACAAGAACGGCGTGGCGGTGATCCTGCACACGGTGTCCATCCTGCAGTCGGTCGGCTTCAAGCAGTACGGCACGCTGACCGTGCTGATCAACGGCGACGAAGAGATCAGCTCGCCCGGCGCACGCACCCTGCTGGCCAAGCTGGGCGCCGAGCAGGATGCGGTGTTCTCGTGCGAGGGCACGCGTGCCAGCACCGACAAGCTGTCGCTTGCCACCAGCGGCATCGGCGCGATCCTGCTGGATGTGAAGGGCAAGGCATCCCATGCGGGCGGCGCACCGGAGCAGGGCCGCAACGCCCTGTATGAACTGTCTCACCAGGTGCTGCAACTGCGCGACCTGTCCAACCCGCAGACGGGGCTGAAGGTCAACTGGACACTGGCCCAGGCCGGCACCAACCGCAACGTGATCCCCGCCACCGCGAGCGCCCAGGCCGATGTGCGCCTGCTACGCGCGGCCGACGCCGACAAGCTGGAAGACACCATCAACGAGCGCATCAAGACCCGGCTGATCCCCGATACGCTGGTCACGGTCCGGTTCGAACGCCGCCGGCCGCCGCTGGAGGCGACGCCGGCGTCGCATCGTCTCGGCGAACATGCGCAGAAGATCTACGGCGAACTCGGCAAGTCGCTTGAGATCGACGACAAGGCGGAGGGCGGCGGCACCGACGCCGCATTCGCCGCCTCCAGGACACAGGCGCCGGTTCTCGAGCGCTTCGGCCTGGCCGGCGCCGGCGCGCACTCGAACGAGGCGGAATATGTCGACCTGAACTCCATCGTGCCGCGCCTGTATCTGCTGTCGCGCATGATCATGGACGTCTCGCGCGACCGCGTGGGCGGCGCCCGGTAACATCGCGGCGAGGCGGCACACGGGGCCCGCCCATGCGCGCCGCCGATCACGCCGGACAAGTCTCCGCGATCGGCTCCCATGAAAAAGCCCTGCCGGCGCAACGCCGGCAGGGCTCGATCGGGCCAAGAGCGGGAAATTGAGGATGCCCTGAGTCGCGCCACCGGTGACCGTATCAGTTCGGCACCGGGTAGCCGTAAACCGTGCCGCCGGCTTCGCGGGC
Source organism: Ralstonia nicotianae (assembly GCF_018243235.1). Lineage (NCBI taxonomy): Bacteria > Pseudomonadati > Pseudomonadota > Betaproteobacteria > Burkholderiales > Burkholderiaceae > Ralstonia > Ralstonia nicotianae. Next base: position 327,452 of record NZ_CP046674.1, read on the forward strand.
GCGGCCGGCCGGGTCGCTGCGCATGCCTTCGGTATAGGGGTCGAAACGGGCGCGGGCACCTTCGGTGTAGGTATCGAAACGACCGGTGCGCCCACCATCGCTGTAGACATCACGTGCTTCCCGCGCCGCCTGGCCGAACACCTCGATGCGTGCGGCCTGCGCCCATGCGCTGCCCGCCGCCAGGGCGCCCGCCGTCAGCAGGGCGGCCATACCAATCTGCCTGAGTCGCATGGCGAACTCCTTCTTCAACGGATTTTCGGTGCTGTTCTGAGTGCGTGGTCTTGTCGATGCCCTGCCACGGCCTGAAGCGTAGGCCAGGGGGGCGGACGTATCCACGGTGGTGCGACGAACGGTTTGTTGTGAGCGCTGAAACGATGCAAGCCGGTGTGAATGACGCTCAATTTCAGGGTTTAACAGGATTGCTTCTCGACCCTTTTGTTTAATTCTCGCCGCTTTTCAAATCAGCCTTTATTTTTGTGCACCACAGCAGGGCATAACGAGGCGGCAAGCCTTGCCGGAGGCCGTTTTGGTGCGATGCATTAGGAACGATGCGCGCTTACCACACTTGGGCGAATCATTCTGTGAATTGCTTTACCGCACTTAATGCCATTTGCTAAATTTCCCCGGCGTTTCCAACAAGGAAACACGGGAAATCTGGAGGAGCCCGCCTCATGCACACGGGAGCGGGCGTTTGACACACTTTCTTTTCAACGAGCCCACATGAAAAAGTCTGCCATTCTGGTTGCAGTCGGCGCCCTGTTCGCAGGTTCGGCCTACGCCCAATCGAGCGTGACGCTGTACGGCATTGTCGATGCCACCATTCACTACACCACCAACGCGAACCAAGCCGGCAACAGCCTGCTGCGTATGGACAACGGCGCGGTGTCCAACAGCCGCTGGGGTCTGAAAGGCTCGGAAGATCTGGGTGGCGGCAACAAGGCGCTGTTCGTGCTGGAAAGCGGCTTTGATCCGGACACCGGCCGCGTCAACAGCGGCGGGTTGTTCAACCGTCAATCCTTCGTGGGCCTGTCCAACAAGGACTACGGCACGCTGACGATGGGCCGCCAATACAACTTCGGCTTCACGATGGGCGGCAACTTCGACCCGCTGGGCGTGGGCAACTACGACGAAAACTCGTGGCTCTACTACGGCGTGACGGGTCTGCGCGTGTCGAACATGCTCAAGTACGAAGGCAAGTGGAACGGCCTGTACGTTGGCCTGGGCTACGGCTTCGGCGAGCAGGCCGGCAGCACGGCAAACAACCGCTACATGGGCGGCGCGGTGTCGTATGAATTCGGCCCGGCCCTGATCGGCGCGTTCTACCAGCAACAGCAGGATTCCACCGCCGCCGGCAACAAGCAGAAGGTGTGGGGTATCGGCGGCAACTACACCATTGGTGCTGCCAAGCTGTTCGCGGGCTACATCGACAGCAGCGATAACACGGGCTGCGTGAACAGCAGCACCTGCGCGGGCGACCGCAGCACCTTTGGCCTGAACCTGTATAACAACGCATCGGGTCCTGGTCTGACCCCGGGCGCCACCAAGCGTCGCGACCACATCGGTCTGGCTGGCCTGACCTACCAGGTCACGCCGGCGCTGGCGCTGACGGGTGCGTTCTACTACGACAGCATCAGCAACGCTGCGCTGGACGCCGGCAACGACGGCAAGCGCTACACCGGTGTCCTGCTTGCCGAGTACTCGCTGTCCAAGCGTACCCAGGTGTACGGCACCGTGGCCTACGACAAGGTCAAGAACGCTGCCATTCCGGAACAGCCGGGCGGCACGGGCACGGGCATCAACGCCAAGACCAACCAAATCGGTGTGGGCGCAGGCATCCGTCACATCTTCTGATCGGCGCAGTTTCTCGATCAGGAATGGAAAAGGCGCCTTTCGGGCGCCTTTTTCTTTGGGTACGCCAAGCGTGCCGGCCCGGGCATCCGCCTAAAATGCTGGTTTTCCGCTGACCTCTCACCATTGCGCCATGACGTCTGACGCCATTGTCACTTCCGCTGTCGCTGTCCGCTCCACCCGTCGCCGCCTGAGTGCGGCCGCCATGCTGCTATGCCTGGGCGCGCCACTGCTGTCCGCCGCGCCTGCCCTGGCACAGGACTACCCCACCAAGCCGATCCGCATCATCGTCGCGTACCCGACCGGGGGCATCTCGGACAACGTCGCGCGCGCGCTGGGCGAGAAGCTGGCGGCCCAGCTCGGCCAGCCGGTGGTGGTGGAGAACCGTGCCGGCGCCGGCGGCAGCATCGGCATGGATGCGGTGGCCAAATCGGCGCCCGACGGCTATACGCTGGGCTTTTCCGCAGTGAGCCCGCTTACCCTCAATCCGCACTTCGGCAAGCTGCCGTATGACCCGCAGAAGGACATCGCGCCGGTGGTCAACGTCATGTACGCGCCGATGATCCTGCTGGGCACGTCTTCCTTCACGGGCAAGAGCTTTGCCGACATGCTGGCCCAGTCGCGCGCCAAGCCGGGCACGATCCGCTGGTCGACCTCGGGGATGGGCACGGTCGGTCATCTGGCGCTGGAGCAGGTCAAGGTGCAGGCGCATGTAGACATCACGCTGATTCCGTACAAGGGCGGCGGCCAGCAGCTGACCGACGCGCTGGGCGGGCAGGTGGAGGTGATGTCGACCAACGTCGGCCCGACCCTGATGCAGCACATCAGCAGCGGCAAGCTGCGGCCGCTGGCGGTGGGTGCACCGCACCGGCTCGATGCGCTGCCTACGGTGCCGACCTTCGCCGAACTGGGTTACGCCAAGGCGAACATGGCCTCGACCTTCGGCGTGTTCGCGCCCGCCAAGACGCCCGCACCGATCATTGCGCGGCTCAACACCGAGATCAACAAGGCGCTGGCCGCGCCGGACCTGCGCGATCGACTCACGCAGGCTTCGGTGGTGCCGGTGGGCGGCACGCCCGAGCAGTTCACCGCCGCCATCCGCGCGGAATACGACAGCAACGGCCGCATCGTGCACGCGGCCGGTATCCGGGAGCAGTAAGGCTCAGGCGGCGAAGCGGTAGCCGACGCCGACTTCGGTCAGCAGGTGCTGCGGGCGCGCCGGGTCGCGCTCCAGCTTGTGGCGCAGGTGGCCCATGTAGATGCGCAGGTAGTGGCTGCTGTCCGAATGCGCCGGGCCCCAGACCTCGCGCAGCAGTTCGCGATGGGTCATCACGGTGCCGCGCCGGCCGAGCAGCACGGCCAGCAGGCGGTATTCGATCGGCGTCAGGTGCACCGGCTCGCCGTTGCGGCTGACCAGGCGGCGGGCCAGGTCGACCTGCACGTCGCCGAAGGCGATGATGCTGCCGCCGTCTTCGCCGCGCTTGGCATGGCGGCGCAGCAGCACGCGCAGGCGGGCGATCAGCTCGCCCACGCCGAAGGGTTTGGTCAGGTAGTCATCGGCGCCGGCGTCGAGGGCGTCGATCTTGTCGCGCTCGTCGACACGGGCGGACAGGACCAGCACCGGCACTTCCGTCCACGTGCGCAGGTCGCGGATCAACGACATGCCATCGCCGTCGGGCAGGCCGAGATCGAGGATCACGGCATCGGGCTGCCGCGTGCCGGCCTCGATCAGGCCGCGCGCGACGCGGTCGGCCTCGAACACCTCGCAGCCTTCGGCCTCCAACGCCGCGCGTACGAAGCGCCGGATGTGCGGTTCGTCATCGATGACCAGGACGGTGGGTGTGAAGGTGAAGGCCATGGCACGCATTGTAAATCCGTCCCTTTCCGGCGCACCAATGACAACGGACCCCGCAGGGTCCGTTGTCGCTTGCCGCGCGGGTGGACGGCGCTCAGGCTTTCTTCGCCCAGGCGCTGCACCAGCCCTTGTTTGCGACGTCCTTGCCGGCAAACAGCGGGCAGCCGCCCTGGGCTGCCGTGCCACCCTGGTAGAGCGCGCAATTGCCGCAGTGCTGGTCCGGGGCGTGTTTCGGATACTTGGCCTGGTCCACCTTGGTCGTGTCGGCCTTGTAGCCGAGGGCGGCGGCCTGCGGATCGGTCTCCGCGACCATCGGATTCGCCGCGCGGGCCAGGCCCGCCATGCCGACGGCGCCCGCGGCGGCCATGATGGGGATGCTCTTCAGGAATAGACGACGGTTGGACATTGCTGATTCCTTTGTGGGAGTGTGTTGTTGGTCGTCCTCGACGCTTGCCCGTGCAAGCACCGGTAGGCTTCGGGGACTGCGGACGGCGTCGGTGCGCCGTTTTCCGCTCATGCATTCTGGCACAGCACCGGGCGGGCGGCATCTGCGCCGCATCAATGTTCTCCATCATCGGCGTCGCCTTTGTCGGGCCGACGCGTTACCACGAAACGACGCAGCCTGGACCTCGACGCGCTGCGCCGCTATGGCATCCCGGTCGACGGGGAGATCCCGGACGGCGTGCCCAAGCTGTTCCTGCAGATCTCCGTCTCGGGGAGGGAAACCTGCAATCGCATCGCTATGCGCCGCGGATGCGGGATGAGCGGGCGCACGCAGTCGTAAATTGTTGTGCCGTCAGGTTGACACCCTCCGGGCCGATCACCAAGAATGGGCTCGTCATCGAAACAGCGGTGACCGGGTGTGGAAGCCCGACGAGTTCTAGGCGGACGCCGCGCTCGCGGCTTTTTTTGTCCGTTGTGCACGCGCACGCCCATGCAGTCTCTGGCGGGCCGGGCGGGGCAGCCGTGTGCTGGCCGGTTTCCTAGAACGCCGGTTTTTCCACCCCCGCCGCCGGGCCCGCCACCCTCACGTGGAAATGAGCGACGGGCCTCCATCCCCGTTCTAGGAGGCTGCTATGCCTGATGCCTGCGCTCGTCCCGGGCGAGTCGCATTTTCCATCCGCCGTACCGCCGTGCTGGACGCCGCCATCTCACCCTCACCTGCGGAGGTTGGGTATGCGTGAGCCGAACTGTTCCCCGCAATTGCTGGCGTTCGTGCGCCAACGCCAGCTCATCGCGCAGCTCGCCGCGCAGGCCGGGAAAGCCGGTAAGCGCGTGCAGGCACCGGACGCGGATGCCGTGCGGCAACTCGATGTCGTGAGCGAACTGATCTGCGAGACCACGGAGCAGGCGTGTTCGCAACTGCTGAACGTGAGCGCGGGTCTCGCGGGCATCCTGCAACTGCTGGATCTGCGGAGCGAGCGGTCGGCGGAATGCCACAGCCTGCATTGCCTGCTGGCGCCGCTGAAGAGGCAACTGGACCGATCACTGAACGACGTTCAGAAGATGCTCTGAGGAACGCGCGGAAGCGGACGGAAAACCCGGCGCGCAGTGAATTCCGCGGGGTAGGCCGCTTCCGCATTGGGGATAACTCGCCCTGCGGCTGTGGGCAACTACCGGGAAAGCTTGTTTGCTGTTTGTGGCCTGCCTGTCGATGGCGTCAGAACAACTTGCGGGCCTGTCGACCGGTCGCGGAGCCAGCCATCAACGCCATCCACGCGACACCACATGCCGTCCATCCGGTTTTACATCCGGCAAGCTATTGAAATCAAAGTGTTTTCTGGCGTTGCCCACAGAAAGGATGGGGTGTTATTTATTACTACTATTTGTATACATAAAGAAACAAGTAAACATTTACGATGCGGCCTCCCTGGAAAGACACTGGCGTGGATGTTCCTGTGCAGCCGAACCGCCCGATCGGCATCGCATGCGGACATGCGGAGCGTGGCAAGCCGTTGCAAGTCAGCAAGGCGTCGGGTGGTCGGGAAATGTGGCGAGCGTGCGGCGGGTGCCATGCGCACCTGCCGGTGGGCCATCTCGTGCAATGGATGCGGTTGCTTACGACACCGGCACTGGCGCAGCTTGGGGTGACATGGCCGTCTTCGGCCGTACAAAAAGGGGAGGTGACGCAGAAACAGCGGAAACCCTTGAAGGGTTTGGCGCGCCCGGCTGGGATCGAACCAGCAACCCCTGCCTTCGGAGGGCAGTACTCTATCCATTGAGCTACGGGCGCAAGTCGGCACAGAACGTGCCGGCAGGCAAGTCGCATAGGATAGCGTGTTTGCCCGCGGCCGTCCATCGTGTCCGGATGACGGCGTGCACGTCGTCGCCGATTTGATCCACGTCGAAAGGGTGATGCTACGGGCTCTCCCGCGTGTCAAACGGCCAGGCATTACGGCTATAATCGCGCGATATTTGCCAAGAAAATATGCGGGGACAGGTCTGTCCGGACCCATGCGGCGGCATCGCACGGTCTTCCTGCCCTCCGTCGCGGCCCCACGCGTTGCCGGCGATGCTCGTGATTGAAGCCGGTAGCGTCCAGACGGTCGCTGTGAGCGGTTCCACCATCCTGAGAGTTGAGCATGAGCGACGCGCAGCACGACGAACACGAGCCCCTGATCAAGACCCCCAAGCAACTGATCATCGCGGTGATCGCCGCGTTTGCTGTTCCGATTCTCGTCATCATCCTGCTGGCCAACTATGTCGGCCTTGGTGTCAAGGAGGGCGCGGGCAGTTCCGGCATGTCGGAAGAGGCCGTCAATGATCGGATCAAGCCGGTTGCGCATCTCGAGCTGAAGGACGTGAACGCGCCGCACGTCTATAAGACCGGGGAGCAACTCTACAAGGAAGTCTGCGCGACTTGTCACGCAGCGGGCGTGGCCGGCGCGCCCAAGTTTGGCGATGCGGCCAGCTGGGCATCGCGCCTGCCGCAAGGCCTGGACGGCCTGACCAAGGTGGCGCTTGCCGGCAAGGGTGGCATGCCCGCGCGCGGCGGTACCTCGCCGGATGACGTGAGCGACTACGAGATCGAGCGCGCGATCGTCTACATGGCCAATTCGGGCGGCGGCAAGCTGCAGGAACCGCCCGCGCCGGCCGCCGGTGCTGCGGCGCCGGCATCGGCGGCCGCACCGCAGGCGTCGGAGGCTCCGGCTGCCGCACCTGCTGCGGCCCCCGCAGTCGCAGCCCCGGCCGCGCCCGCCGCTGCGGCAGCGCCGCAAGCCGCCGCCGGCGACATCGGCAAGAAGGTCTACGACTCGACCTGCCAGATGTGCCACGCCGCCGGTGTGGCCGGTGCTCCCAAGTTTGGCGACAAGGCTGCCTGGGCGCCGCGCATCGCCGAGGGCAAGGCCAAGATGTACGATATCGCGCTGCACGGCAAGGGTGCCATGCCGCCGAAGGGCACCTATGCCGGTTCGGATGACGACGTGAAGGCCGCCGTCGATTTCATGGCTGCCGCTGCCAAGTAACGCGCCCCGTCGCGCTCCAGGAAAGCCCGCCGCGAGCGGGCTTTTTGTTGCCTGCACGGTGGGCGGGATCGCCGCGGTACGCCGCTTGCTATTCCCTGTGCGGATGTGCGGCACGCGATGCCGGAGCGGCGCCGCGGTCGCGTGCGCCTTGGACGACGCGAACGGAGGTTGGCAATGCAACACGATCGAACCATGGTGGCCTGCTGGATGGCCGTCGCCCTGATGATGGCTGGTTTCCCGGTGCTGGCCGCAGACAACTGGGTGAAGCTTGCCCCGCTGGCTGACAATGCCGGCACGCTCTACCTCGACCAGGATTCCGTCGAGCGCAATGCCGACGGCACCGTGCGCGCCACCACGCGCGATGCCTACGATGCGCCGCGCAAGCTCTCGGACGGCAAGGCCTACCAGTACGATTCGCGCACTTCGGTGTACGACTGCAAGAACGATCGCATCCTGCCGGTCAGCGCGCTGATCCAGGACGGCCAGCACGGCACGGTGCTGGCCAAGACCATCGACGCGCCAAGCTGGGAGGCCGTCGTGCCACGTACCGAGGGCGAGGCGATCCTGCGCGCCGTCTGCAAGAAATAGCGGGCCGGAACGTCGCGCCGGCCTATTGCACGGCCGGCACCGGGGCGAGGTCGACGCGCAGCGTACCGTCCGCGTCCATGCGGGTAATGCCGCGCGCGGCGGCCTCGCGGCGGTAGTGGTACAGGTTGAAGACGAACGGCCGCGCGGGATCGGCGACCACGATGTCGATGCGGGTGTTCATCGGCATTGAGCGCATGAAGCGGACGTCGCCGCCGCGGAACAGGATGAACGGGTGCCGGGTGCCGGGTGCCGGGTGCCGGGCGTCGGCCGCGTTGGCCAGCGGCGGCAGCGGTGGGGCCCCGTCGCCGAACTGCATGGCCAGGCCGTCGTGCGCGACGCGGATCGCGGTCAGCTTCAGCTGGATCGCCGGGGGTGGAAACAGCGCGGGCACGTGCATGACGATCTCGCTGCCGATCAACTGCACGGCCGGCGTGGAGACCGGCAGCAGGTCGGCCAGCTCGATGTGGGCGGCGTCCAGCAGCGGGCCGGCGTCCTGCCCGCGGACCTTGACGCCATTGGGATGGAACACGAGGGTCTGCGGATCGCGCAGCATGACCGGGCCGCGCAGTTCGATCGACACCCACGCGCCGCGGCGGCGCATCTCGGCGTGCATCGTCAGCGTGCTGTCGTCGAGCGCGAAAGCAAAGCGGCGCAGGGGAGGATCGTTGCCCGGACCCCGCGCGAACACCACCGTATTGAACAACGCCGCCATGTGGTCGGCCGTCACGCGCACCGTACCGCTGACGGGCTGCAGCGCGTAGGACGACACGTCGTCGAGCCAGACCGGATCGCCCGGCCGGCGCGGGACCAGGCGCAGCGTCAGCTGGTTGACCAGGAAGCCGACGCCGCCGTCGAAGCGGAAGTCGACGTGGCGCAGGTAGCCGATGGTATCGGACTGGTCGGAGTCGCGCAGCGTGGTGGGTCGGACCTCGCGCGTGGCGATCTCGCCGGCGGAGAATGGCGCGCGTGCCTGCTGACGGGCCGTCTCCAGTTGCTTCGCCTTGGCTGCTGCGATGCCACCGGCCGTTTCGTCACCAGCACTCGCGCAGCTCTGCAGCGACAGAGCTGCGAACAGCCCGCCCGCCACCCGGATGGCCCAGAATCGTTGACGCAAGGTCAGCTCGCACATCGACGGTCTCCTCGCCGTGCCCGGCCGGAATGGCCCGGCCGCCAGCGCGGTCGTCTCGTAGCGCTCGTGTAGAATTTTTTGCATGCCTGCCCGCAAACCAACCGGCGATGCCGGTCCGCCTGCTGTTCCGCTCGTGAGCGAGTTCACCATCGATGAACTGGCGCGCGCGGCCGCCACCACTGTCCGCAACGTCCGCTCCTACCAGGACCGCGGCCTGATCGACCCGCCCGAGCGGCGCGGCCGCGTCGGCATTTATACGCAGGCACATCTGGGCCGGCTCAAACTGATCAATCATCTGCTGGCGCGCGGCTACACGCTCGCCAACATCCAGGAACTGCTCAAGGCCCTCGTCGAAGGCCATGACCTGCGTTCCATCTTAGGGCTCGAAGCCGCCATCAGTAGCCCGTGGTCGGACGCGTTCCCCAAGCATTTCTCGCTGCTGGCGCTGGCCAAGCTGTTCGGGTGCTCGATCTCGCGCCAGGCACTGGCCCGTGCCATCGGGCTCGGCCTGCTGGAGCCGGACGGCCTCGGCTATCTGGCCCGCAATCCCAAGCTGCTGATGGCCGGCGCGCAGATGGCCCAGGCCGGCTTTCCGCTCGAGGAGGTGCTCGACATCATCGAGCGGGCCCGTCCGCATACGCAGGCCGTTGCCGATGACCTCGTCTCCATGGTTGTGCGCGAGCTCGACAAGTACGAGAAAGGTCAGCTGCCGCCACCGGAAGACGTGCCCCGGCTGGTCGATGTGATCTGGCGCATCCGGCCGCTGGCGGTAGTGGCGGTCGAGGTGGAGCTGATGCGTGCGCTGGAGCTGGCCGCCAACAAGTACCTGGGCGAGCGCGTGGCGCAGGTCATCGAGCATCTGCACGAACCGCCGGCACCGAACGGGCCCCCGAACAGGTCTTAGTGTCTCCTGGCGCGCCCGGTCATGGGGCGCGCGTCATCCATTTTTACGTTGCTTTCACGGTAGGGGGCCGGGTCAGGACCCGGCTGCGCCGGCTGCCGTCGACCGCTTGCGCCGGATCGAAGGCGACGGCGCCTCGCCGTTGGCCGCCGCATAGGCCTCGATCTCCGAGATCAGCTTGGGCAGGCGGGCGATTGGAACAACCTGTCTAGAAGTGTCGCGGGATGCGTTTGAAATGGATGGCGCTCGTGAATCCGTCATTGGCATGTGGGGGCGGTGCCCGGCGAGGGGGTTTCGGCCAGCCGCATGACGCCTTGCAGGTGCGCGAGCAGTTGCAGCATGCGGGCGCCGGCCTGCCGGAGCCCAGTGTCATCAGCGCTATGCACGGCGTGCCGGAACGCTGACATCTCGGCATCGACGGCGGTGTGGTGCAGCAGCGCCAGTGCACCACCGGTCCGGTGTGTCCATTTGCGCAGGGCGGGGCGGTCCGCCGTGGCGAGCAACCCGCCCAGTTGCCTCGCGTCGTCTCCCAGTGCGGTGGTGAACACGCGGATCAGGCTGACGGCAGCAGGGCCATCGCCCAAGGTCTGGCGCAGGTCGTCGAGGCGGAACGCGAGCGCGTTGTCCGGCGCGGTTGCCGGGGCCTTGGCCGCATCGGGCGAGACTGCGGCGTTCCCCAGCCTGGATAGGGCATCCTGCAGGGTGGCCAGGGTGGTGGGCTTGAGCACGTAGCCATCCATGCCGACCGTGCGGCAGCGGGCGTGTTCCTCGGCCAGCGTGGTTGCCGTGATGGCGAGGATCGGCAGGCGTCGACCGCCGGGCGCTTGCTGTTCCCGCTGGCGGATTTGCCGGGCGAGATCGAAGCCATCCAGCCGCGGCATGCAGCAATCGGTCAGCAGGGCGTCGAAGCGGGTCTCGCACAGGCGCTGCAGTGCGGCGGCACCATCCTCGGCCAGGGTTACGCGGTAGCCAAGCAGCCGCAGTTGCCTGGTGATCAGCTCGCGGTTGATCGGGTGGTCTTCGGCGACCAGGATGTGCATGCCCGGGGTTTCGGCAGCGGGTGCCGGCTCCGGCACGGTGCGGCTCTTGGGCATGCCGTTGGCGGCGTGGCCATCGGCGGGCCGGGCGAGCGCGGTATCGCAGGCCTGCACGAACGCCTGCCAGTTCAGCGGATTGGTGCTGAGGGCCTCCGGCCGCGGGATGCTGCGGCCGGGCCCGGTGTAGGGCGCGTCTCCGGTGACGGGCACGATGCGGGGCGCATCCGCTGGCACGCGTACGCTGTCGACCAGAGTGAGATCGGCAGTGCCTGTATGGACGACCCGCAACCCGGCCGCGACGGCAAACTGCTCAAGCCCGTGGCGGCAGGTGTCGTCGTCGACGGCCACGCGCACCGTTGCGCTCGCCAGGCGCGGCAGCCGATAGCGTGCGTCGACGACCGGCACCTCCAGTCGCAACGTGAGCGTCGTGCCGACGTTCGGCGTGCTGTCCATGTCGAGCGAACCGCCCATCAGCCGGGCGAGCTGGCGCGAGATGGCCAGACCGAGGCCGGTGCCGCACTGGCGGTGTGTGATGGTGCTGTCGGCCTGTACGAATGGCGTGAACAGCGTGGCCTGGGCTTCCGGCGCAATGCCGATACCGGTGTCGGTGACCCGGATGATGAGGTGGACCGTGTCGGCGGCCGTTTCCATGCATTTGGCGCTGAGGCGCACGCTGCCGTGTTCGGTGAACTTGATGGCATTGGACAGGAGGTTGGACAGCACCTGGCGCAGGCGCATACCGTCCACCGACACCGTGGCCGGCACGGCTGCATCCACGTCCACCCGTACCGCCAGCGACCGTTCATGGGCGCGGCTTGCCAGCAGGCCGACCGTGCTGTCGAGCAGTGCGCGCAGGTCGGTCGGCGCGGGCGTGATGGACAGGCGGCCGGCCTCGATCTTTGCGTAGTCGAGGATGTCGTCGAGGACGTGCAACAGCGCCCGGCTCGACTCTTGCACTAGTGTCATCATCCGCTGCTGCTCGCGTTCCAGCCGGGTTTGCAGCAGCAGTTCCACCAGGCCGAGCACGCCGTTCATCGGGGTGCGGATCTCGTGGCTCATCGTGGCCAGGAAGCGGTCCTTGGCGCGCAGCGCGGATTCGGCCGCCTGCCTGGCCGACACCAGCGCATCGGCCTGCGCGCGCTCTGCGGTGACGTCGCGCAGGTAGCCGTTCCAGACCGTGCATCCGTCGGCTCCGCGACGGGGACGCGCACGGATATGTAGCCAGCGGACCGGGCCGTCGCCGTTCCCGTGCCGGAACTGCTGATCGAGCAGCGTGAGCTGCGCGGCGGATTGCAGCGCGGTGCCGCGCATGCGTTGGCGGTCATCCCGATGGACCAACCGCGCGGGCGAGGGCAGGCGGCCCCGCGCCTTGCCGGCCGGTGCACCCAGCGTCTCGCTGGCGTTGCCGGCGAGATGGCGCATCCGGCCCCGCGCCGCCGTGCCCGGTCGCATCTCGAACTGGCACACCAGCGCCGGCAGGGATTCGGTGAGCTCATGCAGGCGCTGCGCCCGCTGTTCGGCGGGCGCCTGCGCGTCACGGATCCCGTCGATGTCGATCAGCGATGCCACCGTGCCGCCCGGTCGGCCATCGAGCCCGTGGACCGGCGCCACCCAGTACAGGACGTGGCGTTCGCGGCCGTCTGCGGCCGTGATGGTCAGTGCCTCGCACGCGCCCTGGCCGGCAGCGGTCGCGCGGCGGTCGATGTCCTGCGCGCGTGCGGCCGTGTGTGCGCAACGCCATCCGAGATGCGCGGGGGTGTGTCCGAGTAGTGCTTCGCGCGGCTGGCCGAACAGGTGGCAGAACGCGGCATTGACCGCCACGTAGCGGTGTTGCGTGTCCTGGGCGGCCAGCGGAAACGGCAGCGATTCCAGCAGCCTGTGGTGGAAGTCCAGTTGCCGGGCAAGGTCGGCTTCGGCACGCCGCCGCCGCCGGTTTTCGCGGCGCAGTTGCACGTGCCGCATGGAGAGCACGGCCAGCGTCCACAACGCGATCGCCGCCGCCGGCGTGCCGCTTGCCATCTGTGCCGCGGCAGACGGCATCAGCGGGTGGCCCATGGGCGGCAGCGCCCGGGTTGTGCGGTCGGCCTGCGCGCGGTCGGAGGTGGTCAGCAGTGCGATGGCGGTGGCGCACAGCAGCAAGGCCGCGCGGCCACGCCGCCAGAGGTGCGCAGGCGCCGGAAGGGCGCGCCGGAGCATCGTGGCCATCACGTTGCTCAGCGCCCGGTGGTGCCGAGCAGGCCATGCTGCGCGGCGAAGTCGAACAGCGCCGCCTCGGTGGCCAGCCTGAGCTTGCGCATGCTCTTCTGCTTCTGCGCGCTGATCGTTTTGACGCTGCGGTTGAGCCGCCTGGCGATCTCGCTGACGGTCTCGCCGCCGACATACATGCGCAGGACTTCGAGTTCGCGCTTGCCGAGCCGATCGAGCGCGCCGTGGTCGTCGGGGGCGTGTCCGGGGTGGGCGCTGTCCAGCCGGGGCCCGAACCGTGGCGACAGGTAGGCGCGGCCTGCCAGCGCGGCATGGACGCCCTCCAGGATATGGTGCGGGCTGTCGGCCTTGCTGGCGATGACCCGAATGCCGGCGCGCAGCATGCGGTCCACCACCGCGTGGGTTTCCAGCATGGTCAGCACCACGACGCGCACCCCGGGATGGCGCCGCAGCAGGAATTCGAGCAGGACGATGCCGTCGCCGTGGCGGCTGGCCGGCATGGCGTAGTCGGTGATGACCACATCGCAGTGCACGCCCCCCAGCAGGGCGAGCAGTCCATCCGCGCTGGTGGCTTCGCCGACCACTTCGAAGCCCTCGACGCGGCAGACGAGATGCCGCACGGCGGCCACCACGCCGGGATGATCGTCTGCGATCGCGAATCGGACGGGGGCCTGCATGTCGAGAAGTCTCCGGAACGGACAGAACGCGCGGCAACCCATTTGCCGCTGGATCGGGCAAGCATCGCGCAACCGGTGCGGTCGGCCTATCGGAAAACTCTGATTCGTGCGGACGGAACGTAAGGCGGGGCGGCGCTGTGCCGGCGGGGCTGCGTGGCACAATGTCCTCGCGCCTGTTCCCTCGTTCTCCTTTTCCGTCCATGACGTCTTCCTCGCCGCCCGCCATCCCGGCCGATGCCCGCAGACAGCACGCGGAGCGCACCACGCTGGTCAGCGCGGCGGTCAACTGCGCGCTGTCGGCCGGGCAGATCGCGGCCGGGCTGTGGTCGCACTCGCAGGGGCTGGTGGCGGACGGGCTGCACACGCTGTCGGACCTGATCGCCGATGGCATCGTTTTCATCGCCAACCGCAACAGCCACAAGGGGCCGGACGAAGACCACCAGTACGGCCATGCGCGCTATGAAAACGCCGCATCGCTCGGCTTGGGCCTGCTGTTGATGGCCGCCGGCGCCGGCATGATCTGGTCGGCGCTCGCGAGCCTGAGCGCGCCGCACGGTGCGGCGCCGGTGCATGGGCTGGCCCTGTGGGTGGCGCTGGCGGCGCTGGCCGCCAAGGAGGGGCTGTTCCGCTACATGCTGGCGGTGGCCAGGCGCATCGGTTCGCGCATGCTGGTCGCCAACGCGTGGCACGCGCGCTCGGACGCGGTGTCATCGCTGGTGGCGGCGGTCGGCGTGGCGGGCAACCTGATGGGGTTCCGCTGGCTGGATCCGGTGGCGGCCTGCGTGGTGGGCGCGATGATCGGCCGGGTGGGCATCCGGTTCGGCTGGGAGGCGCTCAACGATCTGATGGACCGCGCGCTGCCGCCCGCGCAGGTGCAGGCCATCCGCGCCAGCCTGGCGGCCACGCCGGGCGTGATCAATGTCCACGACCTGCGCACGCGCGTGACGGGCGACCAGGCCCTGGTCGACGCGCACATCGAAGTGGATCCGCGCGTCTCCGTCAGCGAGGGGCACGCGATCGCGGTGCGCGCGCGCGCCAATGTGCTGGCGGCCCATACGGCGATGGCGGTGCTCGACGTGCAGCTCCACGTCGATCCGCGCGAGCGGGTCTACACCGATCCGCTGCCGCTGCCCGACCGCGATGCGCTGTGCGCCGTGCTGGCGCAGGCGCTGCCGCCGGGCACGCCGCTTGATGCACGGCATTGCCTGCTGCACTACGTCGAGGGCGGGGTGGAGGTCGATCTGATCCTGCCGCCGTCATTGGCGGACCACGCGGCGCCGGTGGCCGAGACCGTGCGGGCGCGCTGGCATGGGCGGGTGCGGCTGCGCGCGCTGACCGCCGCGTCGGGCGCCACGGCCCGGGGCCCAGCCCGACCCTAGCGGCACTGGTCGATCGCATTGGCTGGCTGGACCCTGGCGGGGTCGAAGCGCAACTGTTCCAGCCCCTGTTCCGTCAGCGACAGCCAGTCGAGCGCGCCGGAAGTCTGCACCAGTCCGATGCTGCCGATCGGGCGCCAGTCCGCGGGCTTGCCGGCTGTGTCCATCAGCGTGCCGGCGAGCGTGAGGGTGTCGGGGCCGGCCTGCAGCTGCAGTAGCCGGCCGTCGGCGGCGGGCGTGTATGCCGTGCGCCCGTTGATCGCGATGGCGGCTTCCCGCACCGAGGCCGGCATGCAGGAGATGGACGCGCGCACCTTGCCGTCGTTATCGATCAACTCGGCAAAGCCATGTCCCTGCGCCGTCCCGACCAGCAGGAAGCGTTCGACCGACGGCAGCCAGGCGACGCTGTAGGTGTAGTACTGCAGGCGTTCGCGCAGCACGCGTTCGCCGATGACGCGGCCGCTGGCGGGGTCCAGCACCGCGATCTTCAGGTCGGCATCGGTGCGCCCCGGCACGAATTGCTGCCAGGCCAGCAGCGCGCGCGTGTCGCCGCCGGCGATCATGGGCCACCACTCGCGGCGCGCGTGGGCGATATCGATGTCGCGCAGCCGGTGGCCGTGTCCGTCGTAGACCTTCACGTAGACCCCGTTGCCGCTGCCGAGATTGTCGACGCCGCCGCCCTCGATCCAGCCGTCCGAATAGAACACCACGAAGCGCTCGCCCACCGCCGCCACGTGGCCGGAATGCCCGCCCGATTCCACCTGCTGCGGATACGGCTTGATGGGGCGCAGCGAGGTGTCGTAGATGCCGAAGCGCTGGGTCACGTTTTCCGGCGCGTTCCAGCCGTCTTCGAACGACACCATGACCTGTCCGGCGCGATTGCGCGCCACGGTCACCGGTTCCTGCGCCTCGGGTTTCCGGATGAACACGCGCGGCGCATCGAGCACGCCCGAATCCGCGTGCCACAGGGCGACGTACACATCGTGCGGCCAGTTGCCGTTGCGGTCCGGGCCGCGCGGCGGCAGGCCGGAGCTGCTGAAGAACACGTTCATCGTGCCGGCCGCGGCGGCGGGCACCGCGCCGATGCCGTGCATGAAGCGGCGCAGGTCGCCCTCGCCATGGCCGGCGGCGACGGTCGGTGTCAGCAGGGCCAGCAGGGCCAGCAGGGCCAGCGCCGGCAGGCGGCGCGACAGGAAAGCGGACGGATTCAAGCGGGACCTCCTTGGCGGGGCGAGCCGGGGGCGGAAAAGATTGGGCTCCCGGCGTGCCGGGAAGTTGCTGCGCCCGTTGGGGGAAACCGTCCGGGGGAGCGCGCGGAATTACTGGCCCAGGCAATCAAGTTTCCGCCCGGCATGCCGTTGTCATGAAGCAAGAGCGGAACCGATTCCGCCATCCCTTCCCGAACGCAGCCGTAGCCGGCCTGGGCCCGCTTTGCGCCGCGTCAGACCGATCAGCGAGAACAACATGAAACAGCGAGTCGGCGCCCGATGGCGCACCGAGGTGCAGGAGGCGATGTGCAGCGTGCAGCGGCGGTCCGGATGGTCGCGCGACGACCTGGTGAACCGCGTGCCGCGAGAGCAGTTGGTGGCCGCCCTGGTCGAGGCCATCTGGTCGCAGCGCGCCGCCCATGCGCGCCTGTGCGAAGCGCTGGTGACCTTGCCCGAGCTGGTGGACGAGTCGATGTAACGCTGCGCGATCGCAAGACCGCGCGGGAAGTCTTGTAGGTGATGTGATGCTGCGGTATTGCGGTTCGCTGGATCTGGAACATCTGCTGCGCCAGCCCTTTGGTCAACTGGGCCGGCTGGTGCGGGACAGCGCCACCGGGGCGCCCCTGCCCCCGGTCGAGGTCGCCGCGCGCGCGGTGCTACTGCGCGCGGCTGGCTATGAAGTGATGCCGATGTGCGCGCATCACGATCGCCGCGGCTTCTGTCTCGGACATCCGGAGTCCGACAACGGGATGTAGGCACCCCGCCTACGACGCCGGCGCCACGCGCGCGCACGATGCCGCACGCGCTGTCGCGCGGCCACATCGACACCGTTTGCCCGACCCCTTGCGCGTAGGCTGCGAATCACCCGCAAAGCGTTGTCCGGCGCACCTTTGCGGGCAATCCGTTGCGGAAAAGCAAACGGTAAAAATGACTTACATTCCCACGCTTTCTCGGTCCATGGTTCTGGTGCATCCTGAACCAAGATAGGTCGTACGGATCGGCCTGTCCTCGCAGTCAGACCGGAAGCGAATCGGCGGCGTGCGCAGAAAGACCAGGGGTCAGGGGCACATCAAAAATGAAGACCAAAGCGTATCTCAGCAAACAGGAAATCTATGACGGGGCCGTCCGCCATCTGTTCGGGCAGGGCGGCGCCGCCATCCTGCCGCGTGGTGGGGCCGCGTACCACGGCCAGGGCGGCCGCTGCTGCCCGATCGGTAACCTGATCGGCGTGCGCGACTACACCACGTCGATGGAAAGCGTGCCGGTGCGCTACATCCTCAAGCCAGCCAACGAGATCCCGCGCTACATGGATGCCGGCGTCACGGCGCTGCGCCGCGCGCTCAAGAAGGCCCGCATCGATGTGGACGACCGCGACACCGTGGAGCTGCTGTCCAAGCTGCAGAACGCCCATGACGTGTTCGGCACCTGGGAATGGAAGGAGCGCCTGCACTCGATCGCGCGCCAGTTCGGCCTGAGCGGCGCCGTGGTCGACGCGTTCTGAGCGGTCCGCCCCGATCACCGACCCGATCATCACAGAGCAGATGACCGCCATGGAAGGGAAGGCGACGCGCCTCGCCATCAAGGACCTGTTCGAGCGTGTGCGTGCCCACCTGCTCGCCCAGCAATGCCGCTCCGAGGATGCGGACGGCGAGCCGCGCTACCGTGGCCCGAGCAACCGGCGCTGCGGCATCGGCGCGCTGATCGACGACGCGCACTACCGGGCCGATATCGAGGGACTCGGCGTGAGCCTGCTGCGGGTGCCGGGCAACGATCCGCTGTCGTGCGCGCTGCGGCGGTCCGGTGTCGATGTCGATGACGATCGCGTGGTCGAACTGCTGATCGACCTGCAGGACATTCACGACCTGCAGGCGATCGACAGCTGGCCGACCGCGCTCGAAGCCGTCCGGTGCCGTCTAGCGGGCGCCGCGCCGGCTTCAGGGGCGGCAAGCGCACCCGATATGCCCTGACGGACCCCGGCCGCGCGCCGGGCGGATCATGTCAGCGCATCCAGCTCCGGGTAGTGCCGGAAGATGCCCATCGTGTTGAACGGAATGCGCCGAGGTGACGCCAGGTACGCCGCGATGCGCGGCAGCGCGGCCACCCGCCCGTGCAGTGCCGCCAGATGCGGCAGCCGCGCCTCCCACCGCTGCATGTGGCGCGGAAAGGCATAGCGCAGGCCCGCCACGATCTGGAACAGCGACAGGTCGACATACGTCAGCGCGTCGCGCACGGCCCAGGTCGGGCCGGCCGGGTTGCGCGCCAGCACGCGCTCGAAATACCACAGGAACTTGGGTGCGCGGTTGGCGAGGAAATCCGCCGTGCGGCGGCGCGCTTCGTCCTGCTGGTCTTCGTAGTAGTCGCCGGACGCGATGGGGTGGTGCGTGTCGTGGATCTCCACCACGAAATCGGCGATGGTCAGCTGCAGGCCGTGCGTCCACAGGCCGCCGGCCTCATCCTGCGGCGCCAGCCCGTAGTGCTGGCCCAGGTAGAGCAGGATGTTGGCCGTCTGCGGGATCACCAGCTTGCCGGCCACGAGGAAGGGCGGCGCGAACGGCGGCGTGGCGATGCCGGCATCGTCGAGAAAGCGTTCGATGGCGGCTTCGTCCTCGCGGCCGATGTCGGCGTAGGGCACGCCGGCCTGCTCCAGCGCGAGCCGGACGAATTCGCCGCGACCCTGGATTTCGGGCCAGTAGTAGAGCGTGGTCTGCATGGTGCGGGCCGAAGAAGTCGGTGAGGTCGATGGGCCGGCCATTTCTGGATGACCTGTCCGCCAGACAGCGAGCGCGATGCCGCATGGCGCGCTGCGGTGCGGAACGCGCGGCTGCGAACGATAATAGGCGGTCCTCCTGGAATCGCCAGCCGTGAACGCTCCCGCCAGCTCGTCCGCCACGCCCGTCCCCACCACCGCCCACGTCACCCACGCCACGATGGAGCCCGCCGATCCGGCGCGCTGGCTGGTGCGCGGCTCGCCGGGGTATCGCCGGGCCAACCTGGCGCTGTTCGCCGCCGGCTTCTCGACCTTCTCGCTGTTGTATTGCGTGCAGCCGCTGATGCCGCTGCTGGGGCACGACTTCGGCCTGTCCCCCGCGCAGACGAGCCTG
Source organism: Ralstonia nicotianae (assembly GCF_018243235.1). NCBI lineage: Bacteria > Pseudomonadati > Pseudomonadota > Betaproteobacteria > Burkholderiales > Burkholderiaceae > Ralstonia > Ralstonia nicotianae. Next base: position 346,844 of record NZ_CP046674.1, read on the forward strand.
GTGCTGTCGGCCACGACGATGCTGCTGGCCTTCGCCATCCTGTTCGCGGGGCTGCTGTCGGAGTCGATCCACCGCAAGACGCTGATGGGCGTTTCGCTGGTGCTGTCCTCGGCGCTGACGGTGGCGGCGGCCGTGCTGCCCGGCTGGCAGGGGCTGCTGGCCACGCGCGCGGTGCTCGGCGTCGTGCTGGGCGGTGTGCCGGCGGTGGCGATGGCCTATCTGGCCGAAGAGGTGCATCCGCAGGGCCTGGGCATGGCGATGGGGCTGTACGTGGGCGGCACCGCTTTCGGCGGCATGGCCGGGCGCGTGCTGACCGGCATGGTGGCCGACTACGCCGGCTGGCGCGTCGCCATGGGCTTCATCGGGGCGCTGTGCCTGCTGGCGGCGCTGGCCTTTGCCTGGCTGCTGCCGCCGTCGCGCCGGTTCGCGCCGCGCCGGGGTGTGGCGCTCGCCGATCTCTTCGATACGCTCGCCGAGCACCTGCGCGAGCCCGGCCTGCGTGCGCTGTTCGCCATGGCCTTCCTGCTGATGGGCGGCTTTGTCACGATCTACAACTACGCCAGCTACCGGCTGCTGAGCGCGCCGTATGCACTGAGCCATTCGGCGGTCGGGGCGATCTTCATGGTGTACCTGCTGGGCATCGGTGCATCGACCTGGTTCGGGCGACTGGCCGATCGGCATGGCCGGGGCCGGGTGCTGCTGGCCGGCACGGCGGCGATGTCGGCGGGCGTGTTGATGACGCTGGCGATGCCGCTGGGGCTGGTGATCGGCGGCATCGCGCTGCTGACCTTCGGTTTCTTCGGCGCGCACGCGGTGGCGAGCGGCTGGGTCGGGCGCCGTGCCAGGCGGGCCAAGGGACAGGCGGCGGCGCTGTACCTGCTGGCGTACTACCTCGGCTCGAGCATCGCCGGCACGGCGGGCGGCAAGCTCTACGCGCGGTGGGGCTGGCCTGGTGTGGTGGCGCTGGTGACGGCGATGCTGGCCTGCGCCCTGCTGACGGCCGCATGGCTGTGGCGGCGCGCGCCGTTGCCGCCGGGCGTCGCGCGCTGACACCGCGCGCTTCACCGGACGCCGGGATTGACGCCCCGGCAGGGAATTCGCGTATCGTGCCAGGGTCCGTGCCTGCACGATCGGGTTGCTCATCATGCGCACTTTCCTCCTGCTGTTGATGCAGCGGCTGTCGCCGGCCGTGTTCCTGCTGTTGTTTTGCATGTCGGGCGGTGCCGGCGCGGCGCCCGCCTCCTTTGCCAAGCTGGCCGGGCTGCCGTCGGCCACCGGCAGCGCTTCGAGCCCCGTGGCCACGCCCGAGCAGACGCGCGCCTCGCTCGACGCCGTCATCACGCTGCTCGACAGCGACCAGCAGCGCACCGCGCTCCTCGGCCAACTCAAGCAATTGCGCGACGGCATGGCCGCGCAGCAGACCGCCCAGGCCCAGCAGGCGCCCGGGTTGCTGGGGGCGGTTGCCTCGCTGATCGAAAACGGCTCGCTGCAGGCCGATGCCGAGGCTGGCGCGCCGCGCTACTGGCTGCACCGCGTCGAAGCCGCCGACGACAACCTCAGCCTGCTCGCCGCCCCCGAGCGGCGCCTGCGCGTGCTGGCCGATTTCGCCGGCACCGTCGCCGTCTGGGCGGCCATCGCCGGCGGGCTGCTGGGGCTGGGCTGGGGCATCCGCCGCGTGTTCGGGCTGAAGGCGGGCCTCGGGCCGCATCCGACCACGCGCGCGCTGTTCGTCGATGCGCTGCGCAAGATCGGTCCGTGGGCGGCATCGTTCGCCGTGCTGATGCGCCTGGAGCACGAGGCGACACCGGGCTTCGTGCTCGCGCTGGTGCTGGCTTACGCCATCGTGTGGGGGGCGATCGTGACGGCCGCCGTGGCGATGCTGTTCTCGCTGTTTGCCGGCAGCGCGCACCGGCGCGTGGCGGTGGAGCTCCTGCTCCGGCGCGGCATGTGGCCGATCTTTGTGGCGGCCAGCCTGGGCGCATGCGGCGATGCGCTGGTCGATCCGCGGGTTGCGCTGGTGCTCGGCGGCGCGCTGAGCCTGCTGCTGGCGACGGTCTGCAATGCCGCCTCGTCGCTGATGCTGGCGGCGGGCGCGCTGTGGTTGCGCCGCCCGATCGGCCAGCTGATCGCCAACCGTTCGTTCGAGCAGCGCAACGGCCAGCATACGGGCAACCAGTTCCGCCGCGCGGTCGCGGTGCTCTGGCCGGTGCCGGTGGTGGTGCTGGCCGGCGCCACCGTGCTGGCGACGCTGGCCCTGCCGGACAACGTCGACGTGGTGTCGCGGCGCGCGGTGATGACCTCGCTGCTGCTGGCGGCGGCCTTCCTGCTGTCGGCCGTGGTGCGGCCGCGCGCGCACTGGCACCTGCACGTGCGGTTCGGGCGCACGTCGCCGTATCTCGAGCGGCTCAAGCATTTCTTCTCGGCGCTGGTGCAGCTGGCCATCTGGGTGGCGTTTCTCGAGCTGGTGACGCGGGTGTGGGGCCACACGCTGGCGGAGCTGCTGCGCAGTTCGGTCAACGGCCGCCGTATCGCCGATGCGCTGGTCGGGCTGATCGGCACGGTGTTCTCCACCTGGCTGGCGTGGATCCTGCTCGATACCGCCATCCTGCAGGCGCTGTCGCCCGCCGGCGGACGCGCGCGCCTGCAGCCGAGCACGCGGGCGCGCACCATCTTGCCGCTGTTGCGCAACGGCCTGAAGGTGACGCTGGTGGTGACTGCCGGCATCGGCGTGCTGGCCAACTTGGGCGTGAACGTGACGCCGCTGGTGGCCGGCGCCGGGGTGATCGGCCTGGCGGTGGGGTTCGGCGCGCAGTCGCTGGCGCAGGATCTGATCACCGGCATCTTCATCCTGATGGAAGACACCATCAGCGTGGGCGATACGGTGGACGTGGGCGTGGCCACCGGCACCGTCATCAGCCTGACCATCCGCACCGTGCGGCTGCGCGACGGCGTCGGGGCCATCCACTCGATTCCGTTCAGCCAGATCAAGACCGTGCGCAACCTGTCGCGCGATTACTCGTTCGCCGATTTCGAAGTGCGCGTGGCGATGGACGCCGACCCCAGGCAGGCCATCGACCTGGTGCGCGAGGCCGCTGCCCGCACCGCCGGGGATGTCCGCTTCGAGCGCATCCTGATCGGCGTGCCCGAGGTGTTCGGGCTGGATCGCTTCGAGGGCGGCGCGATGATCGTCAAGGGGCGCTTCAAGACGCGGCCGCAGAAGCAGGCTGATGTGCTGCGCGCCTTCAACGTGGTGCTCAAGGAGGGGTTCGATGCGGCCGGCGTGCCGCTGGCGATGCCGGGCACGGTGCTGCGTCCGTCGCCCGCGCTGGAGCAGTGGATGGCACGCGCGGGCGCCCTGCCGGGCGATGCCGACCCTGCGCCGGTGCCGCAGTCGCCGCCCGCCGCGCCGGCCTGACGCGGCCGGCCTCGCGGGCTACAGCCGGGCCACCGCCAGCCCGATGGCCAGCAGGCTGCCGAGCCCGAAGATCGTCCAGCCGACGGTGCGCCGCTTGGTGGTCAGCACCCACAGCGCCAGGCCCGACAGCGACAGGAAGATCAGGCACCCGGCCAGCGTATCGACCAGCAGGAGCCACGGCACCGTCATGCCCCGGCCCAGGTGCAGGCTGATCAGCGTGCCGAGGAGGCCGTTGTCGGTCTGGCGCACGCTGGCCGAGCGGTTGCCGGCCCAGTACTCCACCTGGATCTGCGTGACGGCGGCGTCGAAATCGAAGGTCCATTGCTCGGGCTGCATCAGCGGCTTGGCGGCGGAGGCGTCGTGGCGTGCTTCGCTCTTGTCGCTCTTGCCGCCGCGCTCGGCCCACGGCACCGGCTGGGCCGGCTTGACCCGCACGCGTCGTGGCGCCTCCGGCAGGCCCAGCGCCTGTTGCAGCCATGCGCCCATGGCGTCGGGTGTGGCGGGCACGGGATCGGACAGGGCGATCTGCGAGGTGGTCTTCTGCTGCGCCACTGGCAGCTTCATCACTGCCCGGTGGTTCAGCCAGATGCCCGAGACGCCGAAGATCAGCCCCATCACCGCGCCCCACAGGCCGAACCAGCCGTGCGTCTTGCGCAGCCAACGCACCAGGGTGGCGCGGCGGTTGGCGACGTGCTCGCCGCGCGCCGGACGCTTGGCGGCAACGGGATGAGCGGACAGCGGGGGACGGGACAGATCGGTCATGGTGCAGCACGGAGGGCGACAGAAAGCCGCCGAAGGCAAGGCAAAATCGACCGATCAATATAAATGAGAATGATTCTCGTTGCAACGCAAGGTTTGTTACAGGGTCATACGCTCCAGCGCCAGCCGTGATGCCTCGTCCGCCGGTGTGCGGTGTTGGCATCGAGGATGTGCCGGAAGCGGTCGAGCACGATCGCCGGGTCGGGCGCCAGCTTGTCGAGGATCCGCTTCACCGCGTGGCGCACCGCTCCCATCCTCGGCGCGGCGGTCGGCTACATGGGGTGCTTTTCCGCGCGGCGTCCGGCGCGCCGTGGTGGCGGGAGACCGTCGCCTGGCTCGACGCCCTGGCGCGGCCCCGCGACGCTCAGAACGTATAGACGATGCCGGTGCCGGCGAAGTAGCCCTGCTTGTTCTGCACAATCGGGCTCTTGGCGGCGTTGCCCAGCAGGCGCGTGGTGCCGACCGCCGTCTGCACCGCCCACTGGCGCGAGAACGTGTGCTTCCACGCCACCGTCAGCGAGGCCGCCTGCAGGCCGCTGTCGGCGGTGTACGGCGCGAAGCCGCTGTCGGCCGCCTGCTGCGGCGTCACGCCGAAATAGGTCTGCATGTATTTGCGCGAGCCGAAATGCAGGCTCGGGCTCACGGTGATCTTGTCGGCGCCCTGGCTGTAGATCGGCGCGGCCAGATCCACGTGAGCGGACCAGCCGCGGTCGCGGTTGCTGATCGGCAGCTCCAGCGTCGCGCTGGCGGTCGTCTCGCCGACGATCCGGCTGCCCACCGTGAGCACGCCCAGGAACGATCCCTTGATGTTGCCCATCCCGCGCAGGTCGTCCGAACCGGGGCGGCCGTAGCGGTTTTCGTCGGCGCGGCCCGGGTCGTACGACACGGCGGCCGAAGCGAACATGCCGTTCGCGAAGCGCATGTTGTAGCCCGCGCCGCCGCGTGTCGGATCGATGAAGAAGCCGTTGCCGAAATCGGCCCGGAAACCCGGCATGACGGTGGCGGTGTAGTGCTTGCTGCCCTGATAGCGCGGCATCACGCCGGCATTGAGCGACACCGAATACGACGGCGCGTCGGCAACGGCCGGCAACGGCGCCAGCCAGATGCCAGGCAGCAGGACGAGAGAGGAGATGGACAGACGTTTGCGCACGGCGGGGACCCCTTGGAGAGAGAGCCCGCAGTCTGACGGGGTGCCGCGCGCCCGTCTGTCTGGAAATTGCCGGGAAGTTGTGCGCAATTGTGCGCGAGTGTGCGCAAGTTTCGCGCGGCCATCCGCCCGCGGGCCCGCCGACATACACTGCGCGTCATTGCAAGAAAACGGGGTGTGGGCGATGGCCGAGGCGCCGCTCAAGACCAGGGTGCTGCTGATCGAGGACGACGATCGCCTGGCGCAGCTGGTCAGCGAATATCTGGGCAACTACGAATTCACGGTCGAGGTGGTCCGGCGCGGCGACATCGCGGTCGCGGCCGTGCGCGAGCATCGGCCGGCGCTGGTGATCCTCGACCTGATGCTGCCGCACATGGACGGCATGGAGGTGTGCCGGCGCATCCGCGCGTTCTCGCGCGTGCCGGTGCTGATCCTGACGGCGCGTGTCGATACCTACGACCAGGTCGCGGGCCTGGAGATCGGCGCCGACGACTATGTGCTCAAGCCGGTCGAGCCGCGCCTGCTGGTGGCGCGCGCCCGCGCCTTGCTGCGCCGCGTGGCGTCCGCCATGCCGGCCGCCGAGCCCGCCACCCCGCGCGACGATACGCTGGTGTTCGGCGAGCTTGCCATCTCGCCGCCCAACCGCACCGTCACCTGGCGCGGTCAGCCGGTCGAGCTGAAGACGGCCGAGTTCAACCTGCTGTTGATCCTGGCGCGCGCGGCCGGCACCGTGCTCAGCCGCGACGACATCCTCAAGCAGCTGCGCGGCATCGAATTCGACGGGCTGGACCGTACCGTCGACTCCGGCATCTCGCGCCTGCGCCGCCGCTTCGGCGACGCCTCGCCCGAGCCGCACAAGATCAAGACGATCTGGGGGCGCGGCTATCTGTTCAGCCCCTCGGCGTGGGAGGAGTGACACCGCATGTTCCGCTCAACGCTGAAGCTATCGCTCATGATGCTGGTGGCCGGCGCGATTGCCGTCCAGGCGCTCAGTTGGTCGGCCGGCTGGCTGTTCCACGACACCCTGACGCAGGGCCAGCGCGAGGGGCGCAAGGGTTACGTCTTCCTGTTGCGGGAGTATCTCGATCGCTTTCCCGGCGAGGCTCGCGCCACGGCCATCCAGCGCCTCAACAACAACGCGACAGAGCTGTTCGACATGGTTGAGCCCGATACGGTCGCCGATCTGAGCACCGAGCAGCGGCGCGACCTAGCCGATGGCAAGCTGGTTGTGATGACCAACCGCATGGATTACTACCTGCCGTTGCGCGACGGCACCGTGCTGCATGCACGCTTTGAAGACATCGGCTATTACACCGCCATCAAGATCATCGCCTTCTGCCTCATTGCCATCGCCACGCTGCTGCCGATCCTGTTCTGGAGCTGGCTGCTGTGGCGCGACCTGCGCGCCCTGGAGGAGGCGGCGCGCGGCTTTGGCGGCGGCATGCTGTCCACGCGCGCGCACCTGCGGCGGGGCTCCAACGTTCATGCGCTCGCGCGGCAGTTCAACGACATGGCCGAGCGCATCCAGGGCTCGATCCAGCACCAGCGCGAGATGATGAACGGCATCTCGCACGAGCTGAAGACGCCGATCGCGCGGCTGGAGTTCGGCATCGCGCTGTTGCAGTCGCCGGTGCCGGAAGACCAGCGCAAGGCCCGCTTCGATGCCCTGCGCAGCGATGTGCGCGAACTCGACGAGCTGGTCACGGAGCTGCTGGCGCTGAGCCGGCTGGAGCAGGGCGCCACGCACCTGGTGCTGATGCGCGTGACGGTCGGCGAATGGCTCGACAGCGTCGTCGCCAACATCGCCGACGATGTGGCCGACCGGCAGCTCACGCTCGCCGTCCACGCCGATTTCGCACCGGCGCACCACGTCTGCGATCCGCGCCTGGTCGCGCGCGCGCTGCTCAACCTGATCCGCAATGCCATGCGCTATGCGCGCCAGGCCATCACCGTGCGCGCCGAGGCCGGCACCTACGGCAGCCTGTGCCTGACGGTGGAAGACGATGGCCCCGGCATTCCCGCCGCCGAGCGCGCGCGCGTGTTCGAGCCGTTCTACCGGCTCGACGCCAGCCGCGACCGCCATACCGGCGGCTTCGGCCTGGGCCTGGCGATCGTGCGGCGGATCGCGCTGGTGCACGGCGGCGAGGTGCGGCTCGATACGGGCGGCTCGGGCGGCGCCCGCTTTGTCCTGCTGCTGCCGGCGATGCCGCTGCCGATGCAGTAGGCCCGCGGCATCACGCGGCCTGCGCCTCCGGCCCCGGCCGGTGCAGGAACGCGCTCGGGCTCTGGCCGAAGGCGCGCCGGAACATCGCCGAGAACGCGCTCTGGCTGTTGTAGCCCAGCGCCTGCGCGATGCGCGACAGCGGCAGGCCCTGCGACATCAGCGGGATCGCGCTGGCCAGCACCGCCTGCTGGCGCCACTGCGAAAAATTCACGCCCAGCTCGTCCCGGAAACGCCGGGCCAGCGTGCGGGTGCTGGCGCCGACCTCGCGCGCCAGCGCATCGAAGGTCAGCGGCGTGCCAGGATCGGCCATCACCCGTTCGCACAGCGCGCGCAGGCGCTTGTCGGTCGGCATCGGCAGGTCCAGCGGCAGGGGCGCGCTGCGGTGCAGCTCGTCGAGGATCAGCGTGGCCACGGCCTGCTCGCGGGCCGCCGAGAGCGGCCGGCGCACATCCATCGCGGCGATCAGCTCGCGCAGCAGCGGCGACACCTCCATTACCCGGCATTGCGCGAGCGTGCCCGTCACCACCGAGGGATCGACGTAGAGCGTGCGCAGGAAGGCGGCCTCCACCACCCACACCTCGTGCTCGATGCCGGGCGGAATCCAGATGGCGCGTGATGGCGGCACCACCCAGGCCGTGTCGCCGGCCTGCACGCGCAGCACGCCGGTATGGCTGTAGGCGACCTGGGCCCAGGCGTGCGTGTGGCGCGGGAAGCGGCTGTTGGCCTGCATCTGCCGCGTGTACAGCCGCACCGGATGGGCCGGCGAGGGCGGGATGCGTCCTTCGAGATCGGTCGGCAGCAGGCGCTGGGCGGGCATGGCGGTTTTGCGACAGGTGGGACGAAACGAGTGTAAATGCGTGGACGGGACTTGTCGCCGCCGGGGTGTCGATGGCAGGCTAGGGGGCCGCGCCGCGTTGGCGTAGCAGAACGACAAAGCGGACCACCCGCCCGGGCGGTCTCGATGAGACACCGTGCAGGCCCCATGGCCACGCCGGAGAAGGGTGTTCAAATGCAAATGGGAAATCACACGCGCAGTCGGCGGGGGACTCGGCTGCGCCGGCTGGCGGCCGTCGCGTTCGCGCTTTGCGCCGGGTTGGCGGCATCGGTCGCCCAGGCCGACATCAGCGTCATCCAGTCATTGCCGCTGTCCGGCTCGCAGGCCGTCACCGGGCACGCGCTGAATGCCGGCGCCCGGCTGTACTTCGACTGGCTCAACCTGAACGGCGGCATCCACGGCGAGACCGTCCGCCTGGTCGCCCGCGACGACGAGCAGAAGGTCGAGCAGACCGTGCGCAACGTGCGCGACATGGCCAAGGTCGACAACCCGGTCGCGCTGCTCACCGTGGTCGGCACCGCCAACGTCGAGGCGCTGATGCGCGAGGGCGTGCTGGCCGAGGCCCGGTTGCCGCTGGTCGGGCCGGCCACCGGCGCGTCCAGCATGACCGGCGACCCGCTGGTGTTCCCCATCAAGGCGAGCTACCGGCAGGAGATCGACAAGATGATCACCGCGCTGGTGACGATCGGCATCACGCGCATCGGCGTGCTGTACCAGGACGATGCGCTGGGCAAGGAGGCCATCGCCGGCGTCGAGCGCACGCTCAAGGCGCACGGGCTGCCGATTGCCGCCATGGCCTCGTATCCGCGCAACACCGCGAGCGTGGGCCCGGCAGTGGACAAGCTGCTGGCCGCCGACGCGCAGGCGATTTTCCTGGGCGCCACCGCCGCGCCGGCGGGCCAGTTCGTCCGGCAGTACCGGGAGCGGGGTGGTGGGGCGCAGTTGCTCGGGCTGTCGTCCATCGATCCGGGCATCCTGCAGAAGATCGCCGGGCTCGATGCGGTGCGCGGTTATTCGCTGGCGTTGGTGATGCCGAACCCGGGCAAGAGCGTGCACCCGGTGATCCGCGAGTTCAACCGGGCCCGCGCGGCGGTGGGCGCGACGGACGTCGAACTGTCGTTCCGGGCGGTGGAGGGATTCGTGGCGGCCAAGGTGCTGGCCGAGGCGATCCGCCGCGCGGGCCCGAAGCCGACCCGCGAGCAGGTGCAGCATGCGCTGGCGGGGCTGCGCGACTACGACGTCGGCGGCGGGTTCACGGTGGATTTCACCGATCGCAGCCGCCCCGGTTCGCACTATGTCGAGCTGGGCGTGGTGGGGCCGAACGGCCTGGTGATCCAGTAGGCGCTGCGCGGGCGCCGGAGGCGGCGCCCGTGAGGTCAGGCGATCCGCCGGCAGCGGTCTGCCGGCGGGCACCCGGCGGCGGTGCGCCGGGTGACTGGGGTTTCTCGGCGCGTTACGGCTCGAGCAGAGGGTCTGGCATGGCGGCGGGACGGGGCTGCGGCTTGACCACCGTCAGCGTGGCGACCAGGCCGCAGATGGCGGCGAAGGACAGCCACAGGCCAGGCATGGCCTTGTTGCCGGTGGCGTGGATCAGCCCGGTGGCGATGGCCGGGGTGAAGCCGCCGAAGATGGCGGTCGCCAGGCTGTAGGCCAGCGAGAAGCCCGTGGTGCGCAGCTGCGGCGGCATGATCTCGGTGAGCGTGACGATCATGGCGCCGTTGTAGCCGCCGTACAGGAACGACAGCCACAGCTCCACCGCCAGCAGGCGGCCGAACGACGGCTCGGCGATCAGCCACGTCATGGCCGGGTAGGCCGTCAACAGCGTCAGCGCGCTGAAGACGATCAGCGGCGTGCGGCGGCCGATGCGGTCGGACAGCGAGCCCATCACCGGCAGCCAGATGAGGTTGGACGCGCCCACGCACAGCGTGACGATCAGGCTGTCGAAATCCGACATGTGCAGCACGTTCCGGCCGAAGGTCGGCGTGTAGGCTGTGATCAGGTAGAACGACACCGTGGTCATCACGGCCAGCAGCGTGCCTGCGCCCGCGAGGCGCCAGTTCTCGCCCATCGAGCGGAGCAGCTCGCCCATGGTCGGGCGGTGCTTGCGCTGCTCGAACTCCTCCGTCTCGCGCAGCGAGCGGCGGATGAAGAACAGGAACGGCACGATCAGGCAGCCGATCAGGAACGGCACGCGCCAGCCCCATTCGCCCATTTCCTTGGGCGAGAGCTTGAACGACAGCAGCACGCCCAGCAGCGCGGCGAACATCACCGCCACCTGCTGGCTGCCGGACTGCCAGCTCACGTAGAAGCCTTTGCGGCCCGGCGTCGCGATTTCCGACAGGTAGACCGAGACCCCGCCCGGCTCGCCGCCGGCCGAGAAGCCTTGCAGCAGGCGGCCGATCAGCACCAGCAGCGGCGCGGCCAGGCCGATGGTGCCGTAGCCCGGCACCAGCGCGATCAGCATCGTGCCGCAGGCCATCAGCACCAGCGTCAGGATCAGGCCGGCGCGGCGGCCGTGGCGGTCGATGTAGGCGCCCAGGACGATCGCGCCCAGCGGCCGCATCAGGAAGCCGGCGCCGAAGGTCATCAGCGATAACATCAGCGACAGGAAGGCGTTGCCTGCGGGGAAGAACGTCGCTGCAATGGCCGTGGCGTAGTAGCCGTAGACCATGAAGTCGAACATCTCGAGGAAGTTGCCGCTGACGACCCGGAAGATGGCGCGGGCTTTGGATTCGTTAGGGTTGTGGGTATGCATGACGTTTGACAGAACAGCTTGGTACAACGGTCAGGCGAGCCAGCCCGCCCGGCCGGGATCGTCTCACAGAAAGCGATGGTGCGGTGCGGCACGAAGGGGGGTGTTGTTGCGCGGACGGGAACCGGGCGTGACGGTGCGGAATGACCCCACGATCCGTCCAGGATCAGGCGTTACGCCGGTTCAGCGCAGGGATGGCGCGCCGGCATGTGGCAGGCGGGCACCGGAAGACAGGCAGTCAGTGACGTGATGCGCCGCAGCAAGTCAATGCGGCAAATGCGCGCTGTGGTGGCGTGCTTCGAGATGCGCCAGCCGCCCGGCGTCCGGTTCGGTGCCGATGCATGCGGATGGGCGGAAGGGGATGGGATGCGCCGGGCCGGTTCGCCGGCCAGGCACGGCCCCCGGAGAGGGCCGTCATCAGCGTTGCGCGCGGCGCCGTGCGCGTGCGGCAAAGAAAGCCGCGGCGCTCCGGCGCAGCGATGCCGCCCGGCTTGCCCGGGCGTTGCGTGCGAAGGTCAGGCGGTCGTCACGGTGGTGTGCACGTGGCGGCCCGCCGGCTTGACCACGATCAGCGTGGCGACCAGGCCGCAGATGGCGGCGAAGGACAGCCACAGGCCCGGCATGGCCTTGTTGCCGGTAGCGTGGATCAGCCAGGTGGCGATGGCCGGGGTGAAGCCGCCGAAGATGGCGGTCGCCAGGCTGTAGGCCAGCGAGAACCCGGTGGTGCGCACTGCCGGCGGCATGATCTCGGTGAGCGTCACCACCATCGCGCCGTTATAGCTGCCGTACAGGAACGACAGCCACAGCTCCACGGCCAGCAGGCGGCCGAACGACGGCTCGGCGATCAGCCACTGCATCGCCGGATAGGCCGTCAGCAGCGTCAGCGCGGTGAAGGTGATCAGCAGCGGGCGGCGGCCGATGCGGTCGGACACCGAGCCCATCACCGGCAGCCAGAAGAAGTTGGAGGCGCCCACGCACAGCGTGACGATCAGGCTGTCGAGGTTCGACAGGTGCAGCACGCTCTTGCCGAAGGTCGGCGTGTAGGCCGTGATCAGGTAGAACGACACCGTGGTCATCACCACCAGCAGCGTGCCCGCGCCCACCAGGCGCCAGTTCTCGCCCATCGAGCGGAAGATCTCGCCCAGCGCCGGACGGTGCTTGCGCTGCTTGAACTCCTCCGTCTCCTGCAGCGAGCGGCGGATGAGGAACAGGAACGGCACGATCAGGCAGCCGACCAGGAACGGCACGCGCCAGCCCCACTCACCCATTTCCTTGGGCGAGAGCTGGAACGACAGCAGCACGCCCAGCAGCGCGGCGAACATCACCGCCACCTGCTGGCTGGCCGATTGCCAGCTCACGAAGAAGCCCTTGCGGCCCGGCGTCGAGATTTCCGCCAGGTAGACCGACACCCCGCCCAGCTCCACGCCGGCCGAGAAGCCTTGCAGCAGGCGGCCGATCAGCACCAGCAGCGGCGCCGCCAGGCCGATCGTGGCATAGCCCGGCACCAGCGCGATCAGCAGCGTGCCGCAGGCCATCAGCCCCAGCGTCAGGATCAGGCCGGCGCGGCGGCCGTGGCGGTCGATGTAGGCGCCCAGGATCAGCGCGCCCAGCGGCCGCATCAGGAAGCCGACGCCGAAGGTCACCAGCGACAGCATCAGCGAGAGGAACTCGTTGTCGGCCGGGAAGAAGGTGTCCGCGATGGCCTTGGCGTAGTAGCCGTAGACCATGAAGTCGTACATCTCCAGGAAGTTACCGCTGACCACCCGGAAGATGGAACGGGCCTTGGATTCGTTGGGGTTGTGGGTATGCATGGATGTCTCACTCAACAGCTTGGGGTACAACAGTCGGGCGGGCCGCCAGTGCAGCGCGGACCGCCTCGTAGAAAGTCGTGATGTGGTATGGCGTGCTGGAGGGCATGTCGTCGCGCAGGCGCCGGCCCGTCGCGTCGATCACCTCATGCCAGCCACGCTCATGGAGGAAGCGCGCCGACCACAGCGACAGCGTGCTGGCCAGCAGCGTGCCGTGGGTTTCGCTGCACAGCGACAGCGCGCGACCATATTCGGTCTGTGCCCAGATGCGCTGGCTGGCGTCGCGCATGCCGCCATCCAGTTCCAGCGACAGGCAGACGCCCTGGGTCTTGGCGTCCACGCCCAGGCGGCAGGCGGTGTCGACCGCGCGGCCCAGCGTGTCGGCCAGCTGCCGGCCGGGCTCGGAGCGGGTGAACACGTCGGCGTGCGCGCGCACCAGGTAAAACCATTCGAACTGGTGACCGGGTTCGATGCGGTTGTCCGTGTCGGCCTGGTCGACCGGCAGTTCGGCGATGCAGCCGGTGCGCGCATCGATGAAGCGCGCGGCCATGCCTTCGGCCAGCGCGTGCACGCCGGCCTCGGCCCAGGCGGGCGCATCGGGCAGGGCGGCCGCGGCCAGGTAGGCTTCGGTCAGGTGCATCACCGGGTTCTGCTCGACGCCGGCCAGCGGCGCGGCGAAGGCCGCGTCCATGGCGGCCACCGGCAGCGGCATGGCGCCCTCGCGCGCAAAGCGGCGGGAGACGACGTCATGCGCCTCTTCCATCAGCGCCGCGGCGCGCGGATCGTCGCTCACGGCTAGCCAGTGCGCGGCGGCGAACAGCACGAAGGCGTGCGTGTACAGGTCCTTGGTGGTGTCCTGCGGCGCCAGCGCGCTGTCGATGGCGAACAGCCAGCCGCCGTGGATCGTGTCGCGGAAGCGCGTGTCCAGCGCATGGCACAGCGCCGCGGCGCGCTCGGCGCAAACCGCGGCATGCCGCTTGGACAGCACGCTTGCGCGGGCGAACGTGTACAGCTGCCGGGCGCACGCCATGGCGCGGTAGCGCGACGTGGTGGCCGGCACCAGGCGGTCGCCCTCGGCGACCAGCGCCTCGTAGCACAGGCCGGCCCGCGCGTTCCAGCCCGGACCGAGCCACATCGGCAGCAGGACATCGTCGTAATGGCGGGCGAACGCCTCCAGCGCGGCAGCCGCGTCGGGCAGTTCGATGGTGCCAGGTAGGACGGACGTCGAGAACGATGGAAGCATGTGCGCCGGGACTGTCATGGCGAAAGCCGGCGATACAGCGCCGGCGGGCCTAGATTGTGCGCCAACTGGCGGGGGGACGCTACGCGGCCCAATTTCAATAACCGACTCCATCCCAGGGTTGTGGGTCGATTGAAAGCAAACATCCGGATCCTTGCTGGGCGCGGGTTTGTGCGAACATGCGTCATCGCCATGACGGCTTTCCGCCACGACCCATGCACCGCCGCGATCTTCTCAAGCAGTTGGCCGCCGGATTTTTGGCGCTGGCGCCAGGGTTAACACCTAGCACTGCATCGGCCGTGTCGCCGGCGTCCGCCGCGACGGAACCCTTCGACGAAGCCTGGCTGCGCCGGCGCGCGCGCGCCCTTGCGGCGGGGCCCTACCGCAAGCGCAACACGGCATTGCCGCCACCGCTGGCCGCGCTCGGGTGGGATGCCTACCAATCGATCGGCGCTCGTGCCGACCATGCCCTGTGGGCCGGGCAGTCCCTGCCGTTTGACGCAAGATTCTTCCATCTGGGCCTGTTTTTCAAGTCGCCGGTGCGCATGCACGAGGTGGCGTGCGGCCAGTCGCGCGTCATCGCCTACGACCCGGCCATGTTCGACTACGGCAAGAGCGGGCTCGACCATGCCGCGCTGCCCGCGGACCTCGGCTTCGCCGGCTTCCGTCTGACCACACGCGCCGACCCGACGCGCGACGTCGCCGCCTTCCTCGGCGCGAGCTATTTCCGCGCGGTGGGCGGGCAGTGGCAGTACGGCATGTCCGCGCGCGGGCTGGCGATCGACACCGGCCTGCGGCGGGCCGAGGAGTTTCCCGACTTCACTGAATTCTGGCTGGTGCGCCCGGCGCCCGAAGCGGACACGCTGCGCGTCTATGCGCTGCTCGATGCCCCCAGCGTGGCCGGCGCCTACCGCTTCGACATCCGCCCCGGCGACACGCTGGTGATGGACGTGCAGGCCACGCTGTTCGTGCGCAAGCCGATCGAGCGGCTCGGCATCGCGCCGCTGACCAGCATGTTCCTGTACGGCGAGAACGACCGCACCGACCGCGCGGGGGATCGCCAGAGCGCGGCCCGCCGCTGGCGCGCTTCCGACTGGCGCCCGGAGATCCACGATTCCGACGGGCTGGCCATCTGGCGCGGCTCGGGCGAATGGATCTGGCGGCCGCTGGCCAACCCGCCCGCGCTGCGCAGCCAGCGCTTCGCCGACGATGGCCCGCGCGGCTTCGGCCTGCTGCAGCGCGACCGCAACCCGGATCACTATCAGGACGACGGGGTGTTCTACGAAAAGCGCCCCAGCGTCTGGGTCGAGCCCGCGCACGGCTGGGGCGAGGGCGCGGTGGAACTGGTCGAGCTGTCCGCTGCCGACGAGACCTTCGACAACATCGTCGCCTTCTGGCGGCCGGCCGTGGCGCCGCAGGCCGGCCAGGAGCTGGCCTTCGGCTACCGGCTGAGTTGGGGCGCCCAGCCCCCGGTGGCGCCGCCGCTGGCGCGCGTGGTGGCCACGCGCACCGGCATCGGCGGCATCGTCGGGCAGCCGCGCAGGCATTTCTCGTGGCGCTTCGTGATCGATTTCGCCGGCGGCGAACTGGGCCAGCCCGGCCGCGCCGCCGTCGAGCCCGTCATCCGCGTCTCGCGCGGGCGCGTGGAGATCGTCTCGGCCCGGCCGCTGGCCAGCATCGACGGCGTGCGCGCGATGTTCGACCTGGTGCCGGATGCCGGCAACGCGCCCATCGAACTGCAACTGACGCTGCAATCCGGCGACCGGCCGCTGTCGGAGACCTGGGCGTACCAGTGGACGCCGCCGGCGGATCGGGCCGCGTAGGCCTCCTGGATATACAATGAGAAAATTGTTTATCTGATCCGTCCGGGAGGGGCGCCATGCAAGTCTCGAAATGGGGCAACAGCCTCGCTATCCGGCTGCCGGCGGCCGTTGTGGAGGCGCTTCAGCTGCACGAAGGCGACGACGTCGAGGTGGTGATCGCGGGCGAGCGCTCGTTTGGCGTCCGCCGCAAGCGCGCTGCGCGCGAGCTTTTCGACCGGATCCACCAATATCGCGGCAAGCTGCCCGCCGATTTCATCTTCGAGCGCGACCAGGCCAATGCCCGCGACTGAGGCATTCTTCGACAGCAATGTCGTGCTGTACCTGCTGTCGGCCGACACCGCCAAGGCCGATGCGGCGGAAACGCTGCTGATGACCGGCGGTGTCGTCAGCGTACAGGTACTGAACGAAACGACGCACGTGATGCGCCGCAAGCTGGCCATGCCGTGGCACGCGATCGAAACGGTGCAGGAGGCCGTGCGTGCGCAATGCCGGGTCGAGCCGCTGACGCTCGAAACCCATGATCTCGGACGGCGTATCGCAGAACGCTACGGATTGTCGGTCTATGACGCACTGATCGTCGCGGCGGCATTGCTTGCCGGCTGCAACGTTCTGTATTCCGAGGATATGCAGCACGGCCTGGTGATCGAGCAGCATCTGCGCATCGTCAATCCTTTTCCGGCACGGGCATGAACCGCGCCGCCATCGCCGCCCACCCCTCGGGCCCGAGCCGCTCCATCGTCGCGATATTGCGCTCATAGATGTCCGCCGCATCCGGCACGGCCGCCGCGGCGCGGGCGATGCTGTCTTCGCGCAGCAGGTGCAGGATCGGCGCCGGCGCGCGGTTGGTGGCGTTGGCGATGTCGTCCGGATCGGCTTCGGCGAAGACGAAGTCCGGGTGGAAGCTCGCCAGCTGCAGCTCGCCTTCGAAGCCCGCGCGGGCGAGCTGGGCCTCGGCGCGCTCGGTGAGCGAGTGGAAATCGAAGAAGTCGGCCAGCGCCGGGACGATCAGCAGCGTCGTGTCGATCTCGGCGGCGGGCGTGGCGCGCAGGATGTCCGCTTCGGCGCGCAGGTGGTCGAGCACGTCGCCGTCCATGGTGGCGCGGCTCACGGCGTAGCGCACCTGCCGCTTCACGTGCACGGCCTTGGCGAAGGGGCACAGGTTCAGGCCGATCACGGCGTCTTCCAGCCAGCGCCGCACGTGGCCGACCAGCTCGGCGGCGGCCTCGGGGCGCAGGTCGAGCGCATCGGCGGGGGCATCGAGCAGGACGAATTCGGGCGAGGGCACGGGCATGTCGTGGGGGAGGCGTAACCAGCGCGCAGTGTAGTCGATGGCACGGGAGCGCTTCTTGCGGCAACCCGGTGTTGTGTCTCACCACAGCCGGCGTGCGACGTTTTTGCAGCGCCGGGATCACTCCGGGTGATGCCCGTATCGCCCCGTGGTCCGTCCGATTCACCGATTTTGCAGAACAAGGAGCCGAACCATGATCGAACTGCTTCCGTTGAAGACCACGCTCGCCCTGACTGCCGCGCTGGCTGCCTCGGCGGCCTTCGCCCAGATGACACCCGCACCGAAGACCTCGCCGGAGACCGCCGGCACGGTCCAGGTTGCGCAAGAGGGCCAGGGGCCGATCACGTCGTCCGCCGACCCGCTGGTGCAAAAGCGCATCGAGGACAAGGCCGCCAGGGATGAATACAAGGCGCGCAAGGCCGAGGCCAAGGCCGGCTACAAGGACGAAATGAAGGCTGCCAAGGGTGTCCGCAAGGCCGAGAAGCAGGAGGCCAGCACCAAGCGCAAGGAGGAGATACTCAGGCAAGGCGGGCCGGCGCCAACGACGGGTAGTGGTGGCGAGTAGAGGTGCGTTCCGCCCAAAAAAGGCGACCTGCGGGTCGCTTTTTTTCACCGACGCGTGTCGTCAGTGGCCGTGCGTGGTCGGCAGCCGCACCTGCGCCACCGCCATCTCCCATTGCGCCATGCGGTGCTGCGCTTCGTCGCGGCTGATGACCGGGTGGAACGTGCGCGAGGCGCGCCATTGCCGGGCGACCTCGTCCTCGCTCCGGTAGAAGCCGGTGGCGATGCCGGCCAGGTAGGCCGCGCCCAGCGCCGTGGTTTCGATGATCTCCGGGCGCACCACCGGGATGCCGAGCAGGTCGGCCTGGAACTGCAGCAGCAGGTTGTTGGCCGAGGCGCCGCCGTCCACGCGCAGCTCCGTGATGGCCGAGACCGCGTCGCGCGTCATCGCCTGCAGCAGCGCGGTGCTCTGGAACGCGATCGACTCCAGCGCCGCCCGCGCGATATGGCCGATGGTCGTGCCGCGCGACAGCCCGACGATCGCGCCCTGCGCGGTCGGGTCCCAGTACGGCGCCCCCAGTCCGGTGAACGAGGGCACGAACACCACGCCGCCCGAATCCGGCACCGAGGCGGCGAGCCCCTCCACGTCGGCCGAGCGCTGGATCGCGCGCAGCCCGTCGCGCAGCCACTGCACCACCGCGCCGCCGACGAACACGCTGCCTTCCAGCGCGTAGCTGCGCCGGCTGCCGCTCTGGCAGGCCGCCGTGCTGATCAGCCCATTGCGCGATTCGACCGCGCGCTCGCCGGTGTTGAGCAGCATGAAGCAGCCGGTGCCGTAGGTGTTCTTGGCCATGCCCGGCTTGAAGCAGGCCTGGCCGAACAGCGCCGACTGCTGGTCGCCGGCGATGCCACCGATGGTGAGCGGCGCGCCCAGCCAGTCGGCATCGGTCTGCCCGAAGCGATGGGCCGACGGGTGCACCTCCGGCAGCAGGCTCGGGTGGATGTCGAGCGCGCGCATCAGGTCGGCATCCCACTGGCCGGTGTGGATGTTCCACAGCAGGGTGCGCGAGGCGTTGGATACGTCGGTCACGTGCAGGCGGCCGCGCGTGAGTTGCCACACCAGCCAGCTGTCGATGGTGCCGAAGGCGAGCTCGCCGCGCGCGGCGCGTTCGCGGGCACCGTCCACGTGGTCGAGGATCCAGCGCAGCTTGGTGCCCGAGAAATACGGATCGATCACCAGCCCGGTGCGCTTGCGCACCTCGTCCTCCAGGCCCTCGGCGCGCAGCCGCTCGCAGATCGCTTCGGTGCGGCGGTCCTGCCAGACGATGGCATTGAAGATGGGGCGGCCGGTGGCGCGTTCCCACACCACGGTGGTCTCGCGCTGGTTGGTGATGCCGAGCGCGGCCATGTCGGCGGCGCCCAGCCTGGCCTGTTCGAGCGCGGCGCGGCAGGTGGCGAGCTGGCTGCTCCAGATGTCGAGCGGATCGTGCTCGACCCAGCCGGGCTGCGGAAAATGCTGCGGAAACTCCTGCTGGGCGCTGGCGACGATCTGGCCGGCGCGGTTGAACACGATGGCACGCGAACTGGACGTGCCCTGGTCGAGCGCGAGGAGGTATTCCATAAGGCAGTGGCTTCGATGCGCCGGGGGCGAGCCGGGCCTGACCGATCCGCTCCGGCTGGGTTTGATGCGGTGATGCGAAAGCATAGCCCGCCGGCGGCGGGCCTGCGAATGGGGACGGTCCGGATGGCGCGGGGCTGCCGGGACCGTCCCGCCCGCGCGCGTCAGCGCACGCGGCCGTCCTTCCAGGCGGCCAGCAGCTTGTCGTAGGCCACCGTCTCGCCCTTCGGGCGCTCGTTGTCGAGCTTCTTCCACGGCGCGTGCTCGGCCGACAGCCACTTGCCCGGGTCGCCTTCCGGGTTCAACTTGGGCGCGCAGTTCTTCATGCCGGCGCGCTGCAGGCGGCCCATCACCTGGTCCATTTCCTTGGCCAGGTTGTCCATGGCGCCTTGCGGGGTCTTCTCGCCCGTCACCGCCGTCGCCACGTTCTTCCACCACAGCTGCGCCAGCTTCGGATAGTCGGGCACGTTGTTGCCGGTTGGCGTCCAGGCCACGCGGGCCGGGCTGCGGTAGAACTCGATCAGGCCGCCGTACTTGGCCGCGTTCTTGGTGAAGTAGTCGCTGTGGATGTCGGAGTCACGAATGAACGTGAGGCCGGTGATCGACTTCTTGAGCGACACGGTCTTCGACGTGACGAACTGCGCGTACAGCCACGCGGCCGAGCGGCGCTCGAACGGGGTGGACTTGAAGAACGTCCACGAGCCGACGTCCTGGTAGCCGTTCTGCATGCCGTCCTTCCAGTACGGGCCGTGCGGCGACGGGGCCATGCGCCACTTGGGCGAGCCGTCGGTGTTGACCACCGGGCCAGGCTTGGTCATCGGCGCGGTGAAGGCGCTGTACCAGAACACCTGCTGCGCGATATGGCCCTGCGCGGGTACCGGGCCGGCCTCGTTGAAGGTCATGCCGGTCGCCTCGGGCGGGGCGTACTTCTTCATCCAGTCGATGTACTTGGTCAGGGCGTACACGGCGGCCGGGCTGTTGGTGGCACCGCCGCGCGACATCGAGGCGCCGACCGGGGCGCACCCTTCCACGCGGATGCCCCATTCGTCCACCGGCAGGCCGTTGGGGATGCCCTTGTCGGCGGAGCCGGCCATCGACAGCCAGGCATCGGTGAAGCGCCAGCCCAGCGACGGGTCCTTCTTGCCGTAGTCCATGTGGCCGTAGACGCGCTTGCCGTCCAGTTCCTTCACGTCGTTGGTGAAGAAGTTGGCGATGTCTTCATAGGCCGTCCAGTTGACGGGCACGCCCAGGTCGTAGCCGTACTTGGCCTTGAACTTGTCCTGCAGGTCCTTGCGCGCGAACCAGTCGGCGCGGAACCAGTACAGGTTGGCGAACTGCTGGTCGGGCAGCTGGTACAGCTTGCCGTCCGAGGCGGTGGTGAAGCTGGTGCCGATGAAATCCTTCAGGTCCAGGCCCGGGTTGGTGAACTCCTTGCCTTCGCCGGCCATGTAGTCCGACAGCGGCATCACCACGCCGTAGCGGTAGTGCGTGCCGATCAGGTCGGAGTCGGAGATCCAGCCGTCGTAGATGCTCTTGCCGGACTGCATCGAGGTCTGCAGCTTCTCGACCACGTCGCCTTCCTGCATGATGTCGTGCTTGACCTTGATGCCGGTGATCTCTTCAAACGCGCGGGCCAGCGTCTTGGATTCGTAGGCATGCACGTCGAGCGTTTCGGACACGACGTGGATCTCGGTCACGCCGCGGGCCTTGAGCTTGGCCGCGGCGTCGATGAACCACTTCATTTCGGCCATCTGCTTGTCCTGCGGCAGCGTGCTGGGCTGGAACTCCGTCGTCACCCACTTCTTCGCCTCGGCCTCGCCCGCGTGCGCGGCACCTGCCGCCAGCGCGCTCGCCAGGGCGATCGCGCTGATCTGCAAGGTCATGCGCCAGGATGTTTTCATCGGTATCTCCTCGTACTTTTTGTTCTCCCCGCGGCGAAAACATCCGGCATGCCGACGCGGGGAGCGTGGTGGAATGCCTGTGCCCATGCGGGCATGGAAGCGGCGGCATGCTGCCGGCGTTTCCCGACTTGCGAAACCGATGCGGCCCTGCGCCGGCTAGCCGCGCCACATGATCAGCAGCAGCACCGCCATCGAAGCGATGAAGCCGCTCCAGGCGCCGCTGTCCTCCGACGCGAGGCCGACCCACGCCAGGTTGATGTACGCGGCCGTCAGCAGGCCGAT
Source organism: Ralstonia nicotianae (assembly GCF_018243235.1). Classification (NCBI taxonomy): domain Bacteria; kingdom Pseudomonadati; phylum Pseudomonadota; class Betaproteobacteria; order Burkholderiales; family Burkholderiaceae; genus Ralstonia; species Ralstonia nicotianae. The sequence continues at coordinate 368,437 of NZ_CP046674.1, forward strand.
GAAGAGGCGGTCGCCGCGCGTGGTGGCGATCGGCAGGAAGCCCTTGCGCTCCACGGTCGGCCGCGCCACTTCCCAGACCGTCATGCCGGCCAGCATCAACGCGATGCAGCCGAAGAAGATCGCCACCTCGGGCGTCCAGGCCATCCAGCTGAACATGGCTGTGTCTCCCGTTCTCGTTCTAGACGCGGCCCATCGCGAAGCCCTTCGCGATGTAGTTCCGCACAAACCAGATCACCAGCGCGCCGGGGATGATGGTCAGCACGCCGGCCGCGGCCAGCACGCCCCAGTCCATGCCCGAGGCCGACACCGTGCGCGTCATCACCGCCGTGATCGGCTTGGCGTCGACCGAGGTGAGGGTGCGCGCCAGCAACAGCTCCACCCAACTGAACATGAAGCAGAAGAACGCCGTCACGCCCACGCCCGCCTTGATCAGCGGCAGGAAGATCTTCAGGAAGAAGGCCGGGAAGCTGTAGCCGTCGATGTACGCCGTCTCGTCGATCTCGCGCGGGATGCCCGACATGAAGCCTTCCAGGATCCACACCGCCAGCGGCACGTTGAACAGCATGTGCGCCAGCGCCACGCCCAGGTGGGTGTCCATCAGGCCGACCGTCGAATACAGCTGGAAGAACGGCAGCAGGAACACCGCCGGCGGCGTCATCCGGTTGGTCAGCAGCCAGAAGAACATGTGCTTGTCGCCCAGGAAGCGGTAGCGCGAGAAGGCATAGGCCGCCGGCAGCGCCACCACGGTCGACAGCACCGTGTTCATGGTCACGTAGAGGATCGAGTTGATGTAGCCCCAGTACCACGACGGGTCCGTGAAGATGACCTTGTAGTTGTCGAAGGTCATCAGCCTGGGCCACAGCGAGAAGCCGGCCAGCGTCTCCTCGTTGGTCTTGAGCGACATGCTCAGCATCCAGTACAGCGGCAGCACCGCGAATGCCACGTACACCACCAGCGTGATGGCGCGGGCGATCTTGCGCTTGTGCTCGTTGTTGTTGTTCTTACGCATGGTCGTCTCCCGCGGCCGTGCTGGCGCTGCCCACGCGCTGCATCCAGTTATAGAGGACGAAGCAGAACAGCAGGATGATGAGGAAGTACACGATCGAGAAGGCCGCCGCCGGGCCCAGGTCGAACTGGCCCACCGCCTTCTGCGTCAGGTACTGCGACAGGAACGTGGTGGCGTTGCCGGGGCCGCCGCCGGTCAGCACGAACGGCTCGGTGTAGATCATGAAGCTGTCCATGAAGCGCAGCAGCACGCCGATCATCAGCACGCCGCGCATCTTCGGCAGCTGGATGTAGCGGAACACCGCCAGCCGGCTGGCGCCGTCGATCTCGGCCGCCTGGTAGAACGCATCCGGGATCGAGCGCAGGCCGGCATAGGCCAGCAACGCCACCAGCGGCGTCCAGTGCCAGACATCCATGATCAGCACGGTGATCCACGCGTCGAACGGGTGCGAGGTGTAGTTGTAGTCCACGCCCAGCCGGTTGAGCCAGTAGCCGGCCAGGCCGATGTCCGAGCGCCCGAAGATCTGCCAGATCGTGCCGACCACGTTCCAGGGAATCAGCAGCGGCATGGCCAGGATCACCAGCGCGGCGGATGCCTTCCAGCCCTTGCTCGGCATCGCCAGCGCAAGACCGATGCCCAGCGGAATCTCCACCCCCAGCACGCACAGCGAGAAGATCAGCTGGCGTGTCAGCGCGTCCTGCAGGTCACCGTCGCGCAGAATCTGGCGGAACCAGTCCACGCCGACGAACACGTGCTGCTCGGGGCTGATGATGTCCTGCACCGAATAGTTGACCACCGTCATCAGCGGCAGGATGGCGGAGAACGCCACGCACAGGAACACCGGCAGGATCAGGAACCACGCCTTGTTGTTGAGCGGCTTGTTCATCGGCCGATCCTCTCGTCGTTGCAGTAGTACAGCGTCTGCGGCGCATCCACGCGCAGCCAGACGCGCGACGCGTCCACCGCCACGTCGTTGGGCAGCTTGGCCCGGATGGGCAGGTCGCCGGATTCGCCCAGGCTGGCGGTCAGCAACTGGTGCGTGCCGAGCTGCTGCACCTGGTGCACGGTGGCCGCCAGGGTCCCGACCTCGCCCGGCGCCGCCAGCTGCACGAACTCCGGCCGGATGCCCAGCTTGAGCGGGCCGCTGGCCGCCTTGAGCGCCGCCAGCGTGTCGCGGCCCACGCCGAGCCGCTGGCCGCCCAGCGCGATCACGTCGTCGTCCACCGTCACCGGGTAGAGATTCATGCCCGGGCTGCCGATGAAGTAGCCGACGAAGGTGTGGTCGGGCCGCTCGAACAGCGCTTCGGGGCCGCCCTGCTGCACCACCTTGCCCTCGGTCATCACGACCACCTCGTCGGCGAAGGTCAGCGCCTCCACCTGGTCGTGCGTCACGTAGATCAGCGTGAGCTTGAGCTGCTGGTGGATCTTCTTGAGCTGTCGGCGCAACTGCCACTTCAGGTGCGGATCGATGACGGTGAGCGGCTCGTCGAAGAGGATGGCCGCCACGTCCTTGCGCACCAGGCCCCGCCCCAGCGAGATCTTCTGCTTGGCATCGGCCGCCAGGCCCGAGGCGCGGCGCTTGAGCGCGTGCTGCAGCTCGAGGATCTCGGCCACTTCCTCCACGCGCTGCCGCACCTCGGCCTCCGGCACCTTGCGGTTGCGCAGCGGAAAGGCGAGGTTGTCGAACACCGTCATCGTGTCGTAGATGACCGGGAACTGGAACACCTGCGCGATATTGCGCTCGCGCGGGCTGGCGTGCGTGACGTCCTGGCCGTCGAACAGCACCTGGCCCTCGGACGGCGTCAGCAGCCCCGAGATGATATTGAGCAGCGTGGACTTGCCGCAGCCCGACGGCCCCAGCAGCGCGTATGCGCCGCCGTCGCGCCAGACCCTGTTCATCGGCTGCAGCGCGTAATCCGACAGCGTTTGCGGATCGGGGCGGTAGCTGTGCCCCAGGTTGCGGAATTCAATGCGCGCCATGCGATGCCTCCTGCTTGGGCGCGCTCACCAGCTTGCCCGCGTCGTCGAACAGGAACAGCTCGGCCGGATCGACGAACACATCCAGTGCCGCGCCCAGCCCGAACTCATGCACGCCCGGCAGCTGCGCCACCAGGCCGATGCCGCCGGGCTCGCCCGGCGCATGCGCGCGCACGTGCAGATACGTCTCCGAGCCCGACAGCTCGGCCAGCTCCACCAGCCCCGGCAGGGCCACGCAGCGGCCGTTGCGCGCCGACAGCCGGATGTGGCTCGGCCGCAGGCCGACGCGGCAGCGGGTGCCGGCGTGCATCGGCAGCGGGCGCGTCCACGGCACGTCGATCCCGTGCGGCAGGCGGATGTGGTTGCCTTCCACCACCGTGGCGCGGAAGACGTTCATCGGTGGGTCATTGAAGATGGCGGCGGCGTCCACCGACACCGGCACGTCGTACATCTGCAGGGTTGGCCCGGACTGCAGCACCCGGCCTTCGTGCATCACGATGGTTTGGCCGCCCAGCAGCAGCGCTTCCTGCGGTTCGGTGGTGGCGTAGACCACCGTGGTGCTGCCGTCGGCAAACAGCGAGGCCAGCTCGGCGCGCAGTTCCTCGCGCAGCTTGTAGTCGAGGTTGACCAGCGGCTCGTCGAGCAGCACCAGCGGCGCGCGCTTGACCAGCGCCCGCGCCAGCGCGCAGCGCTGCTGCTGCCCGCCGGACAGCGCTGCCGGCAGCCGCTGCAGCAGGTGGTCGATGTGCAGCTTGGCGGCGACCGTGCGCACGCGCGCGTCGATCTCGTCCCTGGCCGTCCCCTGCAGGCGCAGCGGCGAGGCGATGTTGTCGTACACCGTCATCGCCGGGTAGTTGATGAATTGCTGGTACACCATCGCCAGGTTGCGATCGCGGACCCCCACGCCGGTCACGTCCTTGCCGTCGACCAGCACGCGGCCGGTGGTCGGCCGGTCCAGCCCGGCCATGATGCGCATCAGCGTGGTCTTGCCGGCCTGCGTCGGCCCGAGCAGCACGTTGATGGCGCCGGGCGCCAGCCGCACGCTGGTCGGGTACAGATGGGTCTGTGCGCCGGCCACGGCCGTGACCTGGTCCAGTTCCAGAATCAATTGCGTCTCCCTTCTTTTTTCTTGTGTGTCTTGCCGGGCGTGGCGGCTCAGGGCGCGCGCAGCGCCTCCGGATCGGCCTCGACGGTCGGCGGGTGCCGCGTCAGCCAGGCTTCCAGGCGGCCGCGGTCGGCCTCGGCGGCGTACAGGCCCAGCTTGGTCCGCCGCCACAGGATGTCCTGCGCCGTGCGGGCCCATTCGTACTCGATCAGGTAGCGGATCTCGGCTTCGTACAGGCCTGGCGTGACCTCCGCGCCCAGGTCGTCCAGCCGCACCGCGCCCGCGAGCAGCGTGGTCACGCGCGTGCCGTACTGGTGCGCATAGCGCTTCGCCAGCCTGGCGGGGAGCCATGGCAAACGTTTTTGCAGGCGGGTCACAAAATCGGCGAAGGTGTACTGCCCGACCAACTGGCCGGGCGCCTCCAGATCGCCGCCGGGCAGGGCGGCCGTGGCCGTCCACGACGGCGCGCCCGCCGCCGGCAGGTGTGGTGCCAGCTTGTCCAACGCTTCCTCGGCCAGCTTGCGGTAGGTGGTGATCTTGCCGCCCCAGACATTGATCAGCGGCGCCGCGCGCCCATCGGCCCCGGTCTCGCATTCGACCAGATAGTCGCGCGTGATGGCCGACGCACTGGCGGCGCTGTCGTCGAGCAGCGGCCGCACGCCCGAGTAGTTCCACACCACATCGGCGGGCGTCAGCTGCTGCGCGAAATAGCGGTTGGCCATCTCGCACAGGTAGTCGATCTCGCCGGCGTCGATGGCGACCTGGTCCAGCGGGCCGGTGTACTCCAGGTCTGTCGTGCCGATTAGCGTGAAGTCATCCTGGTACGGGATCGCAAAGACGATCCGCCCGTCCGGGTTCTGGAAGATATAGGCGAACGGATGGTCGAACATCCGCCGCACGATGATGTGGCTGCCCTTGATGAGGCGCAGGCCGCGCGTGTCCGGCAGCGCGTGCGCCGCCCGGGCGAACTCCGCGGCCCACGGTCCGGCCGCGTTGACGATCGCCTTCGCCCGCACGGAGCGGATGCCGTCCGGCCCCGCCAGCGACGCATGCCAGCCGTCGGCGCGGCGCTCCGCGTTCAGGCAGCGGGTGCGGGTGAGGATCTGCGCACCGCGGTCGGCGGCATCGCGGGCATTGAGCACCACCAGGCGGGCGTCGTCCACCCACCCGTCGGAATAGACGAAGCCGCGCGCAAAGCCGGGCTTGAGCGGCCCGCCCGCCGGATGCTGCGCCAGCCGGACCGCCTCCGAGCCGGGCAGAAAGCGCCGGCGCGCCAGGTGGTCATATAGGAAGAGACCCGCGCGGATCATCCAGGCCGGCCGCTGGCTGCGGTCATGCGGCATCACGAAGCGCAGCGGCCACATGATGTGTGGCGCCATGCGCAGCAGCACCTCGCGCTCCAGCAGCGCCTTGCGCACGAGGCTGAATTCGTAATATTCGAGATAACGCAGCCCGCCGTGGATCAGCTTGGTCGATGCCGAAGAGGTGTGCTGGGCCAGGTCGTCCTTCTCGCACAAGACCACCGACAGGCCACGGCCCACGGCGTCGCGCGCGATGCCGACCCCGTTGATGCCTCCTCCGACCACCAGCAGATCACAGTCCAGATGCGACGCATCGGTATGGTGCATGGATCAGATGGGTTTCTGTTGATTTGCGCGTCTTTTGTTGCGAATAGTGACGCGTTGGCGGATAGTGTAGTGAAAGGCGAAAATAAAGCAACATAGGGAATCGCCTGATCTGCTCATATGCGTTCGTTTATGTTCGTTTGATGCTTCCCCGCCACCGCCAGATCCTCGAATACGTCCGCCAGCATGGCGACGCCACCGTCGATGCGCTTGCCCGCGTGCTCGGCGTTACCGCGCAGACCATCCGCCGCGACATCCGCCAGCTCGAAGACGAGCGGCTGCTCGCGCGCTACCACGGCGGCGTGGGCCTGCCGTCGTCGGTCGAAAACATCGACTACGACCAGCGCCAGGTCCTGCACATCGAGGCCAAGCGCCGCATCGCCGAGGTCGTCGCCCGCCATATCGAGCCGGGCCGCTCGCTGATCATCAACATCGGCACCACGACGGAAGAGATCTCCAAGGCATTGGTGGGGCGCAAGGGGTTGCGCGTCATCACCAATAACCTGAACGTCGCGTCCATCCTGTCGGGCAGCCCTGACGCGGAGGTGATCGTCGCCGGCGGCCTGGTGCGCAACCGTGATCGCGGCATCGTGGGCGAGGCCACCATCGATTTCATGAAGCAGTTCCGCGTCGACGTCGGCATCATCGGCGTCTCCAGCATCGACGAGGACGGCACGCTGCTCGATTACGACTACCGCGAGGTGCGCGTCGCCCAGACCATCATCGAGCAGTCGCGTGAGGTCTGGCTCGCCGCCGACCACTCCAAGTTCGGCCGTCGCGCGGTCGTGCGCCTGGGGCACATCTCGCAGATCGACAAGTTTTTCACCGATCTTCCGGTTCCCGAGCCGATGGCCGAAGTCTTCCGCGCGGCCGAAGTGGAGGTCGTCGTCGCCAGCGAGGTCGGCTGACGCTGGCAGTGCCGATGCCTTCGACTACAGTGAAATGACGGCGCACACACCCGGTGCGTCCGGCGCATTGCCTGCATCGTCGATGCCTCTCGGGGAGAGGCGCCACTCCAGGGAGGATTGTGAGCAAGCGCTCACCTTCGGAAATTCTGCCGGTCTTTGCCGGAATCGTGCTCGAGCACGTCAATGTGCTCCGGGAAATGCTGACCAAGCTCGCCGCACCTGCGCCAACAGACGAAGATCTTCACCAGTTCCGCGTTTCGTTGCGGCGCCTGCGGTCCGCGTGGGTGACCTTTGCCCCAGTCCTGCCGGATGTATTCATGGAAGTCTGGAAGCCGCGCCTGCGTGACCTGGCCACCTCGACCGGTCCCGTGCGGGAATGGGATGTCCTGTTGCTGGATTGGCTCCCCGCCGCGCGTGCCGCCCTGGACCCCGCAGATATGCGGGCGCTGAATTGGCTGGACAAGACTGCCGTGCGGGCACGCGCTGCCCGTAGGCGAGCGTGGAAAGTGCTGCATGCAGAACTGGTGTCCCCGGGCATGGCCTCCATGCTCGACGCACTGAAGGATGCCGCCGCGCCGTTCATGGATGAAGCGCCGCCCGCCTCGCTGCGGACTTTCGCCCATGCCCGCGCCCGCGCTCTGAGAAAACGTGTGCTGAAACAGGGCCGCAGGCCCAAACGCGCGTCCGCCGCCCAGTTGCACCGCGCCCGCATCGCCGCCAAGCAATGGCGCTATCTCTATGAGTCGTTCTACCCAGCATTGGGCGCGCGCGCTTCCAGGCGTCGCTGCAAGCACCTGCGGGCCTTGCAGGAGGCGCTGGGCGAAATCCATGACGCGGATGCTTCGCTGGCTCGCCTCGCCGAAGCCTCCATCACTGAGCTGCCCGCCGCCATCGCTGTGATATTCCATAGCCGGGCAAGCGTTGCTCGCGCCCGGGCAGTCAAGCAGCTGCGCTGGGTGCGTGCCCACGCAGCCTGAAGAGAAAGTGGCGGAAAAGCCCCTTCATACAAAAGGGGCTTGCGTTGTCCGAAAAAGCCGCCTAGTATTCGCCCCTCGCTGCACGACGCAGCGCTGGAGCGAAAGCGAAAGCGCAGGGGTCGAGGTGGTGGAGAAGCAGTAATGATGCGGGTTTCTGGTCGGCGAGGTGGTAGGAGCCGATAGGAGTTCGAGGCGGTTAGCAGCGAGTTGACGGATAAAAAATCTTCGACAAGTTGTTGACGGCGGCGAAAAAGCTCTGCATAATCTCGTTTCTCTGCTGCGGACAACGCAGCGACGCGATGAACAAAGTTGATCGCGCAGTTCTTTAACAAACAAACAGCCGATAAGTGTGGGCGCTTGATGACGGATGCGGCGGACGCGAGTTCGCTAGCTTACAAGTTATGAAGTGCTCGCACAGAAGTAAGGTTTGAACGAGAGTTCAAGTCAGATTCTGAGAGTGAGCGACCGCTCGTAAAGAGCGAAAACAGCAGATTGAACTGAAGAGTTTGATCCTGGCTCAGATTGAACGCTGGCGGCATGCCTTACACATGCAAGTCGAACGGCAGCGGGGGTAGCTTGCTACCTGCCGGCGAGTGGCGAACGGGTGAGTAATACATCGGAACGTGCCCTGTAGTGGGGGATAACTAGTCGAAAGACTAGCTAATACCGCATACGACCTGAGGGTGAAAGTGGGGGACCGCAAGGCCTCATGCTATAGGAGCGGCCGATGTCTGATTAGCTAGTTGGTGGGGTAAAGGCCCACCAAGGCGACGATCAGTAGCTGGTCTGAGAGGACGATCAGCCACACTGGGACTGAGACACGGCCCAGACTCCTACGGGAGGCAGCAGTGGGGAATTTTGGACAATGGGGGCAACCCTGATCCAGCAATGCCGCGTGTGTGAAGAAGGCCTTCGGGTTGTAAAGCACTTTTGTCCGGAAAGAAATCGCACTGGTTAATACCTGGTGTGGATGACGGTACCGGAAGAATAAGGACCGGCTAACTACGTGCCAGCAGCCGCGGTAATACGTAGGGTCCAAGCGTTAATCGGAATTACTGGGCGTAAAGCGTGCGCAGGCGGTTGTGCAAGACCGATGTGAAATCCCCGGGCTTAACCTGGGAATTGCATTGGTGACTGCACGGCTAGAGTGTGTCAGAGGGAGGTAGAATTCCACGTGTAGCAGTGAAATGCGTAGAGATGTGGAGGAATACCGATGGCGAAGGCAGCCTCCTGGGATAACACTGACGCTCATGCACGAAAGCGTGGGGAGCAAACAGGATTAGATACCCTGGTAGTCCACGCCCTAAACGATGTCAACTAGTTGTTGGGGATTCATTTCCTTAGTAACGTAGCTAACGCGTGAAGTTGACCGCCTGGGGAGTACGGTCGCAAGATTAAAACTCAAAGGAATTGACGGGGACCCGCACAAGCGGTGGATGATGTGGATTAATTCGATGCAACGCGAAAAACCTTACCTACCCTTGACATGCCACTAACGAAGCAGAGATGCATTAGGTGCTCGAAAGAGAAAGTGGACACAGGTGCTGCATGGCTGTCGTCAGCTCGTGTCGTGAGATGTTGGGTTAAGTCCCGCAACGAGCGCAACCCTTGTCTCTAGTTGCTACGAAAGGGCACTCTAGAGAGACTGCCGGTGACAAACCGGAGGAAGGTGGGGATGACGTCAAGTCCTCATGGCCCTTATGGGTAGGGCTTCACACGTCATACAATGGTGCATACAGAGGGTTGCCAAGCCGCGAGGTGGAGCTAATCCCAGAAAATGCATCGTAGTCCGGATCGTAGTCTGCAACTCGACTACGTGAAGCTGGAATCGCTAGTAATCGCGGATCAGCATGCCGCGGTGAATACGTTCCCGGGTCTTGTACACACCGCCCGTCACACCATGGGAGTGGGCTTTACCAGAAGTAGTTAGCCTAACCGCAAGGAGGGCGATTACCACGGTAGGGTTCATGACTGGGGTGAAGTCGTAACAAGGTAGCCGTATCGGAAGGTGCGGCTGGATCACCTCCTTTAAGAGCGTGCATCCTAGTTAGGCGTCCACACTTATCGGTTTGTTTGATGTTACAGCCAAGGGTCTGTAGCTCAGGTGGTTAGAGCACCGTCTTGATAAGGCGGGGGTCGTAGGTTCAAGTCCTACCAGACCCACCAAGTTACGGGCGGCGGAGAGCGATCTTGCCGTGAACTGGGGGATTAGCTCAGCTGGGAGAGCACCTGCTTTGCAAGCAGGGGGTCGTCGGTTCGATCCCGTCATCCTCCACCAACACCTTGTGGTAGCCAAACGCAAGCATCGAGAGATCGGTGTTTGCGTTTGGCATTGCCAAGACGAGTAGTAACTCGGCTGTTCTTTAACAATATGGAATGTAGTAAAGGTGTCGCGGCGCGTTGATGAGGCGCGCAATTTAAACGCGACACTGGGTTGTGATTGTATCAACCAGTATTACGAGTGATCGAAAGACCGCTTTGAATACGGCACAACGCGAGAACTCAGCCTATAGCGAGACATACTCGTTATAGGGTCAAGCGAATAAGTGCATGTGGTGGATGCCTTGGCGATCACAGGCGATGAAGGACGTAGTAGCTTGCGAAAAGCTGCGGGGAGCTGGCAAACGAGCTTTGATCCGCAGATGTCCGAATGGGGAAACCCGGCCCGTATGGGTCATCCCTTGCTGAATACATAGGCAAGGGAGGCGAACGCAGTGAACTGAAACATCTAAGTAGCTGCAGGAAAAGAAATCAACCGAGATTCCCAGAGTAGTGGCGAGCGAAATGGGAACAGCCTTGTACTCTTTAGCAGTATTGTTAGCGGAACGGAATGGAAAGTCCGGCCATAGTGGGTGATAGCCCCGTACGCGAAAACAGTATTGTGGAACTAGGTGTACGACAAGTAGGGCGGGACACGTGAAATCCTGTCTGAAGATGGGGGGACCATCCTCCAAGGCTAAATACTCGTGATCGACCGATAGTGAACCAGTACCGTGAGGGAAAGGCGAAAAGAACCCCGGGAGGGGAGTGAAATAGATCCTGAAACCGCATGCATACAAACAGTCGGAGCCTGGAAACGGGTGACGGCGTACCTTTTGTATAATGGGTCAGCGACTTACATTCAGTGGCAAGCTTAACCGATTAGGGAAGGCGTAGCGAAAGCGAGTCCGAATAGGGCGTTCAGTCGCTGGGTGTAGACCCGAAACCAAGTGATCTATCCATGGCCAGGTTGAAGGTGCGGTAACACGTACTGGAGGACCGAACCCACTAACGTTGAAAAGTTAGGGGATGAGCTGTGGATAGGGGTGAAAGGCTAAACAAACTTGGAAATAGCTGGTTCTCTCCGAAAACTATTTAGGTAGTGCCTCGTGTCTCACCTTCGGGGGTAGAGCACTGTCATGGTTGGGGGGTCTATTGCTGATTACCCCGCCATAGCAAACTCCGAATACCGAAGAGTGCAATCACGGGAGACAGACATCGGGTGCTAACGTCCGGTGTCAAGAGGGAAACAACCCAGACCGCCAGCTAAGGTCCCTAAGATTGGCTAAGTGGGAAACGAAGTGGGAAGGCTAAAACAGTCAGGAGGTTGGCTTAGAAGCAGCCACCCTTTAAAGAAAGCGTAATAGCTCACTGATCGAGTCGTCCTGCGCGGAAGATGTAACGGGGCTAAGCCAGTCACCGAAGCTGCGGATGCACGTAAGTGCATGGTAGGAGAGCGTTCTGTAAGCCTGTGAAGGTGTCTTGTAAAGGATGCTGGAGGTATCAGAAGTGCGAATGCTGACATGAGTAGCGATAAAGGGGGTGAAAGGCCCCCTCGCCGTAAGCCCAAGGTTTCCTACGCAACGTTCATCGGCGTAGGGTGAGTCGGCCCCTAAGGCGAGGCAGAGATGCGTAGCTGATGGGAAGCAGGTTAATATTCCTGCACCGTCGTATGATGCGATGGGGGGACGGATCGCGGAAGGTTGTCCGGGTGTTGGAAGTCCCGGTCCCTACATTGGAGATGGCACTTAGGCAAATCCGGGTGCGTGATTCAAGGGTGTGGGGCGAGCGACGTTAGGTCGCGAAGCAATTGGAAGTGGTTCCAAGAAAAGCCTCTAAGCTTCAGTCATACGAGACCGTACCGCAAACCGACACAGGTGGGCGAGATGAGTATTCTAAGGCGCTTGAGAGAACTCGGGAGAAGGAACTCGGCAAATTGGTACCGTAACTTCGGGATAAGGTACGCCCTTGTAGTTTGACTGGCTCGCGCCAGAAGGATGAAGGGGTTGCAATAAAATGGTGGCTGCGACTGTTTAATAAAAACACAGCACTCTGCAAACACGAAAGTGGACGTATAGGGTGTGACGCCTGCCCGGTGCCGGAAGATTAAATGATGGGGTGCAAGCTCTTGATTGAAGTCCCGGTAAACGGCGGCCGTAACTATAACGGTCCTAAGGTAGCGAAATTCCTTGTCGGGTAAGTTCCGACCTGCACGAATGGCGTAACGATGGCCACACTGTCTCCTCCCGAGACTCAGCGAAGTTGAAGTGTTTGTGATGATGCAATCTCCCCGCGGCTAGACGGAAAGACCCCATGAACCTTTACTGTAGCTTTGCATTGGACTTTGAACCGATCTGTGTAGGATAGGTGGGAGGCTTTGAAACCGGGACGCTAGTTTCGGTGGAGCCGACCTTGAAATACCACCCTGGTTTGTTTGAGGTTCTAACCTTGGCCCGTGAATCCGGGTCGGGGACAGTGCATGGTAGGCAGTTTGACTGGGGCGGTCTCCTCCCAAAGTGTAACGGAGGAGTTCGAAGGTACGCTTGGTACGGTCGGACATCGTACCTAAAGTGCAATGGCAAAAGCGTGCTTAACTGCGAGACCGACAAGTCGAGCAGGTGCGAAAGCAGGACATAGTGATCCGGTGGTTCTGTATGGAAGGGCCATCGCTCAACGGATAAAAGGTACTCTGGGGATAACAGGCTGATACCGCCCAAGAGTTCATATCGACGGCGGTGTTTGGCACCTCGATGTCGGCTCATCTCATCCTGGGGCTGTAGCCGGTCCCAAGGGTATGGCTGTTCGCCATTTAAAGAGGTACGTGAGCTGGGTTTAAAACGTCGTGAGACAGTTTGGTCCCTATCTGCCGTGGGCGTTGGAATCTTGACGGGGGCTGCTCCTAGTACGAGAGGACCGGAGTGGACGTACCGCTGGTGTACCTGTTGTCTCGCCAGAGGCATCGCAGGGTAGCTATGTACGGAAGAGATAACCGCTGAAAGCATCTAAGCGGGAAACTCGCCTGAAGATGAGGATTCCCTGGAGACTTGATCTCCCTGAAGGGTCGTTCGAGACCAGGACGTTGATAGGCTGGGTGTGGAAGCGCAGTAATGCGTTCAGCTAACCAGTACTAATTGCCCGTGCGGCTTGATCCTATAACCGGTATGTTTCCGGCTGGGTCTGCCTTGTGCCTGATACACACAAAAGCACAACCCCAAACTACATTCCATATTGGCGGCGTTGACCCTGAAGTCAGCGACGCGACAAGTCATAGCCTGGTGACCATAGCGAGTCGGTACCACCCCTTCCCATCCCGAACAGGACCGTGAAACGACTCCGCGCCGATGATAGTGCGGATTCCCGTGTGAAAGTAGGTCATCGCCAGGCTCTCCATCAAAACGCCCCAACCCTTACCGGTTGGGGCGTTTTACTTTGGGCGGCCAAACCTCGCAATCTCTCGACCTCTGCACACAACAAAGGGTAATTCCCACCCAAACCGGACCAGAGTTACCCTGGTCCGGCGATGAAACGATGCCCTGAGTGTTCTGCAAGCAGGCCATACAAGCTGTCCGATGGACGGCTGAAGTGCCGTGCCTGCGGCAAGCGGTTCAGTTGGACGTCGGTGTGGGATTCAGTGCGTCTGAGCAGTCGCGAGAAGACACATTTGCTGGAATTGTTTGTGCTCGGTGTGCCGGTGTATCGGCAGCGTTTCGACACCTCGGTCAGCACCAAATCGCGCGAGCGTTTCTATCGGCTGATCCGCGCCTGCATGGCCCAGCAAGAGCAGTTGCGTGACGCTTACAGCGTCTTCGGGCTCAAGCGATGGCATGCGGCCTCTCTGGGGCGTCTGTGCCCTGCCCGTTAGGGCGTCTGATGCCTCTGGGGTGAGACTTCGCATGACTAACGCTTTGATGGCGTGACGCTACGTCGATACCGCTTTATCAGGCGAGTTTGAGGAAGGCAGAGGAAGATTTGCCGGCGAGCTAGCTGTTAAGTGAGAGGCTTTCGAAGAATTTCTTGCTGGGATGCTTGACAAGGTGTCCTCATGGTCCCATAATCGCAAGTTCTCTTCGGAGAGGTGCCCGAGTGGCTAAAGGGGGCAGACTGTAAATCTGTTGGCTTACGCCTACGTTGGTTCGAATCCAACCCTCTCCACCAGAATTAAGCAGTGAGACCGGTCCGGTGGGCCGGGCGGCAAGGGAAGTAGTAACCCGGGCGGGTGTAGCTCAATGGTAGAGCAGAAGCCTTCCAAGCTTACGACGAGGGTTCGATTCCCTTCACCCGCTCCATTCACTGTTGTTAGGTTTTCGCCCATGTGGCTCAGTGGTAGAGCACTCCCTTGGTAAGGGAGAGGTCGGCAGTTCGATCCTGCCCATGGGCACCACGCATCCACCAACGCAAATCGCTACCGAGACAGGAGTCGCGACATGGCAAAGGAAAAGTTCGAGCGGACCAAGCCGCACGTGAACGTTGGGACGATCGGTCACGTTGACCACGGCAAGACGACGCTGACGGCAGCAATCGCGACGGTGCTGTCGAGCAAGTTCGGTGGCGAAGCGAAGAAGTACGACGAAATCGACGCAGCACCGGAAGAAAAGGCACGCGGCATCACGATCAACACCGCGCACATCGAGTACGAAACGGCCAACCGCCACTACGCACACGTCGACTGCCCGGGCCACGCCGACTACGTCAAGAACATGATCACCGGTGCCGCCCAGATGGACGGCGCCATCCTGGTGTGCTCGGCCGCTGACGGCCCGATGCCGCAAACGCGTGAGCACATCCTGCTGGCCCGCCAGGTCGGCGTGCCGTACATCATCGTCTTCCTGAACAAGTGCGACATGGTGGACGACGCTGAGCTGCTGGAACTGGTCGAAATGGAAGTGCGCGAGCTGCTCTCCAAGTACGACTTCCCGGGCGACGACACCCCGATCATCAAGGGTTCGGCCAAGCTGGCGCTGGAAGGCGACAAGGGCGAGCTGGGCGAAGTGGCCATCATGAACCTGGCCGACGCACTGGACTCGTACATCCCGACGCCGGAGCGCGCTGTTGACGGCACGTTCCTGATGCCGGTGGAAGACGTGTTCTCGATCTCGGGTCGCGGCACCGTGGTGACCGGCCGTATCGAGCGCGGCATCATCAAGGTCGGCGAAGAAATCGAAATCGTCGGCATCAAGGCCACGCAGAAGACCACCTGCACCGGCGTGGAAATGTTCCGCAAGCTGCTGGACCAAGGTCAGGCTGGCGACAACGTCGGTATCCTGCTGCGCGGCACCAAGCGCGAAGACGTCGAGCGCGGCCAAGTGCTGTGCAAGCCGGGTTCGATCAAGCCGCACACGCACTTCACCGGCGAGGTCTACATCCTGTCGAAGGACGAAGGTGGTCGTCACACCCCGTTCTTCAACAACTATCGCCCGCAGTTCTATTTCCGCACGACCGACGTGACCGGCTCGATCGAGCTGCCGAAGGACAAGGAAATGGTCATGCCCGGCGACAACGTGTCGATCACCGTCAAGCTGATCGCCCCGATCGCCATGGAAGAAGGCCTGCGCTTCGCCATCCGTGAAGGCGGTCGTACCGTCGGCGCCGGCGTCGTCGCCAAGATCATCGAGTAATCAGGTAGTAATCTTCCGTGCGGCTGCCAACCGGCCGCACGTGAAGTGCCAGAGTGGGGTTGATCAAATGGCAACCCCAAAGCTGTTTTAGGGGTATAGCTCAACTGGCAGAGCGTCGGTCTCCAAAACCGAAGGTTGGGGGTTCGATTCCCTCTGCCCCTGCCAATTCAATAGCCGCGTCGCGCAGGAAAACGCGCCACGCGGCTTAGTCTCGTTTGGGAAACATGGCCAATCCGAACGTCGAAACCGTCAATCCCTCCAGCGGCAAGTGGCTGCTGGTCGTGGCATTCCTGCTGGTAGTCGCGGGGGTGATCGGTTTTTACCTGCTGGCGCAGCAGCCGGGCTACGTCCGAGCAGCATCGCTGATCGGCGGGCTGGCGCTTGGCGCCGGTGTCGCACTGGTGTCGGCGCCGGGCCAAGGCTTCCTTGAGTTCGCGCGCGAGTCGTATCGCGAAGTTCGCAAGGTGGTCTGGCCGACGCGCAAGGAAGCCGGGCAGATGACCGGCCTGGTGTTCGCTTTCGTGGTGATCATGGCCGTGTTCCTGTGGTCTGCGGACAAGCTCATCGAGTGGGTCATTTTCTCGCTCGTGTTGGGCTGGAAATAATCGGGTGAAGCAATGACGGACAACGCAGCGAACGATACGGCCTCGGCTTCGTCCGCGCCGGCCTCGAAGAAGCGCTGGTATGTCGTGCATGCCTACTCGGGCATGGAAAAGAGCGTGCAACGCTCGCTACAGGAGCGCATCGATCGCGCCGGCCTGCAGCACATGTTCGGCCGCATCCTGGTGCCGTCCGAAGAAGTCGTGGAGATGAAGGGCGGCCACAAGGCCGTCACGGAACGCCGCTTCTTTCCGGGTTACGTGCTGGTCGAGATGGAGATGACCGATGAAACTTGGCACTTGGTGAAGAACACTTCCAAGGTGACGGGTTTCGTGGGCGGGACGGGTAACCGTCCGACGCCGATTTCCCAACGGGAAGTCGACAAGATCATGACCCAGATCCAGGAAGGGGTCGAGAAGCCGCGTCCCAAGACGCTGTTCGAAGTGGGTGAAATGGTGCGCGTGAAGGAAGGCCCATTCACTGATTTCAACGGCAACGTCGAAGAAGTGAACTACGAGAAGTCGCGCTTGCGCGTTTCCGTGACGATCTTCGGGCGTGCGACGCCGGTCGAGCTCGAGTTCGGCCAGGTCGAGAAGGTGTAAGGAATTCGTGCGACGGTGTGAGCCGTCGCACTGATCGCCGGGCCGATAGCGGCCGGGTGGGCAACGGTGGCGAAGCCACTCGCGCCAACAGAGGAGCGTCAGCCTCGCGCTGATGCGTTACCACTCAACAGGATTGCCGCAGTCCGGCAATCCGGATGGAGTCAAGATGGCCAAGAAGATTATTGGCTTTATCAAGCTGCAGATCCCGGCTGGTAAAGCAAATCCCTCCCCGCCCGTCGGCCCGGCCCTGGGTCAGCGCGGTCTGAACATCATGGAGTTCTGCAAGGCGTTCAACGCGCAGACTCAAGGCATGGAGCCGGGTCTGCCGGTGCCGGTGGTGATCACCGCCTTCGCAGACAAGAGCTTCACCTTCGTGATGAAGTCGCCGCCCGCGACCGTGCTCATCAAGAAGGCTGCAGGCGTTCAGAAGGGTTCGGCCAAGCCGCATACCGACAAGGTCGGCAAGATCACCCGCGCCCAGGCTGAAGAAATCGCCAAGGCGAAGAACGCGGATCTCACCGCAGCGGATCTCGACGCCGCCGTGCGTACGATCGCCGGTAGCGCCCGTTCGATGGGTATCACGGTGGAGGGCCTGTAATCATGGCAAAGATTTCGAAGCGCGTGGCCGCGAATAAGGCCAAGGTCGAGCGCACCAAGTTCTACCCGATCGACGAGGCTCTGAGCCTGGTCAAGGAATGCGCCAGCGCCAAGTTCGATGAGTCCATCGACGTGGCCGTGCAACTGGGCATCGATGCGAAGAAGTCGGACCAAGTGGTTCGCGGTTCGGTGGTGCTGCCCGCCGGTACCGGCAAGTCGGTGCGCGTGGCCGTGTTCGCCCAGGGCGAAAAGGCCGAGCAAGCCAAGGCTGCCGGCGCCGAGATCGTCGGCATGGAAGACCTGGCCGAGCAGATCAAGGCCGGCAACATGGACTTCGACGTCGTGATCGCTTCCCCGGACACGATGCGCGTGGTCGGTACGCTGGGTCAGATTCTGGGCCCGCGCGGCCTGATGCCGAACCCGAAGGTCGGCACCGTGACGCCGGACGTCGCCACGGCCGTGAAGAACGCCAAGGCGGGTCAGGTGCAGTTCCGTGTCGACAAGGCCGGGATCATCCACGCCACGATCGGCCGTCGCTCGTTCGAGCCGGCTGCGCTAAAGAGCAACCTGGCTGCGCTGCTGGATGCCCTGAGCAAGGCCAAGCCCGCATCGAGCAAGGGCGTGTACCTGCGCAAGATCGCCGTGTCGTCGACGATGGGCGTGGGTGTGCGTATCGACCAGGCGACGCTGAGCGCCTGATCGCGACCGATCTTTCACGCCGGGTGAGCCGATAACCCGCCCGGCGTTGCAGTTTTCTTTCACGTAGCTTCGCTGCGTGGCCCTCGAAGGTTGAGGGAAGGACTTTGGGCAGTGGCCGACGTCGGTGCAAACCGGCCGAAGTCGCTGGTTATCAAAGACCGTTGGCGGTGGAGGGCTCATCAGGGCCGACACCTTAATCGCGACACGATCCGGCGACGGTACGTATCCGGCCAACGCAGATGGCGCCCCCGAAGGGAATGAGTGACTTTGGTATTGCCGAAGTGATTTGTGCCAATCGGACGCCGTACTTGTGGACTGACCGAGGTGACCGCTGTAGTTGCGGAAGCCGACGTCGTTTTGGAGCTTAACCGTGGCACTCAATCTCGAAGATAAGAAGGCCGTCGTGGCCGAGGTGACGGCGCAAGTCGCCAAGGCCTCGACCATCGTCGTTGCTGAATATCGCGGTATCACGGTTGGCGATCTGACCAAGCTGCGTGCACAGGCACGCCAGCAAGGCGTCTACCTGCGCGTTCTGAAGAACACGCTGGCACGCCGCGCTGTGGAAGGCACGCCGTTTGCCGAACTCGCCGAGCAAATGACCGGCCCGCTGATCTACGGTATTTCCGAAGACGCAGTGGCCCCGGCCAAGGTGCTCAACGACTTCGCAAAGGGCAATGACAAGCTGGTGCTGCGCGCCGGTTCGTACGAAGGCAAGGTGCTCGATGCTGCTGGCGTGAAGGCGCTGGCGTCGATCCCGAGCCGCGAAGAACTGCTCAGCAAGCTGCTGTTCGTCATGCAGGCGCCGGTGTCGGGCTTTGCCCGCGCTCTGGCCGCCCTGGCCGAGAAGAAGCAGAGCGAAGAAGGCGCCGCCGCCTGAACGGCCGCGACTCCCTTCCGCACAGATCGCACGATCGATACCGAATCACATTCTGGAGTTATTCAAATGGCAATCACCAAAGACGACATCCTGGAAGCCGTTAGCGCGATGTCCGTGATGGAACTGAACGACCTGGTCAAGGCGTTCGAAGACAAGTTTGGCGTGTCGGCAGCTGCTGTGGCAGTGGCTGGCCCGGCTGGCGGCGCTGCTGCTCCGGCCGCCGAAGAGAAGACCGAGTTCGACGTGATCCTGAAGGGCGCTGGCGCCAACAAGGTTGGCGTGATCAAGGCCGTGCGTGAAATCACCGGCCTGGGCCTGAAGGAAGCCAAGGACCTGGTCGACGGCGCACCGAAGGCCGTGAAGGAAGCCATGCCGAAGGCCGACGCCGACGCTGCCGCCAAGAAGCTGATCGAAGCTGGCGCAGAAGTCGAAGTCAAGTAAGTGCAGTTCTCGCGTGCCTGCGCGGCACGCGACGGAGGCTGGCAAAGGGAATCTACCCGGCGCCAGCCTTTTTGCGCTTGTGGGACCGGATGTTGAGCGATCCCGCAATCACGCGAAAAGTGGTTTTTCAATCGCTTTTGCTGGAATTTCGACGGTTTGCCCGTCGTGAGGCCAGCAGAGGGCAAACATCAGTGGCACACTACTCAGTTCGCAGTCCGCTGATGTTTGTCTTCTGAACCGACTGCAGAAGGCAAGTTTGGTCGGGTGTTCCCCCGTCCGTGGCATGGGCCCCATGGGTTCATGTGCGGGCGGCGCGCGCAGCACCGTCAGCCAGAGGTTGGTAGCGGCCAACCGCCAAATCCCGTCACCAGTCGCTGAACACCTCAAGTGCCAGGCGTGTCCATCGCCCATGTCCGTCGCGCGCACTTGCGATGATTCGGAGATCCCATGGCGTACAGCTTTACCGAGAAAAAGCGTATTCGCAAGAGTTTCGCGAAGCGCGCAACGGTCCATCAGGTTCCCTTCCTGCTTGCCACCCAGATTCAATCGTATGCCCAGTTCTTGCAGGAGCATGCGTCCGTCGCACAGCGAAAGAGCGAAGGCCTGCAAGCGGCGTTCAACGCCATTTTCCCCATCGTGTCGCACAATGGTCTGGCACGCATGGAATTCGTGTCGTACCACCTGTCCAACCCGCCGTTCGACGTCAAGGAATGTCAACAGCGCGGTCTGACTTTCCACTCGGCGCTGCGCGCGAAAGTGCGCCTGATCATCAACGACCGCGAGAACCCGACCAAGGTCAAGGAGATCAAGGAGCAGGAAGTCTACATGGGCGAGATCCCGCTCATGACGTCGACCGGTTCGTTCGTGATCAACGGCACGGAACGCGTGATCGTGTCCCAGCTGCACCGCTCGCCGGGCGTGTTCTTCGAGCACGACAAGGGCAAGACGCATAGCTCGGGCAAGCTGCTGTTCTCGGCGCGCATCATTCCCTACCGCGGCTCGTGGCTGGACTTCGAATTCGATCCGAAGGACATCCTGTACTTCCGCGTCGACCGCCGCCGCAAGATGCCGGTGACGATCCTGCTGAAGTCGATCGGCCTGACGCCGGAACAGATCCTGGCGCACTTCTTCGTCTTCGACAACTTCACGCTCAAGAGCGACGGCGCGCTGATGGAGTTCGTGCCCGAGCGCCTGCGCGGCGAAGTCGCCCGCTTCGACATCTCCGACAAGAACGGCAAGGTCGTCGTCGAGAAGGACAAGCGCATCAACGCCAAGCACATCCGTGACCTGGACGCCGCCGGCACCAAGCTGATCAGCGTGCCGGAAGACTACCTGCTGGGCCGTGTGCTGGCGAAGAACATCGTCGACCCGGATACCGGCGAAGTGCTGGCCAACGCCAACGACGAGCTGACCGAGGGCGTGCTCGAGAAGCTGCGCGACGCGGGCGTGAAGGAAATCCAGACGCTGTACACCAACGATCTGGACCAGGGTCCGTACATGTCGCAGACGCTGCGCACGGACGACACGGTCGACCAGACCGCCGCCCGTATCGCCATCTACCGCATGATGCGCCCGGGCGAGCCGCCGACCGAGGACGCCGTCGAAGCGCTGTTCCAGCGCCTGTTCTACAGCGAAGACTCGTACGATCTGTCGCGCGTGGGCCGCATGAAGGTCAACAGCCGCCTGAACCGCTCGGAGGGCACCGGCCCGATGGTGCTGACGGATGACGACATCCTCGACACCATCAAGCTGCTGGTGAACCTGCGCAACGGCAAGGGCGAAGTGGACGACATCGACCACCTCGGCAACCGTCGCGTGCGTTGCGTCGGCGAACTGGCGGAAAACCAGTTCCGCGCCGGTCTGTCGCGCGTCGAGCGCGCGGTCAAGGAGCGCCTCGGCCAGGCCGAGACGGAAAACCTGATGCCGCACGACCTGATCAACTCGAAGCCGATCTCGTCGGCGATTCGCGAGTTCTTCGGTTCGTCGCAGCTGTCGCAGTTCATGGACCAGACCAACCCGCTGTCGGAAGTGACCCACAAGCGCCGGATCTCGGCACTGGGCCCGGGCGGTCTGACGCGCGAGCGCGCGGGCTTCGAAGTCCGCGACGTGCACCCGACCCACTACGGCCGCGTGTGCCCGATCGAAACGCCGGAAGGTCCGAACATCGGTCTGATCAACTCGCTGGCACTGTACGCGCAGCTCAACGACTACGGCTTCCTGGAAACCCCGTACCGCAAGGTCGAGAACAGCAAGCTGACCGACCAGGTCGACTACCTGTCGGCCATCGAGGAAGGCAAGTACGTGGTGGCGCAGGCCAACGCGACGGTGGACAAGGACGGCAACCTGGTTGACGAACTGGTCTCCGCACGTGAAGGCAGCGAGCGTGAAACGCGTATGGTCACGCCGGACCGCGTGCAATACATCGACGTGGCGCCGTCGCAGATCGTGTCGGCCGCAGCTTCGCTGGTGCCGTTCCTGGAGCACGATGACGCGAACCGTGCACTGATGGGCGCAAACATGCAACGGCAGGCCGTGCCTTGCCTGCGTGCGGACAAGCCGCTGGTCGGTACCGGCGTGGAACGCACCGTGGCGGTTGACTCGGGTACCGCCGTGCAGGCCACCCGTGGCGGCCTGGTCGACTACGTCGACGCCAACCGCGTGGTGATCCGCGTGAACGATGACGAAGCCGTGGCGGGTGAAGTCGGCGTCGACATCTACAACCTGATCAAGTACACGCGTTCGAACCAGAACACGAACATCAACCAGCGTCCGATGGTCAAGGTGGGCGATATCGTTGCCCGCGGCGACGTGATCGCCGATGGCGCCTCGACCGACCTGGGCGAGCTCGCGCTCGGCCAGAACATGCTGGTCGCGTTCATGCCCTGGAACGGCTACAACTTCGAGGATTCGATCCTGATCTCGGAGCGTGTCGTGGCTGAAGACCGTTACACCTCGATCCACATCGAGGAACTGTCGGTCGTCGCCCGCGACACCAAGCTCGGACCGGAAGAAATCACGCGCGACATCTCGAACCTGGCTGAAGCCCAACTGGCGCGCCTGGACGAATCGGGCATCACGTACATCGGCGCGGAAGTCGAAGCCGGCGACGTGATGGTCGGCAAGGTCACGCCCAAGGGCGAGACCCAGCTGACGCCGGAAGAGAAGCTGCTGCGTGCGATCTTCGGCGAGAAGGCGTCCGACGTGAAGGACACCTCGCTGCGCGTGCCCTCGGGCATGAGCGGTACCGTGATCGACGTGCAGGTCTTCACGCGTGAAGGCGTGACGCGCGACAAGCGCGCCCAGTCGATCATCGACGAAGAGCTGAAGCGTTACCGCCTGGACCTGAACGACCAGCTGCGTATCGTGGAAGGCGATGCCTTCCAGCGTCTGGAGCGTCTGCTGGTGGGCAAGGTCGTCAATGGCGGCCCGAAGAAGCTGGCCAAGGGCACGGCACTCACGAAGGAATACCTGGCCGACCTCGACAAGTGGCACTGGTTCGACATCCGCCCGTCGGATGACGACGTCGCGACCCAGCTCGAAGCCGTGAAGGAAGCCATCGAGCAGAAGCGCCACGACTTCGACCTCGCGTTCGAAGAGAAGCGCAAGAAGCTCACGCAGGGCGACGAACTGCCGCCGGGCGTGATCAAGATGGTCAAGGTGTACCTGGCCGTGAAACGTCGCCTGCAGCCTGGCGACAAGATGGCCGGCCGTCACGGCAACAAGGGCGTGGTGTCGAAGATCACCCCGATCGAAGACATGCCCTACATGGCCGACGGCACGCCTGCCGACATCGTGCTGAACCCGCTGGGCGTGCCTTCGCGGATGAACGTGGGCCAGATTCTCGAGACCCACCTGGGCTGGGCCGCGCGTGGCCTGGGCGAGCGCATCGGCAACATGCTCAAGGCGCAAGCCAAGGCCGCCGAGATGCGCAAGCTGCTGGGCCAGATCTACAACGAAAGCGGCAAGGTGGAAGACCTCGATAGCCTGTCCGACGCGGAAGTGCTGGAACTGGCCGAGAACCTGAAGAAGGGCGTGCCGTTCGCGACGCCGGTGTTCGACGGTGCGCATGAGGACGAAATCCGCCGCATGCTGGACCTCGCCTATCCGGAAGACATCGCGAAGGAGAAGGGCCTGACGGCTTCCAAGCAGCAGGTCACGCTGTTCGACGGCCGCACCGGTGAAGCGTTCGAGCGTCCGGTCACGTTGGGTGTGATGCACATGCTGAAGCTGCACCACTTGGTCGACGACAAGATGCACGCGCGTTCGACCGGCCCGTACTCGCTGGTGACGCAGCAGCCGCTGGGCGGTAAGGCCCAGTTCGGTGGCCAGCGTTTCGGTGAGATGGAAGTGTGGGCGCTGGAAGCGTACGGCGCGTCCTACGTGCTGCAGGAAATGCTGACCGTGAAGTCGGATGACGTGAACGGCCGGACCAAGGTGTACGAGAACATCGTCAAGGGCGAGCACTCGATCGATGCCGGCATGCCGGAATCGTTCAATGTGCTGGTGAAGGAAATCCGCTCGCTGGGTATCGACATCGACCTCGAGCGCAACTAAGCCGCCGGTGGGATGGGGGCGTGGCAGCGGTATCGCCACGCTCCGGTAACAGCAGCCATTGACGAAGATTTAGGGCCGGTGCCCCTGGGGCGCCAGCCTCAAACTCAAGGAGTTTGGAATGAAAGCATTGCTCGACCTATTCCGTCAGGTACAGCAAGAAGAGCAGTTCGACGCGATCAAGATCGGCCTCGCATCGCCCGAGAAAATCCGTTCGTGGTCGTTCGGCGAGGTCAAGAAGCCTGAGACCATCAACTACCGCACATTCAAGCCGGAGCGTGACGGCCTGTTCTGCGCCAAGATCTTCGGCCCGATCAAGGACTACGAGTGCCTGTGCGGCAAGTACAAGCGCCTGAAGCACCGTGGCGTGATCTGCGAGAAGTGCGGCGTGGAAGTGACGCTGGCCAAGGTGCGCCGCGAGCGCATGGGCCACATCGAACTGGCTGCGCCGACCGCGCACATCTGGTTCCTGAAGTCGCTGCCGTCGCGTCTGGGCATGGTGCTCGACATGACGCTGCGCGACATCGAGCGTGTGCTGTACTTCGAAGCGTTCGTGGTGGTCGAACCGGGCATGACGCCGCTCAAGAAGAGCCAGATCATGTCGGAAGACGATTACCTGGCCAAGTGCGACGAGTACGGCGAGGGTGAATTCGTCGCCCTGATGGGTGCCGAGGGCATCCGTGAACTGCTGCGCGGCATCGACATCGAGAAGCAGATCGAGACCATCCGTGCCGAGCTGCAGGCCACGGGCTCGGAAGCCAAGATCAAGAAGTTCGCCAAGCGCCTGAAGGTGCTCGAGGCGTTCCAGCGTTCGGGCATCAAGCCGGACTGGATGATCCTCGAAGTGCTGCCGGTGCTGCCGCCCGAGCTGCGTCCGCTGGTGCCGCTGGACGGCGGCCGTTTCGCCACGTCGGACCTGAACGACCTGTATCGCCGCGTGATCAACCGGAACAACCGCCTGAAGCGCCTGCTGGAGCTGAAGGCACCGGAGATCATCGTGCGCAACGAAAAGCGCATGCTGCAGGAAGCGGTGGACTCGCTGCTGGACAACGGCCGTCGCGGCAAGGCGATGACCGGCGCCAACAAGCGTCCGCTGAAGTCCCTGGCCGAAATGATCAAGGGCAAGGGCGGCCGTTTCCGTCAGAACCTGCTGGGCAAGCGCGTGGACTACTCGGGCCGTTCGGTCATCGTGGTGGGCCCGACGCTCAAGCTGCACCAGTGCGGCCTGCCCAAGCTGATGGCGCTCGAGCTGTTCAAGCCCTTCATCTTCCACAAGCTGGAAACGATGGGCATCGCCACCACCATCAAGGCGGCGAAGAAGGAAGTGGAAAGCCAGACGCCGGTGGTGTGGGACATCCTCGAAGAGGTGATCCGCGAGCACCCGGTGATGCTGAACCGTGCGCCGACGCTGCACCGCCTGGGCATCCAGGCGTTCGAGCCGGTGCTGATCGAAGGCAAGGCCATCCAGCTGCACCCGCTGGTCTGCGCGGCGTTCAACGCCGACTTCGACGGTGACCAGATGGCTGTCCACGTTCCGCTGTCGCTCGAAGCGCAGATGGAAGCGCGCACGCTGATGCTGGCGTCGAACAACGTACTGTTCCCGGCCAACGGCGATCCGTCGATCGTGCCGTCGCAGGACGTGGTGCTGGGTCTGTACTACACGACCCGCGACAAGATCAACGGCCGCGGCGAGGGCATGACCTTCGCCGACATCTCGGAAGTGATCCGCGCCTACGAGAACAAGGAAGTCGAGCTGGCTTCGCGCGTGAACGTGCGGATCACCGAGTACGACCTGGTGAACCCGGAAGCCGACGGCGACGCCCGCTTCGCGCCGAAGATCACGCTGCAGGCCACCACGGTCGGCCGCGCGATCCTGTCGGAGATCCTGCCGAAGGGTCTGCCGTTCTCGGTGCTGAACAAGCCGCTGAAGAAGAAGGAAATCTCGCGCCTGATCAACACGGCGTTCCGCAAGTGCGGTCTGCGCGAGACGGTGATCTTCGCCGACAAGCTGCTGCAGTCGGGCTTCCGCCTGGCCACGCGCGCCGGCATCTCGATCGCCATCGACGACATGCTGGTGCCGCCGGCCAAGGAGAAGATCATCTCCGAGGCTGCCGCCAAGGTGAAGGAATACGACAAGCAGTACATGTCGGGTCTGGTGACGGACCAGGAGCGCTACAACAACGTTGTGGACATCTGGGGCGCTGCCGGCGACCAGGTGGGCAAGGCGATGATGGAGCAGCTCCAGACCGAAGACGTGGTCGACCGCCACGGCAAGACCGTCAAGCAAGAGTCGTTCAACTCCATCTACATGATGGCCGACTCGGGCGCACGGGGCTCCGCGGCGCAGATCCGTCAGCTGGCCGGCATGCGTGGCCTGATGGCCAAGCCGGACGGCTCGATCATCGAAACGCCGATTACCGCGAACTTCCGCGAAGGCCTGAACGTTCTGCAGTACTTCATCTCGACCCACGGTGCGCGTAAGGGTCTGGCTGATACGGCACTGAAGACCGCGAACTCGGGTTACCTGACCCGTCGTCTGGTCGACGTGACGCAGGATCTGGTGGTGGTGGAAGACGATTGCGGCACCTCCAACGGCGTGGCCATGAAGGCCCTGGTCGAAGGCGGTGAAGTGATCGAAGCCCTGCGCGACCGTATCCTGGGCCGCGTGGTCGTCAACGACGTGGTGAACCCGGAAACGCAGGAAACCGCGATCGAAGCCGGCACGCTGCTGGACGAAGACCTGGTCGAGCTGATCGATTCGATCGGCGTGGACGAGGTCAAGGTCCGCACGCCGCTGACCTGCGACACGCGCTACGGCCTGTGCGCCAAGTGCTACGGCCGCGATCTGGGCCGCGGCGTGCTGGTGAACTCGGGCGAAGCGGTGGGCGTGATTGCCGCCCAGTCGATCGGCGAGCCGGGCACGCAGCTGACCATGCGTACGTTCCACATCGGTGGTGCGGCATCGCGTGCGGCAGTGGCATCGAGCGTGGAAGCCAAGGCGACCGGTACCGTGCGCTTCACGGCGACCATGCGTTACGTCACCAACGCGAAGGGCGAGCAGATCGTCATCTCGCGTTCGGGCGAGGCGCTGATCACCGACGACCACGGCCGCGAGCGCGAACGCCACAAGATCCCGTACGGCGCGACGCTGCTGGTGCACGATGGCCAGTCCATCAAGGCCGGCACGCAGCTCGCCACGTGGGATCCGCTGACGCGTCCGATCATTTCGGAGTACTCGGGCACCATCAAGTTCGAGAACGTCGAAGAGGGCGTGACCGTCGCCAAGCAGATGGACGAAGTGACCGGCCTGTCGACGCTGGTGGTGATCGACGCCAAGCGCCGCACCTCGGCCTCGAAGGGCATCCGTCCGCAGGTGAAGCTGCTCGACTCGTCGGGCGCCGAAGTGAAGATCCCGGGCACGGACCACTCCGTGACCATCGGCTTCCAGGTCGGCGCGCTGATCACCGTGAAGGACGGTCAGCAGGTGCATGTGGGTGAAGTGCTGGCCCGTATCCCGACCGAATCGCAGAAGACGCGTGACATTACCGGTGGTCTGCCGCGCGTGGCCGAGCTGTTCGAAGCGCGTTCGCCGAAGGACGCCGCCGTGCTGGCGGAAGTCACCGGCACGACCTCGTTCGGCAAGGACACCAAGGGCAAGCAGCGCCTGGTGATCACGGACCTCGACGGCAATGCCCACGAGTTCCTGATCGCCAAGGAAAAGCAGGTGCTGGTGCACGACGGCCAGGTGGTCAACAAGGGCGAGATGATCGTCGAAGGCCCGGCCGACCCGCACGACATCCTGCGCCTGAAGGGCGTGGAAGAGCTGGCGACCTACATCGTCGACGAAGTGCAGGACGTGTACCGTCTGCAGGGCGTGAAGATCAACGACAAGCACATCGAAGTGATCGTGCGTCAGATGCTGCGCCGCGTGCAGATCGTCGATGTGGGCGACACCAAGTTCATCCCGGGTGAACAGGTGGAGCGCTCGGAGCTGCTCGACGAGAACGACAAGGTCATCGCCGAAGGCAAGCGTCCGGCTACCTACGAGAACCTGCTGCTGGGTATCACGAAGGCGTCGCTGTCGACCGACAGCTTCATCTCGGCGGCGTCGTTCCAGGAAACCACGCGCGTCCTCACCGAAGCCGCCATCATGGGCAAGGTGGACGACCTGCGCGGTCTGAAGGAAAACGTCATCGTCGGCCGCCTGATCCCGGCCGGTACCGGTCTGGCTTACCACCGTGCCCGCAAGGCCAAGGAAGCCGCCGACCGCGACCGCGCCGCTGCGATTGCGGAAGAAGAAGCCGCCTCGATCTTCGAGACGCCCGCCGTCCAGCAGGAAGGCGACGCGTAAGCGCACCGCAGTTCGATCGAAGCCCGGCCTCGTGCCGGGCTTTTTTTTGCCCGTCTGCCGGAGATTGGCGGTGGCGCCACCCGATTTTGAGGGGACGTTAACCTACGTTCCGTCCGGGAACGCTATGATCGTCCGATTCTGAAAGACCGGACCGCGCGTTGCTTGGCGGGGCTTGCTCCGGTTTTCCCGCTGTCTTGCCGAAGCATCCCTCCATGAAATTGACACGCAAGAAAATCGCCATCGGCGCGGCCGCGCTGGTGGTCGGTGCGGCTGCCATCGTCCAGCTGGTCTGGCATCCGTTCGGCCGCACGCATGCACTGCGCGCGCGCGAGGTCAGGCTGGACCTGACCCTGCCCGATGCCCTGATCGACAGCCAGAGCCTGTCGCAGCTGCCGCGCGATGTGTTGCGCGTGCCGCTGCTGCGCGATGTGCTGACCGAGGATTTCGTCGCCTACTACGAGAGCAACGAAGACCGCCTGTCGGTGGCCGGCGCATTGCGGCGCCTGGCGTACGAGCAGAAGCTCGACCTGGCCGAGACCGTCCTCAAGCACGTGTTCGATGAGCCCGCCCGCGTGATGCTGTGGCGCGGCCCGGACGACAAGCTGCGCTACTGGGTGCTGTCCATGCAGCGCAACGGGCTGGCCAAGGCGCTGGAGGCGGTCGGCACCGTGGCCGCCGGCGATGCGCAGCTCTCCAAGGTGGCGGACGCGCTGGGCGATTCGGGCGCGCCGGTGTATGCGCTCAAGCTGGGCGGCACGCGCTCGATCCTGATCGCCAGCAAGGGCGACCGGCTGATCGCGCTGTCCGAGCCGGGCATCCTGCTCGACAAGGAGGGCAAGCCGCTGGCGACACAGGCCAAGGCGCTCGCCGCGCTGCTGTCGGACGACGACGGGCAGCGCAACGTGCAGGGCAAGGCGTTCGCGCTGCCGGCGCCCGAGCCGGCCGGCCATCACGTGCTGGTGAGTGCCAACTATCTGTCGTTCGGCTACCAGCAGTTCTTCCCCGGCATCGAGGCGCTGCGCTTCGATTTCGGCACCGGTGTCAGCGGCAACGGCTGGAAGAGCGCCGCGCTGATCGACCCGGACCGCCTGGCCGGCAAGTGGGACAGCGCCGCCCTCTGGCACGCGCTGCCGGCCGACCCGGCCGCCTGCGCCACGCTGCCGATCGACTGGAAGGCTGCCGGCACGCTGTTGCGCAGCGTGGCGGGCGAGGCCAAGGAGATGACCGACGCGGCCGCGCGTGTGGGCGATGCCTTCACCGGGCCCGCGGCGGCCTGCTGGTACGGCAAGTCGTCGCTGGTGGCGCCGCTGTTCGTGGCGCGGCTCGCGTCGGCGCAGCAGGCCGAGGCCGTCAAGCCGGCGCTGGGCGCGCTGTTCGGCCAGATCGTCGGCGCGTACGAGGCCAAGGCGCAGGCCGACAATGTGGACGACAAGGCCGGCGCCTACAAGCGCCTGCCGGTGACGACGCGCCCCGGGCCGGCCAGCGCCACGCTGTGGCAGCGTCCCGTCAGTGCGCGCTACGGCACGGCGCAGTCGGCGGGCGCGCCATTCGCGGCGCAGCTGTCGGCGGATCGCTATTTCCCCGTCACGCTGGCGGTGGCCGGTGACGTGGTGGTGTTCTCGCCCGACGCACGCCTCGTCGACGATGCCCTGGCCGTGCTGGCCAAGCGCTTCCCGGCGGTGGCCGACAGCCTGCCGCGCGACAAAGCCGGACGTATCGTGCTGACCATGACGCCGGCCTCGCTGGCGCCGCTGATCCGCCGCGAGGCCGGCGCCGCGCTGCCGGCCGACCAGGAGGCGGTGTTCCTGAACGCCGCGCAGACGCATCTGTTCCCCAAGCTGAAGGCGCTGGCGCGCTATGCGCCGGTGTCGCTGGCGCTCGAGGGCGCCGTGCCGTCGTCGCGCGGCTGGATGCCGGTGACGTGGCTGTCCGGCGCGCGCGGTCTGCCCGCGGGTGGCGACGGTACGCCGCCGGCCGCCGAGGCGCCGGCGGATGCGGCGCCGGCCGAAGTTGCCGCCGCGCCGGCCCCCGCCGACAACGCCGACACGCAATGAAGCCGCGCGCGCTGGCGCATGTCCCGGCGGCCGCGCCGCGCCGCCGCTGGCTGGCCGCGGCCGGTGCCGGCCTGCTCGCGCAGGCCTTCGCGCCGGGCGTGCGGGCGCTGTCCGGCTGGGCCGACGCGGCAGCGGCGGGGCCCGGCGCGCTGACGCCCGAGCAGTCGGGGGTGTTCCGCGCGTGGTTCGTGCGCATCGTCAACGAGCAGCTGCGGCAGGGGCCCACGCCGCGCTGGACGCATCGCGACTGCGCCGGCCTGGTGCGCTTTGCCGCCGCCGAGGCGCTGCGTCCGCACGATGCCCGCTGGCTGCGCGCCAACGGCATGCGCGACGCCGAGTCGGCGCGCCAGCTGCCGCCGGAGCTCGACCTGACCCCGGCCCAGCGCACGCTCGCGCAGCGCTGGACACGCATCGACGGCAGCACTGGCGCCTACGCCTCCGCGCTGGCGCTGATCCAGCAGAACAGCCGCTTCATCGCCAAGGATGTCAACCAGGCACTGCCCGGCGACCTGCTGTTCTTCGATCAGGGCGACGACCAGCATCTGATGATCTGGATGGATCGCTACATCGCTTACCACACCGGCACCGTCACCCGCACCGACGCGGGTTTGCGGGCGGTTCCGGTCTCTGAACTGATGCAATGGAAAGACTCGCGCTGGCAGCCGCAGGGCGGCAATCCCAACTTCATCGGCGTGTTTCGCCTGGCCTTTTTGACGCGATAGGAAAACAGATGCGCAATCGTTGGCTGTCCAATCTGGTCGCGGTGGTCTGCCTTGCGGCGCTCGCGGTCGCCGTGCCCGTCCGCGCCGACGAGGCGGCCGCCGCGCGCGACAAGCCGAACCCCACGCTCGCCGAGGTGCCCGCCAGCGGCTACGTGCCGTTCACCGGCCAGCCGTTCTTCCTGCTGTCGGACGCGAGCTACGGCACCGACCAGGAGGCGATGGTGCGCCTGGAGGCCCCTGGCCGCGAATACAAGGACGAGCTCGCCCGCTACGGCGGCACCGATATCCTGGTCTACCGCGTGCCGCAGCCGCTCGATTTCCTGAAGGCGCAGAAGAACCTGCACCGCATCGACGTCAAGGCCAATTACACGGGCGAGGGTCTGGCCAACACGCTGGCCTACCTGTGGGACAACTGGACCCGCCAGGCGCGCCGAGCCTGGCAGCGCGTGCTGTCGTTCGCCACGCGCAGCAAGGCGGTGGAAGCCGCGCCGCAGTTCAGCATGGGCGACCAGATGGCCGCGCCCACGCGCTTTTCGAACCCCCCGCAGTACGCGCCGCTCAAGGGCTACGAGCTGCTCGGCCGCTTCCGCTACCCGATCTGGGAGGCCAAGCCGATCGCGCCGCCCAAGGACGTCAAGCTCGAAGGCAGCAGCAGCGAGTGGATGCCGCAGAACGTCGGCAACGTGATGATTCCGGTGGGCAAGCTGCCGGCGGGGCTGTACATCGTCGAGGCGGTGATCGGCGCGTACCGCGCGCATACGCTGCTGTTCGTCTCCGATACCGTGGCCGTGACCAAGGGCACCTCGCAGGGGATGATGGTGTGGACCGCCGAGCGCAAGAGCGGCAAGCCGGTGGCCGGCAGCGCCGTCAGCTGGACCGACGGCGTGGGCGTGCTGGCCTCCGGCACCACACAGGCCGACGGCACCGCCGAGCTGCGCCACGTCGCGCCCGAGCGCAGCTACGTGCTCGGCGTCGATCGCGCGGGTGGCGTGTTCATCTCCGAGAATTTCTATTACGACAGCGAGATCTACAACACCAAGCTGTATGCCTTCACCGACCGGCCGCTGTACCGCCCGGGCGATGACGTGCGCGTCAAATTCATCGGCCGCAACTTCCGGAGCGCGACCGAGTCGACCGCGCCGGCCGCCGGCGACATCAAGCTCGACGTGATCGACCCGACCGGCGCGCCGGTGGCGACCACCACCACGCGGCTGTCGGGCGAGACCGGCGCCGACGCGCGCTTCACGCTGCCGTCCAACGCACAGGCCGGCGGCTACACGCTGCGCTTCGACTACGGCGGCAGCACCTACGGCGGCGCCTTCCGCGTGGCCGAATACATCAAGCCGCATTTCGACGTGAACCTGTCGCTGGACAAGGCCGGCTACGGCACCGGCGAGGCCATCAAGGGCAAGATCAGCCTGCGCTATCCGGACGGCAAGCCGGTCAAGGACGGCAAGGTATCGGTCAGCCTGCGCGCGCAGCAGGTGACGATGGTCGAGGGCGAGTTGCAATACGCCGGCCTGTTCCCGGTCAAGCTGGAGCAGCAGGAACTGACCACCGACGGCGACGGCAACGCCGCGCTGACGCTACCGGCGGCCAAGGAGCCGAGCCGCTATGTCGTCACGGTGTTCGCCAACGACGGCGCCGCCTATCGGGTGAAGGTGACGCGCGAGCTGCTGGTGGCGCGCGGCGCGACGCCGTACAGGCTGTCCACGGCCGCCAACTTCACCACGCCGGGGCAGAGCGTGTCGTTCAACCTGCAGCCGCTGCCGGCGGTGGACGGTGTGCGCGGTGCCAGTGCGCCGCCCGCCAAGTGGGAGCTGGTGCGGCTCGAATCGCGCACGCGCACCGAGGGCGCGCTGCAGCCGGATGCCAAGGGCAGCGCCACCTTCCCGGTCAAGTTCGAGCAACCCGGTTCATACACGCTGTCGGTGCGCGATGCGGCCGGCAACCTGCTTGCGGCGTCCAGCCACTGGGTGGCCGGCGACGGCGTGCAGACCGTGCCGGGCAACATCGAGATCGTGTTCGACCGCGACCGCTACCAGATCGGCGACACCGCCGAGGCGCTGATCACCTTCCCGCAGCCGGTGGACGATGCGCTGCTGACGCTGGAGCGCGACAAGGTCGAGCGCCACGCGCTGCTGTCGGGCGGCGGCGACTGGCTGGCGCTGCAGCGCGTGACGCCCTCGCAGTACCGCGCCCGCATCAAGATCGGCGCCGAGTTCAGCCCCAACATGACCTTCTCCGCGCTGACCGTGCGCGACGGCGACATGGTGTTCCAGAACGCCGGCATCGTCGTCACGCAGCCGGCGCTGGACCTGACCGTGCGCGCGGACAAGGCCGTCTACGCGCCGGGCGAGACCGTCACGCTGGACCTGACCAGCGCGCTGGCCGGCAAGCCGGTGCCGGCCAACCTGACGGTGTCGGTGGTCGACGAGATGGTCTATGTGCTGCAGCCGGAGGTGGCGCCGTCCATCGTCGATTTCTTCTATCACCCGCGCCGCAACAGCGTGCGCACCACCTCCAGCCAGAGCTTCATCAGCTACGACCTGGCGCTGTCGTCGCTGCCCGGCAAGCCGGGCGGCACCTACGGCCGCCACAACGAGCGCGGCGTGAAGGTGCTCGAGCGCCCGCGCCGCGACGAGCAGGACACCGCCGCCTGGGTCGCCAACCTGCAGACCGGTGCCGACGGCCGCGCGCGCATGACCTTCACGATGCCGGATTCGCTGGCGCGCTGGCGCGTCACCGTGCGCGCGGTCTCGACCACGGGCGCGGCGGACGGCATCGTCGGCCAGCGCACCGCCAGCATCCGCTCCGACAAGGCGCTGTACCTGAAGTGGACCGGCCCGTCGCGCTTTCGCGAAAGCGACCAGCCGCGCCTCGACATGGTCGCCTTCAACCAGACCGACAAGGACATCACGGCGGACTGGATCGTCTCGGGCGCCGGCCTGAACATCAACCAGCGCGTGACGCTCAAGCGCGGCGCCAACTACCTGCATGCGCCGGTGACAGCGCTGCAGCCGGGCGTCGTCAACGCGGAGCTCAAGCAGGACGACAAGGTGTCCGACCGCCTGCAGACCACGGTCAAGCTTGATGCGACCGGCTGGCTGGCCGATCGCGAAAGCATCGTCCCGCTCACGCAGCTGCAGGGCACGCGCCTGCCGCTCGGCTTGCCCGCCGATGCGCGCGACGTGCGCCTGCGCGTGGTCGGCAACACCGCCAGCCAGTTCGCCCGCGTGGCCGACGACCTGATCGAATACCCGTACGGTTGCGCCGAGCAGACCGCCAGCCGCCTGATCCCGCTGGCGCTGGCGCAGCAGAGCCTGGCCGCCACCGGCGCGCGCCTGCCCGACGGCAACCCGGCGGGCACGCAGGGTGTCGATGCGCTGCTGCGCACGCAGCGCCAGCGCCTCGCGCTGCTGGCCGGCACCAACGGCACCTTCGGCTGGTGGGGCGAGCTGACCAGCAGCAGTGCGCTGATCACCTCGTACGCTTACTACGCCGATTGGCTGGCCAGCCGCGCGGTCGGCATCAGCCTGCCCGCCGACAACTGGAAGCAGGTGCTGGAAGCCTATAAGCGCACCAGCCAGAACGAGCCGCTGCTGCATCGCGCGCTGGCGCTGTGGTTTGCCAACGAGATGGGCCTGCCGGTGGCGACGCCGCTGTCGGGCGTGGCGGCGGAGCTCGCGCGCAATGCCAAGGCGCCGGCCGATGCCGAGCCCGCGCCGGGCGACAGCCTGATCTTCGTCGCGCCCGATTCGCCGCGCGGCCGCCAGGTGGCGGCGATCCTGACGGCACAACTGATGCGCCAGGTCGGGCAGCCGGTGCCGGAGGCGCTCGTGTCGGCCGACATCGCGGCGCGCACAGCGCTGGCCAATGACACCTCGCCGCTGGTGCAGAGCCTGCTGCTGATGGGCGGTGGCCGCTCCGCGGCCGACCCCGCGCCGCTGCTGGCCCGTGCCAGCGCCGCGATGCCGACCATGGACCGCGCCGTTGCGCTGGTCTGGCTGCAGAAGGGCCTGGGCGGCCTGCAGGGCGCGAACGTCGCGGCCATCCAGCCGGCGCTGTCGGCCGGCGGCTGGCAAGCGGCGCGCTCGACGGTCGGCGTGCCGACCTGGCGCTGGGCCGGCGCGCAGCCGCCCGCCGCGCTCGACCTGGCGAGCACGCCGTCCGACGTGACCACGCAGTCGGCCATCGTGTCCTACCGCAGCCGCGCGCCGGAGGCCTCCAGGCTGCCGATCACGGTGGAGCGCAAGCTGTACCGCCTGGAGCCGGTCGACGCCGCCGCCCCGAAGGACGACGCCAAGGCGCCCAAACGTGCCGCCGCCGATGTCACCGCCAACGCTGGCATCACCTTCAAGGCCAAGCCGGTCAAGCCCGGCGACACGCTCGACAGCAACGCGCTCTACGTCGACGAGGTCGTGCTGACGCCGCGCCAGGGCACGTACCGCTACGGCCTGGTCGAAGTGCCGCTGCCGCCGGGTGCCGAGGTGGAAGCCACCACCTGGGGCATCCAGATCGACGGCCTGAAGGGCGAGCCGAACGAGGGCAACGGCCCGCAGCCCTTCGAGCGGCGCGCGGCCTACGAGATGGGCCAGCTGTCGTACAACCAGCCGGTGCCGACGCTGGAGCGGCCGACCGCGCTGCGCCAGCTGGTGCGCTTCTCGCTGCCGGGCCGCTTTGCGCTGCCCCCGGCGCGCTACTTCCGCATGTACCAGCCGGAAGCCAAGGCGCTGCAGGGCGACGGCAAGGCCGCCAGCTATCCGTTCAAGGTGGAGTGACGCGGCGATGCGCTCCGGCTGGCTTGCGCGCGCGGTGCTGACCGGCCTGGTTTGGGCCGGCAGCGCGCTGGCGTGCGCGCCGGCCGTCGCCGCGGTGCCGCCGGCCGAGCCGCTGCGCTACGCCACCCTGCCGGGCGGACAGGGCGCACAGGGTGATGCGGCCCGGCTGTGGCAGTTCAGCGCCGACCCCGCCGCCGGCGTGCCGCAACCGGTGCCGCTGGCGCACGATGTCGAGACGCCGCTGGGCAGCGTCTGGAAGCTGTTCGTCTACAGCTACCTGGTCTCGCGCCGGATCGCGACGCCCGACTACACCTGTCGTGGCAACGATCCCGAAGAGGTCTATTGCTGCACGGCCGGGCAGAGCATCGACCGCGAGCACGCGCTGATCCAGTCGTGCGGCCGCTATTTCGAACCCGCGCGCCTGGGGCTGGACCCGGCCGACTGGCGCCGCTTCTGGCAGCAGGCGGGCTCGCCCGCGTGGCTGCGCGATGCGCGCGCGCTGCGGCCGGCCCGCCGCGTTGCCGTCGCCGACCTGCTGGCCGCGCTGCGTAGCGTGCCCACCGATGGCCGCGAGGCCGCCGCGCACACGCTGGTGTCGGTGCTGACGGTGGGGCGCGGCGAAGGGACGGTCTCGCATTTCGGCAGCCTGCTGCGCGCCAAGACCTGGACCATGCCCGATCCGCAGCGCCCCGGTGCGTCGATCGGCGGGGCCGCCGGCTGGCTGGCCGACGGCACGGTGGTCTGGCTCGGCGGTTCCGGCGCGAGCAACCGCGTGCTGGCCGCCGCCGCGCCGCGCCTGATGCCGCTTCTCGAGCACACGCCCGTGCCCGACGACGATGCCTGCGTGGCGGTCGACTTCTTTGCGCGCTACCCGATCCGCGAGGTGCGCGATGCCGACGGCAAACCGGTCGGCACGGGCCGGCTGGACGGCCGCTACGCCGTGCGCTTCGTCAACGGCAACACGCTGCCGATCGACAGCCGGGGCGAGTTGGCGCTGTCGCGCGAAAGCGGTGCCCCGGTCATCACCGGACGCCTCGGCATGAACGACTACGTGGCCCGCGTGGTCGAGCGCGAGGGCGAGTTGGCCGAGCCGCAGGCCGCCCGCGCGCTGGCCGTGGCCGCCCGCAGCTACCTGGTGCAGCACGCCGCGCGCGACAAGGGCTGCTACCGCATCGCCGACACCTCCCGCGCGCAGCGCGTGCTGCCGCGCCCGCCGTCCGCCGCCGCGCGCGGCGCCGCCGCCTTCACGGACGCGCTGGTCCTGACCGGTCAGCCGGTGCAGTACCACGGCACCCTCAGCGCACGCGGCCGGATGGGCTGGACCGACGCGCGCGCCGCCGCCCAGCGGGGCCTGGGCTTCGACGCCATTCTCGCCCAGTGGTGGCCGCAGGCGACGCTGACCTCGTTCCGGAGCCCGGTCGCGGGCGACTGCCTGTCGGTGGCGGGGGCGCAGCCGTGGCTGCGGGCGCAGGCGCCGCGCTGGTCGGCCCGGCTGGCCGCCGAGCCCGGCTACGAGACGCCGCCGCTGCCCGCCGTCTGCGTGGTCCGCGAAGGGCGGCCCTATGCCGATGCGCGCCGCAACCGGCTCTACATTCAGCGCTTCGCCGGCGAGGAGGATCGCATCGCGCTGGCGCACGAATATCTGCACCTGGCGTTCGCGCGGCATCCGCGCGGGCAGGACGAAGGCTTTGTCGAGGCGACCGCGCGCCGCCTGATCCGTGGGGAGGGTTTGCTGTGAAGACGTGGAGGACACGGATGGGCACCGGCGCGGCGGCCGGGCTGCTGGCGCTGTCGGCATGGGCCGAGCCCGTGGCCGACCTGGACGGCCCCATCGGCGGCTGGCGCCACAGCGGCCTGACCAACGAGCTGGAGCGCTACACCGCTGCCTATCCGAAACCGCCGGTCGATCGCGGCGCGCAGAAGTACCGCACGCTGATTGCCGGGCGGCTGCGCGCGGCGGGCACGGGTCGCCGCCCGCCGGTGCTGGTGGTCAACGGCAACGCGATGCCGCTCTACGGCGACAGCGAAGGCCGCTTCGCCCGCCCGTGGGCGTTCGGTCCCGGCTC
Organism: Ralstonia nicotianae; assembly: GCF_018243235.1. Taxonomy (NCBI): domain Bacteria; kingdom Pseudomonadati; phylum Pseudomonadota; class Betaproteobacteria; order Burkholderiales; family Burkholderiaceae; genus Ralstonia; species Ralstonia nicotianae. Next base: position 406,250 of record NZ_CP046674.1, read on the forward strand.
CAACAGCGTCGAGATCGTCAGCCCCGACGGCAAGGCCCGCCAGCGCCTGCAGTTCTACGAGGCCAACGCCACCAAGACCTCGGCCAAGCTGCGCGCCATCCTCACCTGGGACGACCCGCGCGCCGAGGTCGACATGCACGTCATCTCGCCGATCGGCGACCACGCCTTCTGGGCGCAGCCGCTGCTCTCGGACGGCGGCGGCCTGGACGTCGACAGCGTCGACGGCGCCGGTCCGGAGATCTTCTCCACCGCCGCGCCGCGTCCTGGCGTGTGGCTGTTCTACGTGAACTACTGGGGCAACTTCAACGCCGCCGGCTACAACTTCGACGAAACCGCGCACGACCGCGACCTCATCACCGCGCAACTGACACTGATCTATAACGAGAACACGCCCAGCGAGCGGCGCGAGTTCGTCACCGTGCCGCTGCGCAAGATCGGCGAGCTGGCGCTGATGAAATCCATCCGTTTCTGAATCCGAACGGGCTTCGATGCCATGACGCTTTCCTCCTTTCGTTTCGCCGCCGCCATGGCGTTCGCCGCCGCGAGCGCGGCCGGCACCGCGTTCGCGCAATCCGACCCCGGCAACATCGAGATGACCGCGCCGCTCAACGGCTGGCGCAACTCGGCCGGCGACAACTCGCGCTACACGCAGGACGTGCACTATCCGGCCGTCTCGGTCGCCACGCCGCAAGGGCAGGGCGCCGCCTCGATGATCGCCGGGCGCATCCGCAGCACGCCCAAGGCCGCCGCCGCGCCGGCGGACGAGAGCCGACCGAGGCGCCGTCGCCGCGGTGACGATGGCGATGGCGCCTCGGTCGGCACCCTCGTCGTCAACGGCGTGGCGATGCCGCAGCGCATCGAGGCCGACGGCACGCTCTCGCGCCCCTATGCGTTCGGCGCTGGCAGCAACAGCGTCGAAGTCCGCACCGCGCGCGGCGACGCCAAGCGCGTGCAGTTCTACGACACCTACGCCGGCAAGACGCGGCCGCGCTTGCGCGTGGTGCTGTCGTGGGACACCGACGGCACCGACCTCGACCTGCACGTGATCTCGCCCGACGGCCAGCACGCCTGGTACGGCAACCGCGTAACGGCCAACGGCGGCGCGCTCGACGTGGACGTCACCACGGGCTACGGCCCCGAGATCTATTCCAATCCCGCACCGTCGCCCGGCACCTACCTGGTTTACGTGAACTACTACGGCAGCGGCAACGACAGCAGCATCATCACCACGGCGCAGGTCACCATCATCACCGATGAAAACACGCCCGCCGAGCGCCAGCAGACCTTCGTCATGCCGATGCGCAAGGCCGGCGAGCTGACCCTGGTGAGGACGTTCACCATGAAATAAATAGGAGCCATCGCCATGGACACGCAAACCGTTGCCGCCTACGACACGCTCGCCGAGACCTTCGCCCGCGAATGGCGCGAGCAGCCCGCGCCGGACGACCTCTACGCACTGCTGCGCCGCGTGTTCAAGGCGGGCGGCGACACGGTCGACATCGGCTGCGGCGCGGGACGCGAGGTGGCGTGGCTCAACGCCAACGGCTATCCGGCGGTCGGCTACGACGCCTCGGCCGGGCTGCTGGAGGCGGCGCGCACGCAGTATCCGGGGCTGTCGTTCCGCCGGGCCATGCTGCCCGAGCTGGTGGGCATCGCCGAGGGTGCGTTCGACAACGTGGTCTGCGAGACCGTCATCATGCACCTGCCGCCCGCGCAGATCGGCGCGGCCGTGCGGCGTCTGCTGGCCCTGCTGCGCCCGGGCGGCACGCTGTACCTGAGCTGGCGCGTCACCCCCGAGGCCGACCAGCGCGACGGCCGCGGCCGGCTCTACACTGCGTTCGACGCCGCCGGCGTCCGCGAAGCGCTGGCCGGTGCGCAGGTCCTCTTCGACGAGGTCGCCGTCAGCCAATCGTCGGGCAAGACCCTGCACCGGGTCGTCGCGCGGCAGCCGTAACCGGCCGCCATCGCAAGGATTGAGACGCGTCCGATTGCCCGACCCGCGGCGGGGTTTGTCACAATAGCGGTTTCGACCCATCCGCAGTGACACCGCGAGCACCCGCCGTCCCGATGTTCGATTCTCCCGCCATTGACCACGCGCTCGACGCGTTGCCCGAAGATACGGCCACCGCCACGCGCGCCGTGCTGCACGACGTGTTCGGCTACAGCGCGTTCCGCGGGCCGCAGGCGGACATCGTTGCCCACGTCGCCGACGGCGGCGATTGCCTGGTGCTGATGCCCACCGGCGGCGGCAAGTCGCTCTGCTATCAGATTCCCGCCCTGGTGCGGCACCGGCGCGGCCAGGGCGCGGGCATCGTGGTCTCGCCGCTGATCGCCCTGATGCAGGACCAGGTGGCCGCGCTGGAAGAGGCCGGCGTGCGCGCCGCCTACCTCAATTCCGCGCTCAGCGGCGCCGAGGCCGCGCAGGTCGAGCGCGATCTGGCGGCCGGCCGGCTCGATCTCGTCTACGTCGCGCCCGAACGGCTGATGACGCCGCGCTTCCTCGAACTGCTGGAGCGCTCGCGCATCGGCCTGTTCGCCATCGATGAGGCGCATTGCGTGTCGCAGTGGGGGCACGATTTCCGGCCGGAGTACATCCAGCTCTCCGTGCTGCACGAGCGCTTCCCGCACGTGCCGCGCATCGCGCTGACCGCCACCGCCGACGCCGTCACGCGCGACGAGATCGTCGAGCGGCTGGCGCTGGGCGGCGCCCGCGTCTTCCTCTCCAGCTTCGACCGCCCCAACATCCGCTACACCATCGTCGAGAAGGACAGCGCGCGCCAGCAGCTGCTGCGCTTCATCCGCGCCGAGCACCTCGGCGAAGATGGCTGCGACGCCGGCATCATCTATTGCCTGTCGCGCAAGAAGGTGGAAGAGACCGCGCAGTGGCTGGCCGAGCAGGGCCTCCGCGCGTTGCCCTACCACGCCGGCATGGACGCCGAGACGCGCGCCCGCCACCAGGCCATCTTCCGTAAGGAGGAGGGCGTGGTGATGGTGGCGACCATCGCCTTCGGCATGGGCATCGACAAGCCGGACGTGCGCTTCGTCGCCCATCTGGACTTGCCCAAGAGCCTGGAGGGCTACTACCAGGAAACCGGCCGCGCCGGCCGCGACGGCCTGCCCGCCAACGCGTGGATGGCCTACGGCCTGGCCGATGTGGTGCAGCAGCGCCGCATGATCGACGAGTCCGACGCCGACGACGTGCACAAGCGTGTCTCGACGGCCAAGCTCGACGCGCTGCTGGGGCTGTGCGAGTCGGCGGGATGCCGCCGCGTGGCCCTGCTGGCGTATTTCGGCGAGTCCAGCGAGCCTTGCGGCAACTGCGACACCTGCCTGAGCCCGCCGCAGACCTGGGACGCGACCCGCGAGGCGCAGATGGCGCTGTCGTGCGTGTACCGCGTGCAGCAGGCCAGCCGCGTGAGCTTCGGCGCCGGCCAACTGATCGACATCCTGCGCGGCAACGCCACCGAGCGCATCAAGCAATGGCATCACGAGACGCTGTCCACTTTCGGCATCGGCAACGCCCTGTCGGAGGCCGCGTGGCGCGGCGTGTTCCGCCAGCTGGTGGCGCAGGGGCTGCTGGCGATCGATCACGGAGGCCATGGCGCCCTGGTGCTGACCGACGCCGCGCGCCCGGTGCTCAAGGGCGAGCAGCCTGTGACCTTGCGGCGCCAGGCGGAGAAGGTGCGCGCCGCGCCCGCGTCCGGCGCCAAGTCCGAGCGTCGCGCGGATCCCGCCGCCGAGCTATCGGCCGAGGCCCAGGTGCGCTGGCAGGCACTGCGCGTCTGGCGGGCCCAGACCGCGCGCGAGCACAGCGTGCCCGCCTATGTGATCTTCCATGACGCCACGCTCGCCCGCATCGCTGAATCCGATCCCGCTTCGCGCGACGCGCTCGCCGAGCTACCCGGCATCGGTGTCGCCAAGCTGGACCGTTACGGCCAGGCCTTGCTCGACGTGCTGGCCAAGTGCCGGGGCGAGGTCTAGCGGCAACTGTCCGCGATCGGGGCGCGAACCGGCGGGCGCATCCCCATCGTGGGATTGCGTCGATTGCTGCACGTTTCGCCTTCCAGTCGCAGTGTCCGCCGTGCCATCCGCGCCACAGGTGGCGTACCTGAACCTGCGCTGTCCCCGGCAGGCCTGCGGTAAGCTTGACGCTTGCCAAACACGCCGCTATAGTGCCAGATTCGAGTTTTTGGCTTCTGGTTTTCGCTCGTCCATGCTCCGGCAATTTTGTTTTGCCGCGCAAGTCGATCGACTGCCAGACGGGCTCGCGCTCTTTGGTCTTGGCCTGTTCCCGCAGGTCTTCTCTCTAGAGCGTTCTGCTCGCCACTTCCAAAACCCGATTGCGCCGTCTGCCTCGTCGATGAGGCGGCCACGTCATGTGGTCCGGCGATTTTCCAAAAACCAAGCTGGATTGAACAATGCCAACCATCAACCAACTGGTTCGCAAGCCCCGCGTCTCGGAAAAGCTGAAGAGCAAGAGCCCGGCACTTGAGAACTGCCCGCAGCGTCGCGGCGTGTGCACCCGCGTGTACACCACGACGCCGAAGAAGCCGAACTCGGCACTGCGTAAGGTCGCCAAGGTGCGCCTGACCAACGGTTTCGAAGTCATTTCGTACATCGGCGGTGAAGGCCACAACCTGCAAGAACACAGCGTCGTGCTGATCCGCGGCGGCCGTGTGAAGGACTTGCCGGGTGTGCGTTACCACATCGTGCGCGGCTCCCTTGACCTGCAAGGCGTCAAGGACCGTAAGCAAGCGCGTTCGAAGTACGGCGCGAAGCGTCCGAAGGCGGCCTAAGTCGCCAGTGAGATCGGCCCGCTTTTGCGGTCACGGTCTTGTCATGAGCAGGCGGTACAACGGTGCGTTTTTTGACCGCACTGGCACCGTCGAGTAAGTGGTCACCCGGCTCAGATTGTTGCAAGACAAGCTAGTTGGTGGCCGGAGAACCGAAGCGGTTCTCAACTGAACAGAGAAGGAAAGAAGATGCCACGTCGTCGTGAAGTCCCCAAGCGGGAAATTCTGCCGGATCCGAAGTTCGGCAATGTGGAAGTCGCCAAATTCATGAACGTCCTGATGCTGGACGGCAAGAAGTCGGTGGCTGAGCGCATCGTGTACGGTGCGTTCGACCAGATCGAGAAGAAAGCAGGCAAGGCGCCCATCGAGGTGTTCACGCTGGCCATCGGCAACATCAAGCCGGTGGTGGAAGTGAAGAGCCGCCGTGTTGGCGGTGCCAACTATCAGGTGCCGGTCGAAGTCCGGCCGTCGCGTCGTCTGGCATTGGCGATGCGCTGGCTGCGGGAAGCTGCGAAGAAGCGCAGCGAGAAGTCGATGGCCCTGCGTCTGGCGGGCGAACTGCTCGAAGCCTCGGAAGGTCGCGGTGGCGCAATGAAGAAGCGCGACGAAGTGCACCGCATGGCCGAAGCCAACAAGGCGTTCTCGCACTTCCGCTTCTAAGCGGCGCGACAACGTAGTTGGTTGCTGGGCGGGCTGTGTGCGCACATCTCGCCCATTTGTATTAGGGGCGCTCGCCATGTGTGGCGGCGCCCCGTTGACGAATCAGAGGATTAACCGTGGCTCGTAAGACCCCCATTGAGCGCTACCGTAACATCGGTATTTCCGCTCACATCGACGCCGGCAAGACCACCACGACCGAGCGGATCCTGTTCTACACCGGTGTGAACCACAAGATCGGTGAAGTGCATGATGGCGCTGCCACCATGGACTGGATGGAGCAGGAGCAAGAGCGCGGCATCACCATCACGTCCGCTGCGACCACCGCCTTCTGGAAGGGCATGGGCGGCAACTACCCCGAGCACCGCTTCAACATCATCGACACCCCGGGCCACGTGGACTTTACCATCGAGGTGGAGCGTTCCATGCGTGTGCTGGACGGCGCGTGCATGGTGTACTGCGCCGTGGGTGGCGTGCAGCCGCAGTCGGAAACCGTCTGGCGTCAGGCCAACAAGTACGGCGTGCCGCGTCTGGCATTCGTCAACAAGATGGACCGTACCGGCGCGAACTTCTTCAAGGTCTACGATCAGCTGAAGACCCGCCTGAAGGCCAACCCGGTGCCCGTGGTGGTGCCGATCGGCGCTGAAGACGGCTTCCAGGGCGTCGTCGATCTGCTCGAGATGAAGGCGATCATTTGGGACGAGGCTAGCCAGGGCGTCAAGTTCGAATACAAGGACATCCCGGCCGAGCTGCAAGCCACCGCTGAAGAATGGCGCGAGAAGATGGTCGAGTCCGCCGCCGAAGCCAGCGAAGCGCTGATGGAAAAGTACCTGGGCGGCGAAGAGCTGACCCGCGCCGAGATCGTCAAGGCGCTGCGTGACCGTACCATCGCCTGCGAAATCCAGCCGATGCTGTGCGGCACCGCGTTCAAGAACAAGGGCGTGCAGCGTATGCTCGACGCCGTGATCGACTTCCTGCCGTCGCCGGTCGACATTCCGCCGGTCAAGGGCGTCGACGAGAACGACGACGAGAAGAAGCTCGAGCGCAAGGCCGACGACAACGAGAAGTTCTCGGCACTGGCGTTCAAGATCATGACCGACCCGTTCGTTGGCCAGCTGATCTTCTTCCGCGTCTACTCGGGCAAGATCAATTCGGGCGACACCGTGTACAACCCGGTCAAGCAGAAGAAGGAGCGCCTGGGCCGTATTCTGCAGATGCACGCCAACCAGCGCGAAGAAATCAAGGAAGTGCTGGCCGGCGACATCGCCGCAGCGGTGGGCCTGAAGGACGCCACCACGGGCGATACGCTGTGCGACCCGACCGCCCCGATCGTGCTCGAGCGCATGGTGTTCCCGGAGCCGGTGATCTCGCAGGCCGTCGAGCCGAAGACCAAGGCCGACCAGGAAAAGATGGGCATCGCCCTGAACCGCCTGGCCGCAGAAGATCCGTCGTTCCGCGTGCGTACCGATGAAGAATCGGGCCAGACCATCATTTCGGGCATGGGTGAGCTCCACCTCGAAATTCTGGTCGACCGCATGAAGCGCGAATTCGGCGTGGAAGCCAACATTGGCGCTCCGCAGGTGGCTTACCGCGAAACCATTCGCAAAAAGGCCGAAGACGTCGAAGGCAAGTTCGTCAAGCAGTCGGGCGGCCGCGGCCAGTACGGTCACGCTGTGATTACGCTGGAACCGCAAGAGCCGGGCAAGGGCTTCGAGTTCGTCGACGCCATCAAGGGCGGTGTGATTCCTCGCGAATACATCCCGGCGGTGGAAAAGGGTATCGTCGACACGCTGCCCTCGGGCATCCTGGCCGGCTTCCCGGTGGTGGACGTGAAGGTCACGCTGACGTTTGGTTCGTACCACGACGTGGACTCGAACGAAAACGCGTTCCGCATGGCTGGTTCGATGGCGTTCAAGGACGCCATGCGCAAGGCCAGCCCGGTTCTGCTTGAGCCGATGATGGCTGTGGAAGTGGAAACGCCGGAAGACTACACCGGTACCGTGATGGGCGATCTGTCGTCCCGCCGCGGCATCGTGCAGGGCATGGACGACATGGTGGGCGGCGGCAAGATCATCAAGGCCGAAGTCCCGCTGTCGGAAATGTTCGGCTACTCCACGTCGCTGCGCTCGGCCACGCAAGGCCGCGCCACGTACACCATGGAGTTCAAGCACTACTCCGAGGCACCGAAGAACATCGCCGAAGCTGTGATGGCCGCCAAGGGCACGAAGTAATCAACGCGTTAGGGGCGATCGCGTGTGCGGTCGTCCCCATCCAAATCTAGCAATCTAGCGATTCCGAATTGAGGAGCTGACATGGCAAAGGAAAAGTTCGAGCGGACCAAGCCGCACGTGAACGTTGGGACGATCGGTCACGTTGACCACGGCAAGACGACGCTGACGGCAGCAATCGCGACGGTGCTGTCGAGCAAGTTCGGTGGCGAAGCGAAGAAGTACGACGAAATCGACGCAGCACCGGAAGAAAAGGCACGCGGCATCACGATCAACACCGCGCACATCGAGTACGAAACGGCCAACCGCCACTACGCACACGTCGACTGCCCGGGCCACGCCGACTACGTCAAGAACATGATCACCGGTGCCGCCCAGATGGACGGCGCCATCCTGGTGTGCTCGGCCGCTGACGGCCCGATGCCGCAAACGCGTGAGCACATCCTGCTGGCCCGCCAGGTCGGCGTGCCGTACATCATCGTCTTCCTGAACAAGTGCGACATGGTGGACGACGCTGAGCTGCTGGAACTGGTCGAAATGGAAGTGCGCGAGCTGCTCTCCAAGTACGACTTCCCGGGCGACGACACCCCGATCATCAAGGGTTCGGCCAAGCTGGCGCTGGAAGGCGACAAGGGCGAGCTGGGCGAAGTGGCCATCATGAACCTGGCCGACGCACTGGACTCGTACATCCCGACGCCGGAGCGCGCTGTTGACGGCACGTTCCTGATGCCGGTGGAAGACGTGTTCTCGATCTCGGGTCGCGGCACCGTGGTGACCGGCCGTATCGAGCGCGGCATCATCAAGGTCGGCGAAGAAATCGAAATCGTCGGCATCAAGGCCACGCAGAAGACCACCTGCACCGGCGTGGAAATGTTCCGCAAGCTGCTGGACCAAGGTCAGGCTGGCGACAACGTCGGTATCCTGCTGCGCGGCACCAAGCGCGAAGACGTCGAGCGCGGCCAAGTGCTGTGCAAGCCGGGTTCGATCAAGCCGCACACGCACTTCACCGGCGAGGTCTACATCCTGTCGAAGGACGAAGGTGGTCGTCACACCCCGTTCTTCAACAACTATCGCCCGCAGTTCTATTTCCGCACGACCGACGTGACCGGCTCGATCGAGCTGCCGAAGGACAAGGAAATGGTCATGCCCGGCGACAACGTGTCGATCACCGTCAAGCTGATCGCCCCGATCGCCATGGAAGAAGGCCTGCGCTTCGCCATCCGTGAAGGCGGTCGTACCGTCGGCGCCGGCGTCGTCGCCAAGATCATCGAGTAAGGCGGGCGGGTGCGCCGCTCCCGGCAACGGGTGGGGCGCGCCGCTTGTTGCATCGCTCTTTCAATCTCCGGCGGCACCGTCCGCCACGCTCTTTAAGGAATCATCATGCAGCAGAACCAGAAGATCCGTATCCGCCTGAAGGCTTTCGACTATCGCCTGATCGACCAGTCGGCCGCCGAGATCGTCGAGACCGCCAAGCGCACCGGCGCGATCGTCAAGGGCCCGGTGCCCCTGCCGACCCGCATCCAGCGTTTCGACGTCCTGCGCTCGCCGCACGTCAACAAGACCAGCCGCGACCAGTTCGAAATCCGCACCCACCAGCGCCTGATGGACATCGTCGATCCGACCGACAAGACCGTCGACGCGCTGATGAAGCTGGATCTGCCGGCTGGCGTGGATGTCGAGATCAAGCTGCAGTAAGCAAGACAACGCTGCCGGTTGACGCTGGCATCGAGTGAAACGGCGGGCCATGTGCCCGCCGTTTCGCTTTTGCGGCGCCATGTCGTGCTGGGCGCCACACCCGCATGCGCGCCGCGCCAATCGCGCTTGCACATATACCGCAGCCGGGATATAGTGTAGGGCTACCCCTTTAGTCAGGGGAGTGGGCTGGCCATTTTGGCCTCGCGCTGTCTCTTTTGGCGCGGCCCAGTTCAAGATTCGTAGTATCAATCAGCCCCGGCCAATCGCAGCTGGGAATGGAGCAAACCATGAGCCTTGGCCTTGTAGGTCGCAAGGTTGGCATGACCCGTGTTTTCACGGATGACGGCGATTCGATTCCCGTCACCGTGCTCGAGGTCGGCGGCAACCGCGTGACGCAAATCAAGACGGACGAGACCGACGGTTACACCGCGGTACAAGTCACCTTCGGCACCCGACGCGCCAGCCGCGTCACCAAGCCGCTGGCGGGCCACCTCGCCAAAGCCGGCGTGGAAGCCGGTGAAATCATCGTCGAATTCCGCATCGACGCCACCAAAGCCGCTGAGCTGAAGCTCGGCGACACCATCGACGTGGACCTGTTCTCGGTTGACCAGAAGATCGACGTGCAAGGCACGACGATCGGTAAGGGCTATGCCGGTACGATCAAGCGCTACCACTTCTCGTCGGGCCGTGCCTCGCACGGTAACTCCCGTTCGCACAATGTGCCGGGTTCGATCGGTATGGCGCAGGATCCGGGCCGCGTGTTCCCGGGTAAGCGCATGACCGGTCATATGGGTGACGTCACCCGTACGGTGCAGAACCTGGTGATCGTTCGCATCGACGCAGAGCGCAAGCTGCTGCTCGTCAAGGGCGCCGTTCCGGGCGCGAAGAGCGGTTTTGTTGTCGTCAGTCCGGCCGTCAAGGCCAAGCCGCAAGTTGCGGCTGCAGCGTAAAGGGGCGATCGCATGGAACTGAAGCTCCTGCAAGCAGACGGCCAACTCGGCACCGGCGTTTCCGCCTCGCCCGAAGTGTTCGGCCGCGATTACAACGAAGCCCTGGTGCACCAGATCGTTGTCGCTTACCAAGCCAACGCACGCAGCGGCAACCGTAAGCAGAAGGACCGCGAAGAGGTCAAGCACACGACCAAGAAGCCGTGGCGCCAGAAGGGTACGGGCCGCGCCCGTGCGGGTATGAGCTCCTCGCCGCTGTGGCGCGGGGGTGGTCGTATTTTCCCGAACAGCCCGGAAGAGAACTTCTCGCAGAAGGTCAACAAGAAGATGTACCGCGCCGGCATGCGCTCGATTTATTCGCAGCTCGCCCGCGAAGGCCGCATCAATGTCGTCGACAGCCTGTCCGTCGACGCGCCCAAGACCAAGCTGCTGGCCGACAAGTTCCGCGCCATGGGCCTGGATTCGGTGCTCGTGATCACCGATAACCTGGACGAAAACCTCTTCCTGGCATCGCGCAACCTGGCGCACGTGCTGGTGGTTGAGCCGCGTCACGCCGACCCGCTGTCGCTCGTGCACTACAAGAAGGTGCTCGTGACCAAGGCAGCCGTCGCGCAGATCGAGGAGTTGCTGAAATGACGCAAGTTGCCAAGAACGACCATCGCCTGATGCAGGTGCTGCTGTCGCCCGTGGTGTCCGAAAAGGCAACCCTGGTCGCCGACAAGAACGAACAAGTCGTGTTCGAAGTGGCTCGCGACGCCAACAAGGGCGAAGTGAAGGCTGCTGTCGAGCTGCTGTTCAAGGTTGAAGTCGAGTCCGTCCAGATCCTGAACCAGAAGGGCAAGCAAAAGCGCTTTGGTCGCTTCATGGGTCGTCGTGACCACGTGAAGAAGGCCTATGTCTCGCTGAAGCCGGGCCAGGAAATCAATTTTGAAGCGGAGGCCAAGTAATCATGGCACTCGTCAAGACCAAGCCGACATCGCCGGGCCGCCGCTCGATGGTGAAGGTCGTCAATCCCGACCTTCACAAGGGCGCACCGCACGCGCCGCTGCTGGAAAAGCAATTCCAGAAGTCCGGCCGTAACAACAACGGCCACATCACCACCCGTCACAAGGGCGGTGGTCACAAGCATCACTACCGTATCGTCGACTTCAAGCGTAACGACAAGGACGGCATCCCGGCCAAGATCGAACGCCTGGAATACGATCCGAACCGCAGCGCCAACATCGCGCTCGTGCTGTTCGCCGATGGCGAGCGCCGCTACATCATCGCCCCGAAGGGCGCGGTGGTCGGCCAAGCCGTGGCCAACGGCCCGGAAGCGCCGATCAAGGCCGGTAACAACCTGCCGATCCGCAACATCCCGGTCGGTACGACGATTCACTGCGTCGAGATCCTGCCGGGCAAGGGCGCGCAAATCGCCCGTTCGGCTGGCACCTCCGCCGTGCTGCTGGCTCGCGAAGGCATCTACGCTCAAGTGCGCCTGCGCTCGGGTGAAGTCCGCCGCGTGCACATCGAGTGCCGCGCGACCATCGGTGAAGTCGGCAACGAAGAGCACAGCCTGCGCCAAATCGGCAAGGCCGGTGCAACTCGTTGGCGTGGTATTCGCCCGACCGTTCGCGGCGTGGCGATGAACCCGGTGGATCACCCGCACGGTGGTGGTGAAGGCAAGACCGCTGCCGGTCGCGATCCGGTGTCGCCGTGGGGTACCCCGACCAAGGGTTACCGCACCCGTAGTAACAAGCGCACGACCAGCATGATCGTGCAACGCCGTCACAAGCGTTAATCGGTAGGTAGGAGCATAAGATATGACTCGTTCCGCAAAAAAGGGTCCGTTCATTGACGCCCACCTGCTGAAGAAGGTGGAAGCGGCGGCGGGCGGCAAGGACAAGAAGCCCATCAAGACCTGGTCGCGTCGCTCGACCATTCTGCCGGACTTCATCGGTTTGACGATCGCTGTGCACAACGGCCGTCAGCACGTCCCCGTGTATGTCACGGAAAACATGGTTGGCCACAAGCTCGGCGAATTTGCGCTCACGCGCACGTTCAAGGGCCACGCTGCCGACAAGAAAGCGAAGCGATAAGGGGCAATCATGGAAGTTAAAGCGATTCATCGCGGCGCCCGTATCTCCGCACAGAAGACGCGTCTGGTCGCTGACCAGATCCGTGGTCTGCCGATCGAGCGTGCGCTCAACGTTCTGGCGTTCAGCCCGAAGAAGGCTGCTGTCATCGTCAAGAAGGTGGTGGAGTCCGCCATCGCGAACGCCGAGCACAACGAAGGCGCCGACATCGACGAGCTGAAGGTCAAGTCGATCTACATCGACAAGGCCACCTCGCTCAAGCGCTTCACCGCGCGTGCGAAGGGCCGCGGCAACCGCATCGAGAAACAAACCTGTCACATCACTGTGACGCTGGGCAATTAAGGGGTCACGATGGGACAGAAGATTCATCCGACTGGCTTCCGTCTGGCTGTCAGCCGTAACTGGGCTTCGCGTTGGTACGCCAGCAATACCCAGTTTGCGGGCATGCTCAAGGAAGACATCGAAGTTCGCGAGTTTCTGAAGAAGAAGCTGAAGAACGCTTCGGTGGGCCGCGTGGTCATCGAGCGTCCGGCCAAGAATGCACGCATCACCATTTACAGCTCGCGTCCGGGCGTGGTGATCGGCAAGAAGGGCGAGGACATCGAACTGCTGAAGGCTGAGCTGCAGCGTCGCATGGGCGTGCCCGTGCACGTGAACATCGAAGAAATCCGCAAGCCGGAAGTCGATGCGCAGCTGATCGCCGACTCGATCACGCAGCAGCTCGAGCGCCGCATCATGTTCCGCCGCGCCATGAAGCGCGCGATGCAGAACGCGATGCGCCTCGGCGCCCAGGGCATCAAGATCATGAGCTCGGGCCGTCTGAACGGCATCGAAATCGCCCGTACCGAGTGGTATCGCGAAGGCCGTGTGCCCCTGCATACGCTGCGCGCCGACATCGACTACGGCTTCTCCGAAGCGGAAACTACCTACGGCATCATCGGTGTCAAGGTGTGGGTGTACAAGGGCGACCACCTGGGTCGCAACGACGCGCCCGTCGTGGAAGAGCCGCAAGAAGAGCGTCGCAAGCGTCCGGGTCGTCCGGAAGGCCGTCGCCGTGAGGGCGAGGGTCGCCCGGGTGGTCAGCGCCGCGGTGCTGGCGCAGGTGGCCGCCGTTCCGGCGGCGCCGACGCCAAGACTGGAGAATAAACATGCTGCAACCGAAGCGTAGAAAGTATCGCAAGGAGCAGAAGGGCCGCAACACCGGTATCGCAACGCGCGGTAATGCGGTTTCTTTCGGTGAATTCGGCCTGAAGGCGATGGGTCGTGGCCGTCTGACCGCGCGTCAGATCGAGTCGGCCCGTCGTGCGATGACCCGTCACATCAAGCGTGGCGGCCGCATCTGGATTCGGATTTTCCCGGACAAGCCGATCTCGAAGAAGCCGGCCGAAGTCCGTATGGGTAACGGTAAGGGCAACCCCGAGTACTACGTGGCTGAAATTCAGCCGGGCAAGATGCTGTACGAAATGGACGGCGTCGGCGAAGAACTGGCTCGCGAGGCGTTCCGCCTGGCGGCCGCCAAGTTGCCGATCGCGACCAGCTTCGTGGTGCGTCAGGTCGGAACGTAAGGAATACACACCATGAAAGCATCCGAACTGCGCGACAAAGACGTCGCAGGGCTGAACCAGGAGCTCTCCGAGCTGCTGAAGGCCCAATTTGGTCTGCGCATGCAAAAGGCGACGCAACAGCTGCAGAACACCAGCCAGCTGAAGAAGGTGCGTCGTGACATCGCGCGTGTCCGCACTGTGCTGGGCGAGAAAGGGAGCCAGAAATGACTGAAGCCGCAACGTCCCTGAAGCGCACGCTCGTTGGCCGCGTTGTCAGCAGCAAGATGGACAAGACCGTGACGGTCCTGGTCGAGAACCGTGTCAAGCATCCGCTGTACGGCAAGTACGTGGTGCGCTCCAAGAAGTACCATGCGCACGACGAAGCCAACCAGTACAAGGAAGGCGACCGTGTCGAGATCGTGGAATCGCGTCCGATCTCCCGTACCAAGGCCTGGGTGGTGTCGCGTCTGGTGGAAGCCGCACGCGTGATCTAAAACAACAGTCAGGCAGTTTGCTGTTGTAAGACCGAGATTATGTGTTATAGTCTCGGTCTTTCCCTTTGTGGGGGTGGTCGGTCTACCGGGCCAGCCACTCGCGCGGAAGGAATCGAATGGGCCGGGCGGCACGTGTCGTCAGGCAGCTACCGACTTCAAGTTGATCAACCCAATCGCAGCTGGCGCAATGTCAGCGGCTGGCGGGACCAAGACTGATCGCCTCTGTGCATTGTGCGCGCTGGCGAATTAAGTTGGGACGAGAACACCATGATTCAGACAGAAAGCCGGCTCGAAGTGGCCGATAACACGGGTGCGCGTGAAGTGATGTGCATCAAGGTGCTGGGCGGTTCGAAGCGTCGCTACGCTAGCGTTGGCGACATCATCAAGGTCAGCGTCAAGGACGCTGCCCCGCGTGGCCGCGTCAAGAAGGGCGACATCTACAACGCCGTGGTGGTCCGTACCGCCAAGGGCGTGCGCCGTCCTGACGGCTCGCTCATCAAGTTCGACGGCAATGCCGCCGTGCTGCTGAACACCAAGCTTGAGCCGATCGGCACCCGTATCTTCGGGCCGGTCACTCGCGAACTCCGTACCGAGCGCTTCATGAAGATCGTGTCGCTCGCGCCGGAAGTGCTGTAATCGGAGGCCGCATGAACAAGATTCGCAAGGGCGATCGCGTCATCGTTCGCACCGGCAAGGACAAGGGTAAGCAAGGTACCGTGCTGGCCGTGCTCGGCGAGCACGTGACGGTGGAAGGCGTGAACGTTGCCAAGAAGCACGTGCGCCCGAACCCGATGCTGGGTACCACGGGTGGTGTGGTCGACAAGGTCATGCCCATCCATATTTCGAACGTTGCGCTCGTGGATGCCAATGGCAAGCCGTCGCGCGTCGGCATCAAGGTCGAGAACGGCGTGAAGACGCGCGTGCTCAAGACCACCGGTGCCGCCGTCGGTGCTTGATTCTGGGCGATAAAAAGGAGTTGAGCATGACTGCGCGTCTGCAAGAGTTTTACAAAGAGAAGGTCGTAGCGGAACTGATCAAGCAGTTCGGCTACAAGTCCGTGATGGAAGTGCCGCGCATCACCAAGATCACCCTGAACATGGGTCTTGGCGAAGCCGTGAATGACAAGAAGGTCATCGAGCACGCCACCGGCGACCTGACCAAGATCGCTGGCCAGAAGCCCGTCGTGACGAAGGCCCGCAAGGCTATCGCCGGCTTCAAGATTCGCCAGGGTTACCCGATCGGCACGATGGTCACGCTGCGTGGCCAACGCATGTACGAATTCCTGGACCGTTTCATCACCGTGTCGCTGCCGCGCGTGCGCGACTTCCGCGGTGTCTCGGGTCGTGCGTTCGATGGTCGTGGTAACTACAACATCGGTGTGAAGGAACAGATCATCTTCCCCGAAATCGAGTACGACAAGATCGACGCACTTCGTGGCCTGAACATCAGCATCACGACGACCGCGAAGAGCGACGAGGAAGCGAAGGCACTCCTCGCCGCGTTTAAGTTCCCGTTCCGCAATTAAGGGGTTACCGTGGCTAAATTGTCTCTGATCGAACGCGAAAAGAAGCGTGCCAAGCTCGTGGCGAAGTACGCTGAAAAGCGTGCCGCTCTCGAAGCCATCGTGGCCGACCAAAGCAAGTCGGAAGAAGAGCGTTACGAAGCGCGTCTGAAGCTGCAGCAGCTGCCGCGCAACGCCAACCCGACCCGTCAGCGTAATCGCTGTTCGATCACCGGTCGTCCCCGCGGTACGTTCCGTAAGTTCGGCCTGGCGCGCAACAAGCTCCGCGAGATCGCCCTCAAGGGCGAAATCCCGGGTCTGACCAAAGCCAGCTGGTAATTACGCACAGGCTACAGGAGAAACAGTATGAGCATGAGCGATCCGATCGCCGATATGCTGACGCGTATTCGCAACGCGCAAGCGGTGGAAAAAGCGTCGGTGGTCATGCCGTCGTCGAAGCTGAAGGTGGCCATCGCCAAGGTCCTGAAGGACGAAGGCTACATCGACGATTTCGCCGTGACCGAGCAGGGTGGTAAGGCCTCCCTCACGATTGGTCTGAAGTATTACGCCGGCCGTCCGGTCATCGAGCGCCTGGAGCGCGTCTCGAAGCCGGGCCTGCGCGTGTACAAGGGCCGTAACGAAATCCCGCAAGTGATGAACGGCCTGGGCGTCGCGATCATCTCGACCCCGCAAGGTCTGATGACGGACCGCCGTGCGCGCGCGACCGGTGTCGGTGGCGAAGTCATTTGCTATGTCGCCTAAGGGAGGGAAGCATGTCTCGCGTAGGTAAGGCTCCCATCGCACTGCCCAAAGGTGCGGAAGTCAATTTTGCTGGCGGTCTGCTGACCGTCAAGGGCCCGCTGGGCACGTTGACGCAGGCGATCCACAACCTGGTCAAGGTTGTCATCGACAACGGCACGATCACCTTCTCGCCGGCCGATGAGTCGCGTGAAGCGAATGCGCTGCAAGGCACGATGCGCGCGCTGGTGGCCAACATGGTCAAGGGCGTGACGACGGGCTTCGAGCGCAAGCTGACGCTGGTCGGTGTGGGTTATCGTGCTTCGCTCCAGGGTGCCGCCCTGAAGCTGCAGCTCGGTTTTTCGCATGACGTGATCCATGAGATGCCGGAAGGCGTGAAGGCGGAAACGCCGACGCAGACCGAAATCATCATCAAGGGTTCGGACAAGCAGAAAGTTGGTCAGGTCGCCGCCGAAGTGCGTGGCTATCGTCCGCCTGAGCCCTATAAGGGCAAGGGTGTGCGCTACGCCAATGAGCGCGTGATCCTGAAGGAAACCAAGAAGAAGTAAGGGTGCACATCATGAACAAGAATGACTCTCGTTTGCGCCGTGCACGTCAGACCCGCCTGAAGATTGCGGAGCTGAATGTTGCTCGCCTGGCCGTGCACCGTACCAATCTGCACATCTATGCGCAGGTCTTCTCTGAAGACGGCACCAAGGTCCTGGCCTCGGCCTCGACGGCGGAAGCCGAAGTCCGCAAGGAACTGAACGGCAACGGTGGCAACACCGCCGCCGCTACCCTGGTGGGCAAGCGTATCGCCGAAAAGGCGAAGGCTGCCGGCATCGAAGCAGTGGCGTTCGATCGCTCGGGTTTCCGTTATCACGGTCGCGTGAAGGCCCTGGCCGACGCGGCTCGCGAAGCTGGCCTGAAGTTCTAAGCCGGCATAGAGGATATCGTCATGGCAAAAATTCAACCTAAGGTCCAAGGGGACGAGCGCGACGACGGTCTTCGCGAGAAGATGATCGCGGTCAACCGCGTGACCAAGGTGGTCAAGGGCGGCCGGATTCTCGGTTTCGCTGCTCTGACCGTGGTCGGCGACGGCGACGGCCGTATCGGCATGGGCAAGGGCAAGGCGAAGGAAGTGCCCGTGGCCGTGCAGAAGGCAATGGACGAAGCCCGTCGCAAGATGGTCAAGGTCCCGCTGAAGAACGGCACGCTGCAACACGAAGTGATCGGTAAGCACGGCGCCGCAAAGGTGCTGATGGCGCCCGCGAAGGAAGGTACTGGCGTGATCGCCGGCGGCCCGATGCGCGCCATCTTCGAAGTGATGGGTGTGACGAACATCGTGACCAAGTCGCACGGTTCGACCAATCCTTACAACATGGTGCGCGCAACGCTGGACGGCCTGCGCAAGATGAGCACCCCGGCCGAAATCGCTGCCAAGCGCGGTAAGTCGGTCGAAGAGATCCTCGGCTAAGCCGAAGGGATAGGTGAACGATATGTCGCAGAAAATCGTGAAAGTCCAACTCGTGCGCAGCCTGATCGGTACGCGCGAAGACCACCGCGCTACGGTGCGCGGCCTGGGCCTGCGCCGCCTGAACTCGGTGTCCGAGCTGCAGGACACGCCCGCAGTGCGCGGCATGATCAACAAGGTGTCCTACCTGGTCAAGGTCATCGGCTAAGGCAAGACGGAGAAGAACATGCAACTGAATAACCTGAAGCCGGCAGCCGGCTCCAAGCACGCCAAGCGCCGCGTCGGTCGCGGTATCGGCTCGGGCTTGGGCAAGACGGCTGGTCGTGGTCACAAGGGTCAGAAGTCGCGTTCGGGTGGTTTCCACAAGGTCGGCTTTGAAGGTGGCCAAATGCCCCTGCATCGTCGTCTGCCGAAGCGTGGTTTCACTTCGCTGACCAAGGAATTCACCGCGGAAGTGCGCCTGGGCGACCTGGCGGGCCTGCCGGTCGCTGAAATCGACCTGCTGACCCTGAAGCAAGCCGGTCTGGTGGGCGAGCTGGTCAAGAGCGCCAAGGTGATCCTGTCGGGCTCGATCGACAAGAAGGTGACCCTGAAGGGCCTGGGCGCGACGGCTGGGGCGAAGGCCGCAATCGAAGCGGCTGGTGGCTCGCTGGCGTAAAGCCTGCTGTTTGACACTGTCGGAGCATCCGTTTGGCCACGGCGAAACCTAATGTGATGGCGCAGGCCAAGAACACGGCCAAGTACGGCGATCTTCGCCGTCGGCTGGTGTTCTTGGTCCTGGCACTGCTGGTGTACCGGATCGGCGCGCACATCCCTGTGCCTGGCATCGATCCGGACCAACTGGCGCAGCTTTTCCAACGGCAGTCGGGTGGCATCCTCGGGATGTTCAACCTGTTCTCCGGCGGCGCGCTCTCGCGCTTCACGGTATTTGCGCTGGGGATCATGCCGTATATCTCGGCATCGATCATCATGCAGCTGCTGACGATCGTGTTGCCGCAGCTGGAGTCGCTGAAGAAGGAAGGGCAGGCTGGCCAGCGCAAGATTACGCAATACACGCGCTACGGTACGGTCGTCCTGGCGACTTTCCAGGCGCTGGGCATCGCGGTGGCGCTTGAGGCGCAGCCTGGTCTGGTGCTGGACCCGGGCCTGATGTTCCGGGCGACGGCCGTGATCACGCTGGTGACGGGCACGATGTTCCTGATGTGGCTGGGTGAGCAGATCACCGAGCGTGGTCTGGGCAACGGCATCTCGATCATCATCTTTGGCGGGATCGCAGCAGGGTTGCCCAACGCCATCGGCGGGCTGTTCGAACTGGTGCGCACGGGGTCGATGGGAATTTTCTCCGCGATTCTGGTGGTGGCGATCATTGGCGCGGTGACGTTCCTGGTGGTGTTCATTGAACGCGGCCAGCGCAAGATCCTCGTCAACTATGCCAAGCGGCAGGTCGGTAACAAGATCTATGGCGGTCAGTCGTCGCATCTGCCGCTGAAGTTGAACATGGCTGGGGTGATTCCGCCGATCTTCGCATCGTCGATCATTCTGTTCCCGGCCACGATCGCGGGCTGGTTCACTGCCGGCAACTCGACGAATCCGGTTGCACGGTTCGTCAAGGATCTGGCGTCGACGCTGTCGCCGGGCCAGCCGGTGTACATCCTGCTGTATGCGGCGGCAATCATCTTCTTCTGCTTCTTCTACACCGCGCTGGTCTATAACAGCCGCGAAGTGGCGGATAACCTGAAGAAGAGTGGGGCGTTCATTCCGGGGATCCGTCCGGGTGAGCAAACCACGCGGTATATCGACAAGATTCTGGTGCGTCTGACCCTGGCTGGTGCGATTTACATCACGCTGGTGTGTCTGTTGCCGGAGTTCTTGGTACTGCGCTGGAACGTGCCGTTCTACTTCGGTGGAACGTCGCTGCTGATCATCGTGGTTGTCACGATGGACTTCATGGCGCAGGTGCAGTCGTACGTGATGTCTCAGCAGTACGAGTCTTTGATGAAGAAGGCGAATTTCAAGGGCAACCTGACGCTCCGTTAGCTAGGGCGATCGCACGAAGCTGAAGAGACATGGCTAAAGACGACGTGATCCAGATGCAGGGCGAGGTGCAGGAAAACCTCCCCAACGCGACGTTCCGCGTCAAACTGGAAAACGGCCATGTAGTGTTGGGCCATATTTCCGGCAAGATGCGTATGCATTACATCCGCATCTTGCCCGGGGACAAGGTGACGGTCGAATTGACCCCGTATGATCTGTCCCGCGCGCGCATCGTATTCCGGGCGAAGTGAGCGGACTGGAATTGAAGGAAGAGGAAAATCATGAAAGTGCTGGCTTCTGTTAAGCGCATTTGCCGCAACTGCAAAATCATCAAGCGCAAGGGCGTGGTGCGTGTGATCTGCTCGTCGGACCCGCGTCATAAGCAGCGCCAAGGCTAATTTCGCAAAGAGGATTGACGAATGGCACGTATCGCAGGGGTCAACATCCCCAACCACAAACATACCGTGATTGGCCTGACGGCGATCTACGGTATTGGCCGCTCGCGCGCTCGGAAGATTTGCGAGGCTACTGGCATTCCGACCGACAAGAAGGTCAAGGACCTGACGGACCCGGATCAGGACGCGCTGCGTAAGGAAATCGAGAAGTTCCTCGTCGAAGGCGATCTGCGCCGTGAAACGACGATGAACATCAAGCGCCTGATGGATCTGGGTTGCTACCGCGGCGTGCGCCATCGCAAGGGCCTGCCGCTGCGCGGTCAGCGCACGCGCACGAATGCCCGCACCCGCAAGGGTCCGCGCAAGGCCGGCGTCGCGCTCAAGAAGTAATCCCGTCGGGTAAAGGATAGGAACTATGGCAAAAGCAGCGAATACCGCCGCCCAGCGCGCGCGCAAGAAGGTTCGCAAGAACGTCGCCGACGGCATCGCGCACGTTCACGCGTCGTTCAACAACACGATCATCACCATCACCGATCGCCAGGGCAACGCCCTGTCGTGGGCGACGTCGGGCGGCCAGGGCTTCAAGGGCTCGCGCAAGTCGACGCCGTTCGCCGCGCAGGTTGCGGCCGAGAGCGCCGGCCGTGTGGCTCAGGATCAAGGCATCAAGAACCTGGAAGTGCGCATCAAGGGCCCGGGCCCGGGTCGCGAGTCGGCTGTCCGCGCCCTGAACAACCTGGGTATCAAGATTCAGGTGATCGAGGATGTGACGCCGGTGCCGCACAACGGCTGCCGTCCGCCGAAGCGCCGCCGCATCTAAGCGGCTCGGCCGGCCGCGCTGGGTTGCTGGCGAGGTCGGTCTGCGGGTGATATACTCACCTGCTAACCTGTCTTCCGGGTTTTCCGGAAGGCGGGTTTCGTCATTTTCATAAGTCCACTGTTCGCCGCGGTCCGTTTGTGGGATCGGCTGGCGGACCATCCGGGGCGTCGAGCGTCGCGGATGACTGATAACGAAGGAACGCAACGTGGCACGCTATACCGGCCCCAAGGCGAAACTGTCTCGCCGCGAAGGTACTGATCTTTTCCTGAAGAGCGCACGTCGCTCGCTCGCCGACAAGTGCAAGCTGGACAGCAAGCCTGGTCAGCATGGCCGCACTTCCGGTGCTCGCACGTCCGACTACGGCAACCAGCTGCGTGAAAAGCAGAAGGTCAAGCGCATCTACGGCGTGCTGGAGCGTCAGTTCCGCCGCTATTTCGCTGAAGCCGATCGCCGCAAGGGCAATACCGGCGAAAACCTGTTGCAGCTGCTGGAATCCCGCCTGGACAACGTCGTCTATCGCATGGGCTTCGGTTCGACCCGTGCAGAAGCGCGCCAACTGGTGTCGCACAAGGCGATCCTGGTGAACGGCCAAGCTCTGAACGTGCCGTCGGCCCAGATCAAGTCTGGTGACGTGGTTGCCATCCGCGAAAAGTCGAAGAAGCAGGTTCGCATCGCCGAGTCGCTGTCGCTGGCCGAGCAGACGGGTTTCCCGGGCTGGGTTGCCGTGGACGCCAAGAAGATGGAAGGCACCTTCAAGCAGGCGCCGGATCGTGGCGACATCGCAGGCGACATCAACGAAAGCCTGATCGTCGAACTGTATTCGCGTTAATGACGAGGCCCGTGCCGCCTGGCGCGGGCATCGGATGCGCCTTTTGGGGACGTTCATCGTCAACGACATCGTGGTTGTGCGCCGGCTGTGTCTTGGCGCTGAACCAATCCGAATCGTCACGTGCCGCAACGCGTTTGCGGCACGCGCGTCTTCCGTCGCGCAGTATGCGGCGGATTCTTTCCAGTCCAATCCGTCAGCCTTATCGGTGTAACGAGCCGAGGGTATTGAAACAGGACAACCTATGCAAACAGCACTCCTGAAGCCCAAAATTATTGCGGTTGAGCCGCTTGGCGATCATCACGCGAAGGTCGTCATGGAACCGTTCGAGCGGGGCTACGGCCATACGCTCGGCAACGCGCTGCGCCGCGTGCTGCTGTCGTCGATGGTTGGCTATGCGCCGACCGAAGTGACGATCGCTGGGGTCGTCCACGAATATTCCACCATCGATGGCGTGCAGGAAGACGTCGTCAACCTGCTGCTGAACCTGAAAGGCGTGGTGTTCAAGCTGCACAACCGTGACGAGGTCACGGTGTCGCTGCGCAAGGAAGGCGAAGGTGTGGTCACCGCGGCGGACATCGAGCTGCCGCACGATGTCGAGATCATCAATCCGGGCCATGTCATCGCCAGCCTGTCGGCCGGTGGCAAGCTGGATATGCAGATCAAGGTCGAGCAAGGCCGCGGCTACGTGCCGGGCAACGTGCGCAAGTTCGGCGACGAGTCGAGCAAGGTGATCGGCCGCATCGTGCTGGACGCCTCGTTCGCGCCGGTGCGCCGCGTGTCGTATGCCGTCGAGTCCGCGCGCGTCGAGCAGCGTACCGACCTCGACAAGCTGGTGATGAACATCGAGACCAACGGCGTGATCTCGCCCGAGGAAGCGATCCGCCAGTCGGCGCGCATCCTGGTCGACCAGCTGTCGGTGTTCGCAGCGCTGGAAGGAACCGAGAGCGCTGCCGAAGCCGCTGCCGCCCGTGCACCGCAGATCGATCCGATCCTGCTGCGCCCGGTCGACGACCTGGAGCTGACCGTTCGCTCGGCGAACTGCCTGAAGGCCGAAAATATTTACTATATTGGCGACCTGATCCAGCGCACCGAGAACGAGCTGCTCAAGACCCCGAACCTGGGTCGCAAGTCGCTCAACGAGATCAAGGAAGTCCTCGCTTCGCGTGGCCTGACGCTCGGCATGAAGCTCGAGAACTGGCCGCCCGCAGGCCTGGAGAAGTAAGAAGCAGTTTGCTGGCCGGTGCGTGTGCATCGGCCGGTTTTCCCGCCGCTGCGGTTGGGCGGCATATCGAAGGCTACCGGCCCGCGCTGTGAATCACGGCGATAGAAGAGCTGGTCAAACACTCTGAAGAAGGAATCATCATGCGTCACCGTCATGGTCTGCGGAAACTGAACCGCACCTCTGCGCACCGTCTCGCAATGCTGCGCAACATGTCCAACTCGCTGTTCCAGCACGAGCTGATCAAGACCACCCTGCCGAAGGCCAAGGAGCTGCGCAAGGTTGTCGAGCCGCTGATCACGCTGGCCAAGAAGGACACCGTCGCCAACCGCCGCCTGGCGTTCGCCCGCCTGCGCGACCGCGATATGGTCACCAAGCTGTTCACCGAACTGGGCCCGCGCTACGCGACCCGTCCGGGCGGCTACACCCGTATCCTGAAGTTCGGCTTCCGTCAGGGCGACAATGCGCCGATGGCGCTGGTCGAGCTGGTCGACCGTCCGGAAGTCGCCGAGGCCGTGGAAGCCGAAGCCGCTGCCGAGTAAGGTTGAGCGAGTCTGCGGTGCGGCGGGTCGTCGCGGCGCAGACCTCGGAAAGATGCGCGCGAGGGTGCGCATTACAATGAAGCCAGGATTCACGTCCTGGCTTTTTTGTTGTCCGTTGGCGGGCGGGGGGCGTCCGGCCCGATGCGAACGAGGAGCTTGCATGTCATCCGAAACCGACGTCCTGCTGGTGCTGACCAACCTGCCCGACGCCGACAGCGCGGACCGTGTCACCAAGGTCGTGCTGGAATCCCGCGCCGCGGCGTGTGTCAATCGCATGCCGGCGTGTGCATCGGCGTATTGGTGGAACGGCGCCATCGAGCATGCGGTGGAGATTCCGCTACTGATCAAGACCACCCGGGCGGCGTATCCTGGGCTGGAGGCAGCGCTTCGGCGTGCTCATCCGTATGAAGTGCCCGAGATCCTTGCCGTGCCGGTCGCGGCCGGGTTGCCTGCCTATCTGGCGTGGGTGGCCGGGGAGACCGGCCGGTCTACTGTTTGATGTCTGATTGCCGCTGATATGACGCTGTCTGCATTCCTGCCTCTGCGCCGTTTGCTGCAACTGGGGCTGCTGCTGGTCGCCATGGCGACCCTCGCCCTGCCTGCCCGCGCCGCGGATGATTTTCTGCCGCCCGAACAGGCGTTCCGCTTTTCGGCGGTGCAGATCGACGGGCAGACCGTGGAGGTGAAATTCGCGATTGCCGATGGCTACTACATGTACCGTGAGCGGCTCGCTGTCGCGGCGGATCCCGCCACCGTCACGTTCGCGCCGCTGGAACTGCCTCCGGGCAAAGTCAAATTCGACGAGACCTTCAACAAGGATGTCGAGACGTATCGCCATGCGCTCGTGTTTCGCGTGAAGGCGCGGGAGGCGGCCAGCCCGTTCTCGCTGATCGTCACTTCGCAGGGCTGCGCGGATCAGGGCGTGTGCTACCCGCCGATGAAGAGCCGCTTCCGGGTCGAACCGGCGGCAGCGTCCCTGGCACCGCCGGCGGCGCCGCTTGAGGCTGCCGGATCGAGCGACGCGCTGGGCGGCCGCATCGCAAGCACGCTCGGCGGCGGCAATCTGGGGGCGATTGCCGTACTGTTCTTGGGGCTCGGTCTGTTGCTGACCTTTACGCCGTGCGTGCTGCCGATGCTGCCGATCCTGTCGGCCATCGTGGTCGGCGAGCATGCGACGCGGATGCGCGCGGCGGCGGTGTCGGTAGCCTATGTGCTGGGGATGGCGGTGGTGTATACGGCGGTCGGCGTGGCGGCCGGCCTGGCGGGGCAGGGCCTGCAGGCGGCTCTGCAGAACGCCTGGGTGCTGGGGGCATTTGCGGCGCTGATGGTGGTGCTGTCGCTGGCGATGTTCGGACTGTACGAGCTGCAGCTGCCGGCTGCTTGGCGCCACCGCCTGACGCAGGCTTCCAACCGGCTGAGCGGGGGGCAGGTGGCCGGGGCGGCTGTCATGGGGGCGCTGTCGGCGCTGATTGTCTCGCCGTGCGTGACGCCGGCGCTGGCGGGGGCGCTGGCCTATATCGCGCAGACGGGCAACGCGATGGTGGGCGGCGCGGCGCTGTTCTCCATGTCCATCGGGATGGGGGTGCCGCTGGTGCTCGTCGGCGTGGGCGCGGGCAATCTGCTGCCGCGCGCCGGCTATTGGCTGGTGGTCACCAAGGCCATCTTCGGGTTCATTCTGCTGGGCGTGGCCTTGTGGATCGTGCAGCCGGTGCTGCCGGCCTGGCTGGCGATGGTTGCCTGGGCCGTGCTGCTGATTGCGGCGGCCGTGTTTCTGCGCACCTTCGATTCCCTGCCCGCCGATGCCGGGCCGCTGCCGCGCCTGGGCAAGGTGGTTGGCGTGGTGCTGGCTCTGGCGGGGGCCGTGCAACTGGTGGGCGTGGCAGCGGGCGGGCGCGATCCGCTGCAGCCGCTGGCGGGGGTGATGCGCGCATCGGCGGGCGCTCAGCCGGATGCCCGCGGCGTGGTGTTCCAGCGCGTGAAAAGCGTATCGGAAGTCGATGAGGCGGTTCGTGCCGCCACCGCAACCGGCCGCCCGGTGATGCTCGATTTCTACGCGGACTGGTGCGTCAGCTGCAAGGAGATGGAGCGCCTGACCTTCACGGACGCGCGGGTCCGTGCCGCGCTTGCCGATGTCGTGCTCCTGCAAGCCGACGTGACGGCCGATGGTGCCGATGATCGCGCGCTGCTCAAGCGCTTCAGCCTGTTTGGTCCGCCCGCCACGATCTTCTTCGACGCGCGGGGCAACCAGGCGCCGGTGCGCGTGGTCGGCTTCGAGCGCGCCGAGACCTTCCTGGCCAGCCTGCGCCGCGCGCTGGGCACGGCGCAGGCCAAGCCCTCGACCTGAGCCGGGTCAGCCGCGCAGCAGCCGCGCAGCGTCCAGCGCGAAGTAGGTCAGGATGCCGTTGGCACCGGCGCGCTTGAAGGCCAGCAGCGACTCCAGCACGACCTTGTCGTGGTCCAGCCAGCCGTTCTGGGCGGCAGCCTTGAGCATCGCGTACTCGCCGCTGACCTGGTAGACGTAGGTCGGGAAACGGAACTCGTCCTTCACGCGGCGCACGATGTCGAGGTACGGCATGCCCGGCTTGACCATCACCATGTCGGCGCCCTCGGCGATGTCGAGGGCCACTTCGCGCAGCGCCTCGTCGGAGTTGGCCGGGTCCATCTGGTAGGTCATCTTGTTGCCCTTGCCCAGGTTGGCCGCCGAGCCCACCGCGTCGCGGAACGGGCCGTAGAACGCCGACGCATACTTGGCCGCGTAGGCCATGATGCGTGTGTAGATGTGGTCGTCGTTCTCCAGCGCCAGGCGGATCGCGCCGATGCGGCCGTCCATCATGTCCGACGGCGCGACGATGTCCACCCCGGCCTCGGCCTGCACCAGCGCCTGGCGCGTCAGGATCTCGACCGTTTCTTCGTTGAGCACGTAGCCGGCATCGTCGAGCACGCCGTCCTGGCCATGGCTGGTGTACGGGTCGAGCGCCACGTCGGTGAGGATGCCGAGTTCCGGAAAGCGCGCCTTGAGCGCCTTGACCGCGCGGGGGATCAGCCCATCGGCGTTGGTGGCTTCGATGCCGTCCGGCGTCTTCAGGCTCGGCTCGATGACGGGGAAGAGCGCCAGCACGGGAATCCCGAGCTGCACGCATTGCTCGGCCACGCCCAGCAGCACGTCGACGGAGACGCGCTCGACGCCCGGCATCGACGGCACGGCCTGGCGTACGTTGGTGCCTTCCAGGATGAAGACCGGATAGATCAGGTCGTCGGCCGTCAGGCGCGATTCGCGCATCATCCGGCGGGAGAAGTCGTCGCGGCGCATGCGACGCGGGCGGTGGTCGGGGAAGCTTGCGATCATGGCTGACACACAGTGTGTAGTTTGAAAACTTTTGCGACGATTGTCCGTCCTATGCACGGACACCGCAGCGGCCCTTTCCTTGCGGTGTCCCCCGCGACGCCTCCCTGACGCGGGCCCCATCGACGGCTCGATGGGTCATTCCCCCCGTTGCGCGTCTGGCGACGGGGTTTTTTTTGCCGGCTCGGCGTCAGGCGACGGCGGCATGGCCTCGGGCAGGCACAGCCATCCCGCCACAGCGCGCTGCGCCTCTTCGATGCCGCGGCGCTTCAGGCTCGAGAACAGCTGCACCGTCAGCGACACCTCGCCTTCGATCTGCGCCTGGTACCCGGCCAGCACCTTGCGGGCCGACATCAGCGCGCGCGAGGCATCGTTGTTGGTCAGCTTGTCGGCCTTCGTGAGCAGCACGTGGATCGGCTTGCCCGTGGGCAGGAACCACTCGACCATCTGGCAATCGAGATCGGTGAATGGCCGGCGCGCGTCCATCATGATGACGAGGCCGGCCAGCTGCGAGCGGGTCTGGATGTAGTCGCCCAGCAGATGTTCCCAGTGCGATTTGGCTTCGCCGGGCACTTGGGCGTAGCCATAGCCGGGCAGGTCAACCAGGAAGCCGAGCGGATCCAGCGCCTTCGCCGGCATCACCGAGAAGTAGTTGATGTGCTGCGTGCGGCCGGGCGTCTTGCTGGAGAAGGCCAGCCGCTTCTGGTTGCACAGCACGTTGATCGCGGTGGACTTGCCGGCGTTGGAGCGGCCGGCGAACGCGACTTCCGGCACGGCGGTGGCCGGCAGATCGCGCAAATGGTTGACGGTGGTAAAGAAACGAGCTTGATGCAGGAGCGACATGCGCGGCAATGCCTGTAAACTGCGGTCGTAGACTGCGGTGGGTTGCTGCGCCGCGAGGTCGCACCGCAGGGGCTTTATTGTACAATACGGCGGTTTACGGACGTCCCCACAGACCGTCTGGCGGACCGTTCCCGCATGTCTTCCACATGCTGGCCCGGTCCGTTTTCATGCAGCAGGTGGTCTGGCAAGGAGGGGGATGCCCTGGCGTCGCCCTGGGGTCCGGCATGCGCGGCGCAACGCAGCATTCAGCAGCATTCGAAAACAATCTAGACAAGGTGTGCGAATGATCCGCATCGCGAACGTTCTTGCTGTCGCAGCGCTGTCCCTGGCATCGGCCCTCCCGCTGGCCCATGCCGAAGAGCCGAAGGTCGCCAAAGCCGATGCCGCGCGCGGCGAGACGCTCTTCAACACCGGAGTCCCCGCCAACGGCGTGCCCGCCTGCACCAGCTGCCACGGCCCCGGCGGCAACAGCACGGCGAACGCCAACCCGAAGCTGGCCGGCCAGCACGCGGCATACATCGAGAAGCAGCTGAAGGATTTCAAGGCCAAGACCGAGCGCAACCAGCCGGTGATGTCGCTGTACGCAGGCGCGCTGTCCGACCAGGACATGAAGGACATCGGCGCCTACATCGCCAAGCAACCGGCCTGGAAGCCGAGCTCGGCCAAGAACAAGGACACCATCGAACTCGGCCAGAAGCTGTACCGCGGCGGTGATGCCAAGCGCGGCATCGCGGCTTGCGCGGGCTGCCACGGCCCGGCCGGGGCCGGTATTCCGGCGCAGTATCCGCGCATCGGTGGCCAGTTCGCCGAGTACACCGAGGCGCAGCTGGTCGCGTTCCAGAACGGCAGCCGCAGCAACAGCGTTCAGATGCACGATCTGGCCGGGCGCATGACGGCGCTGCAGATCAAGGCCGTGGCCGACTACATCGCCGGCCTGCGCTGATCCGCCGCACCGGGCCGTCCTGTGGCGGCCCGGCAATCAACAAGAAGAGCAGGGTGGCAATGCGTTCGGCATCGCCACCCTGTTTTCGTTTCTGAACAGGCATTGCATGTCTTCGGTTTCCACTTCCGGCGTCCGGATCCGCTCACGGCGCCGTGCCCTGCGCGAGGCGGTCGAGTTGCTGTCGTCGATGCGCTTTGCGATCAGCCTGCTGACGGTGATCGCCATTGCCAGCGTGATCGGCACCGTGCTCAAGCAGAACGAGCCGTACCCGAACTACGTCAACCAGTTCGGGCCGTTCTGGGCGGACGTGTTCCGCGCGCTGACGCTGCCGACGGTGTACAGCGCGTGGTGGTTCCTGCTGATCCTGGCGTTCCTGGTCGTGTCGACCTCGTTGTGCATCCTGCGCAATGCGCCCAAGATGCTGGCCGATATGCGCGCCTGGCGCGAGCATGTGCGCGAGGGCAGCCTGCGCGCGTTCCACCACAGGGATGAATTCGATGTGCCGGCGGATGCCGCCGCGGTCACGGCGCGCCTGGCAGCGCTTGCACAGAACCGCGGCTTCCGCATCCGTGCCTTCGCGCGCGACGGCGGGGCCACGCTCATCGCCGCCAAGGCAGGCGCTGGCAACAAGATCGGCTACATCCTGGCGCACACTGCCATCGTGATCATCTGCATCGGCGGGCTGCTGGATGGCGACATGATGATCCGCCTGCAGATGTGGTTCGGCGGCAAGTCGCCGATCCGGGGCAACGCGGTCATCAGCGAGATCGGTCCGGAGCACCGGCTGCCGGCGTCCAACCCGGGCTTTCGGGGCAATGCCTTCGTGCCGGAGGGCGCGACTGTCGGCACGGCGATCCTGAACATTGGGGATGGGGCCCTGATCCAGGATCTGCCGTTCTCCGTCATGCTCAGGAAGTTCACCGTCGAGCATTACTCGACCGGCATGCCCAAGCTGTTCGCCAGCGACATCGTCGTGACCGACCGCAGCACCGGCAAGCAGACCGCCGCGCGGGTCGAGGTCAACAAGCCCTTCGTCTACGACGGCGTGGCGATCTACCAGTCGAGCTTCGAGGATGGCGGCTCCAGGCTCAAGCTGACGGGCTTTCCGATGCGCGGGGCGGATGCGAAGCCGTTCGCGCTGTCCGGCACGGTCGGCGAGAACACCCGGCTGACCGGCGCCGGTGCCGACTATACCGTCGAGTTCACCGACTTCCGCCTGATGAACATCGAGACCGTCACCGATGCGTCGGGCAAGCGGGATGCGCGCGGCGTCGGCACGGGTGGTGGCGATACCGGCCTGCGCGCCGAGCTCGGCAACGCCAAGCGGATGACGCGCGAGCGCGATCTGCGCAACGTCGGGCCTTCGGTGCAGTACAAGCTGCGCGACGCCAACGGCCAGGCGCGCGAGTTCAGCAATTACATGCTGCCGGTCACGCTCGAAGGGCAGTCGGTCTTCCTCGCCGGTGTGCGCACGCAGCCGGACGAGCCGTTCCGCTACCTGCGCATCCCCGCCGATGCGCTGGGCTCGGTCAACGACTGGATGCGCCTGCGGGCCGCGCTGCAGAGCTCGGCCATGCGTGGGGAGGCGGCGCGCCGCTTCGCGATGCTGTCGATGCCCGGCGATGATCGCGCGGTGTTGCGCGCGCAGCTGGCCGAAAGTGCTCGCCGCGCGCTCGACCTGTTCGCCGGCGCAACCGACATCAAGGGCGCGCCGGCGGAGGGGCCGGGCGGCTTTGCCGCGGTCGCCGGCTTCCTGCAGAAATCGGTGCCCGAGGGCGAGCGCGAAAAGGCCGCCGATGTGCTGATGAAGATCATCAATAGCGCGATGTGGGAGCTGTGGCAACTGGCCCGGGCGCAGGACGGCCTCGCCGCCCCCGCCGTCGACGCCGCCGGCAGTCAGTGGCTGCAGACGGCCATCAACTCGCTGTCGGACAGCTTTTTCTACGGTGCGCCGGTGTACCTGCAGTTGGTTGATTTCCAGCAAGTGCAGGCCAGCGTGTTCCAGCTCACCCGTGCGCCGGGCAAGAACATCGTGTATCTTGGGTCGTTGCTGCTGGTGCTGGGTGTGTTCTCGATGTTCTACGTACGGGAGCGCCGCTGGTGGCTGTGGATCCGCCCGCAAGCCGACGGATCCGCGCAGGGGGCACACGTGCTGACAGCCATGTCGACCACACGCCGCACGCTCGACTTCGACCGCGAGTTCGAGCGCCTCAAGCAGGATGTCCGCGCCGCAGCCGGCGCGCCCGGCGCCGCCACCGCAGCGGCCGCCGAACAACCGCCAACGAAGTGAGCAGGTGATGGAAGCGACCAACCTCCCCCAACCGTCCGCCCCGGCCGATCTGGGTGCACTGCAGCGGCCGTCCTACTTCCGTCGTCTCGGCCCGTTCGACTGGCTGTTCGCCGCGCTGCTTGCCCTGGGCGCCGGCTATGCATTCTCGCGCTATGGCGCTTATATGGACGGCTATGAGCGGGGCATCCTGGTGGCCGCGGTTCCGGCCTTCGCCTGGCTGGGCTGGACGTGGAAGCCGGTGCGGACGCTGATGATCGGACTGGCCGTGCTGTCGCTGTTCGCCATCGCGCAGTACAGCGGTCGGCGCGGGCCGGAGCTGGCCCGCGCCGACCGCGTGTTCTTCCTCAAGTATTTCCTGGCCAGCCAGTCGGCCATCCTGTGGATGAGCGCGTTGATCTTCCTGTCGACGCTGTTCTTCTGGGCGGGGCTGGCGGCACGCTGGCCCGCGGGCGGCGCGATCGGCAGCAAGCTGTGCTGGGCGGCCGTGGTGCTGGGCCTGACCGGCATGCTGGTGCGCTGGTACGAGTCCTATCTGGTGGGGGCGGATATCGGCCACATTCCCATCTCGAACCTGTACGAGGTGTTCATCCTCTTCACGCTGATCACCTCGCTGTTCTACCTGTATTACGAGCAGCGCTACCGGACGCGCGCGCTGGGCCCGTTCGTGATGCTGGTGGTGTCGGCGGCGGTGGGCTTCCTGCTGTGGTACACGGTGTCGCGCGGCGCGCAGGAGATCCAGCCGCTGGTGCCGGCGCTGCAGAGCTGGTGGATGAAGATCCACGTGCCGGCGAACTTCATCGGCTACGGGACGTTCGCGCTGGCCGCCATGGTTGGGGCGGCCTATCTGCTCAAGGAGCACGGCGTGCTGGCCGACCGCCTGCCGTCGCTGGAGGTGCTCGATGACGTCATGTACAAGGCCATCACCGTCGGCTTTGCCTTTTTCACCATCGCCACCATCCTCGGCGCGCTGTGGGCGGCCGACGCCTGGGGCGGTTACTGGAGCTGGGATCCGAAAGAGACCTGGGCGCTGATCGTCTGGCTGAACTATGCGGCCTGGCTGCACATGCGGCTGATGAAGGGGCTGCGCGGCCGGATGGCGGCGTGGTGGGCGCTGGTCGGCCTGCTGGTGACGACTTTTGCCTTCCTGGGCGTGAACATGTTCCTGTCCGGCTTGCATAGCTACGGCGAACTCTGAGTCACAAAAAATCCCCGGCGGACTGGAATAAAGGCACGCTCCGCGTGTTTACTGCTCTAGAGGGCGCGATCGGCGTGCCCCTCCACACCAAGGAGAACAAGATGAGCCAGTCCGCAGCTTTCCCCCGGTTGTCCGCTTCCCGACTCGCGCTTGCCGCCGGCGCCGTGGCGCTCGCCGCGCTGGGTCTGGGCGGCTGCAGCAGCATGGGCATGGGCGGTATGGGCATGGGGATGTCGTCCGCGCCGTCGGCGGTCAAGGTGACCAACGGCTCGCTGACCGACGCGCATGGCATGACGCTGTACACCTTCGACCGCGACACCATGGCCGGCAAGAGCGCCTGCAACGGCAACTGCGCCAACAACTGGCCGCCGCTGACGGCCAACGATGCCGACAAGGGCTCGGGCGACTACACCATCATCGTCCGCGACGACGGCAAGAAGCAGTGGGCCTATCGCGGCAAGCCGCTCTACCTGTGGTCGAAGGACAAGATGCCCGGCGACCAGACCGGCGACGGGTTCATGAACGCCTGGCATATCGCCAAGCCGTAAGCGCCGCGCCCCGATCGTCCGATCCATGTCCGACCTCGCTGGCCGCCTGATCGCGCTGACGCCGAGGCTGCGGCGTCACGCGCGCGGCCTGGTGGGTGACGCCGCCCGCGCCGACGATCTCGTGCAGGACACGCTGGAACGCGCCTGGCGTTACCGCTGGCGCTTCCAGCTGCGCCCGAGGCTCGGCGCCGCGGGCGAGGGCGACGGGCTGTTCGCGTGGCTGTTGACCATCATGCACCGCCTGCACCTGAATGCCGTGCGCCGGCCGGACCGGCTGGAGCTGACCGATGCGCCGCCCGACATTCCCGTCAGCGACGACCCGGGCCTGCGCCGCGACCTGCTGCAGGCGCTGGCATCGCTGCCCGACGATCAGCGCGCGGTGCTGCTGCTGGTCGGGCTGGAGCAACTGGCCTACCGAGAGGCCGCCGACGTGCTGGGCGTGCCGCTGGGCACGGTGATGTCGCGGCTGTCGCGGGCGCGCGAACGCATGCGGGTGGCGCTCGATGGCGCGCCTGCCACATCGGGCGACAGCGGCACGACGCTGCACCGCGTGAAATGAGGCCGACCATGTCCGCCGCTTCCATCCACATCGAAGAACTCCACGCCTACGTCGACGGCCGCCTGCCCGCCACGCGCCGTGCCGCGGTGGAGGCGTACCTGGCCGCGCATCCTGCCGCCGCCGCCGAGGTGGCGGCGTGGCGCCGGATCGACGGGCGGCTGCATCGCGCGCTCGATCCGCTGCTGAACGAATCCGTGCCGCAGCGCCGCATTCCGTCGGCGATCCTGGCGGCGGCGCGGCGGCCTCAGGCCCCCAGCCATGTCGGCGTGATCCGTGGGTGGAGGACGCTGGTGCTGGGCATCGGCTGCCTGGCCGTCGGCATCGGCGCCGGCTGGATCGGCCGGGGTGCCCTGGAGACTTCCCTGCCGATGCAGCGTTTTGCCAATGACGCCCTGGTGTCGCACGTCGTCTATGCGCCGGAGTCCAAGCATATGGTGGAGGTGCCGGCCGGGGAGGAGGGCCATCTCGTCACCTGGCTGTCGCGGCGGCTGGATGCGCAACTGCACATTCCCGACCTCGCGCCGCTCGGCTACCGGCTGATCGGTGGCCGCCAGACCGTGGTGGCGGATGCCCCGACCGCCATGCTGATGTACGAAGGCCAGGATGGCACGCGCATCTCCGTGCAGCTGCGCCGCATGCCGGACAACCGCGATACCGGCTTCCGCCTGGAGACGCTGGCGCCGGACAGCCGGGTGCTGGCGGCGATGCATCCGGCCGTCGACCGGCCGCCGCCGATGGCGTTCTATTGGGCCGACCACGGCCTGGGGTTTGCGGTGTCCGGGCCGCTGGCGCGTCCGCAACTGCTGGCGGTGGCGCAGGCGGTGTACCGGCAGTACAGCGACTTCACCGGCCCGGCGCAGAAGCGCTGAGCGCCGCCGGACATTTTTCGCCGCGCGCTGTCAGGTCGGCGGCGCGGGCGCGACCAACGCACATGGGGCCGCCCCAACGCACAACGAGGACCATCATGCTGATCAAGACCGACCGCTGGCTGCGCGGTGACGACATTCCCGCCAGCGAGATCACGCCGCAGCACCTCTTCGACCAGCGCCGCAGGCTGCTGGCCGCCGCCGCCCTGGGCGCGGCCGGCGCGGCGCTGTCGCCCTGGGCGGCGCGCCGGGCCTTCGCCGCCAGCCCCGCGCCGGCCCGGCTGGCCGCCAAGCCCAACCCGGCCTACGCTACGGTCGAGAAGCCGACGCCGTTCGATGAAGTCACGACCTACAACAATTTCTACGAGTTCGGCACCGACAAGTCCGACCCGGCGCGCTACGCCGGCACGCTGCGCCCGCACCCCTGGCAGGTCAGCGTGGAGGGCCTGGTGAAGGCGCCGAAGACCTACGACCTGGATGATCTGATGAAGATGGCGCCGATGGAGGAGCGCATCTATCGTCTGCGCTGCGTGGAGGGCTGGTCGATGGTGATCCCGTGGGTGGGGTTCCCGCTGGCCGAGCTGATCCGCCGGGTCGAGCCGCAGGGCAGCGCCAGGTACATCCAGTTCATCTCGCTGGCCGACAAGCGCCAGATGCCCGGCGTCAGCAGCCCGGTGCTGGACTGGCCCTACAGCGAGGGTTTGCGGATGGACGAGGCGATGCACCCGCTCGTGCTGCTGACCTTCGGCCTGTATGGCCAGGTGCTGCCGAACCAGAACGGCGCGCCGGTGCGCGTGATCGTGCCGTGGAAGTACGGCTTCAAGAGCGCCAAGTCCATCGTCCGGATCCGCTTTGTCGACAAGCAGCCGCCGACCAGCTGGAACATCGCCGCGCCTAACGAGTACGGCTTCTATTCCAACGTGAACCCGAGCGTCGATCATCCGCGCTGGAGCCAGGCGACCGAACGCCGCATCGGCGAGGACAAGGGCGGCTTCGGCGGCCTGTTCGCGCCCAAGCGCAAGACGCTGATGTTCAACGGCTACGACCAGGTCGCGTCGCTGTACACCGGCATGGATCTGCGCAAGTTCTTCTGAGGACGCACCGTGAAGATGCTGCCCTCGATGCTGCCCCCCAAATCGCTGCGCGCCGTCAGGATCGCGGTGTGGCTGCTGGCGCTGGTGCCGTTCCTGCGGCTGGTGGTGCTGGGCGCGACCGATCGGTACGGGGCGAATCCGCTGGAATTCGTCACGCGCTCCACCGGCACCTGGACGCTGGTGCTACTGTGCTGCACCCTGGCCGTCACGCCGCTGCGGCGGCTGACCGGCATGAACTGGCTGATCCGCATCCGCCGCATGCTGGGGCTGTACACGTTCTTCTATGGCACGCTGCACTTCCTGATCTGGCTGCTGGTCGATCGCGGGCTCGATCCGGCATCGATGGTGAAGGACATCGCCAAGCGGCCGTTCATCACCGTGGGCTTCGCGGCCTTCGTGCTGATGATCCCGCTGGCGGCCACCTCCACCAACGCGATGGTGCGGCGCCTGGGCGGCAGGCGCTGGCAGTGGCTGCACCGGCTGGTCTATGTGACCGGCGTGCTGGGCATCCTGCACTACTGGTGGCACAAGGCCGGCAAGCACGATTTCGCCGAGGTGTCGATCTATGCGGCGGTGATGGCGGTGCTGCTGGGCCTGCGCGTGTGGTGGGTGTGGCGCGGGGCGCGGCAGGGGGCCATTGCCGGTGGGGCCGTGCCGCTACGCGATTGATGCGCCGAGGCAGGCCCAATGAAAAAGCCGCGACGTGCGCGGCTTTTTTTTGGGGGGGAGGGCGTCTTCAGGCCGACAGCAACTGCTCGCCGCGGATCAGGTCTTCGAAGCGCTCGCGCTCGCGTGCCACGTGTACCCGGTCGCCGTCGACGATGACTTCGGCCGCGCGGCCGCGGGTGTTGTAGTTCGAGCTCATGGTGAAGCCGTAGGCGCCCGCCGACAGGATCGCCAGCAGATCGCCCGGCTGCGCGTCGAGCGCGCGGTCGCGGCCGAGCCAGTCGCCCGATTCGCAGACCGGGCCGACGATGTCGTAGACGGTCGGCGCGCCGCCGCGCTCGCGCACCGGCACGATGTGGTGGTACGCCTCGTACATCGCCGGGCGGGCCAGGTCGTTCATGGCCGCATCGACGATGCAGAAGTTCTTGGCCGCGCCGGGCTTGAGGAATTCGACCCGCGTCAGCAACAGGCCGGCATTGCCGACCAGCGAGCGGCCGGGCTCGAACAGCACGGTGCGGTCACCGAAGCCGCGCTGCTCGATGCGGTCCAGCAGCGTGCGGGCGAAGGCGGTGATGTCCGGCGGCGTCTCGTCGGTATAGGTGATGCCCAGGCCGCCGCCCACATCGATGTGCGACAGGCGGATGCCTTCGGCGTCGAGCCGGGCCACCACGTCGAGCACTTTGTCGATCGCGTCCAGGTACGGCGAGACCTCGGTGATCTGCGAACCGATATGGCAGTCGATGCCGACCACGCGCAGGTTCGGCATGGCCGCGGCCGCGCGGTAGGTCGGCAGGACTTCATCGAACGCGACGCCGAACTTGTTGCCCTTCAGGCCGGTGGAGATGTACGGGTGGGTCTTGGCATCCACGTCCGGGTTGACGCGCAGCGACACCGGCGCGGTCTTGCCCAGCGAGCCGGCCACCTCGTTGAGCCGGTGCAGCTCGGGGATCGATTCGACGTTGAAGCAGGCGACACCGGCTTCGAGCGCCAGGCGCATCTCGTCGGCGGTCTTGCCCACCCCCGAGAACACCACGTCGGCGGCCTTGCCTCCGGCGGCCAGCACGCGCCGCAGTTCCCCGCCCGAGACGATGTCGAAGCCGGCGCCCAGTTGCGCGAAGATCTGCAGCACCGCCAGGTTGGAGTTGGCCTTCATGGCGTACTGCACGCGCGCGTTGCGGCCCTCGCAGGCGGCCGCGTAGGCGCGGTAGTTGGCGGTCAGGGCGGCGCGCGAATAGACGTAGGTGGGCGTGCCGAACCGGGCGGCAATCGCCTCGAGCGCGACGCCTTCGATCATCAGGGCGCCGTCCTGGCGGATCAGGGACTCGGACATGAACGGGAAACCATCAGGGCGCCGCACTGCGACGCCGGTTGAGAAAGACAGCGGAAGAACGGAATCAGCGGCTGGCCGGGACTGCGCTGGCGGCATCCGGCGCGGCCCTGGTGCCCGGCACCGGCAATTGCGGCACGGCGTTGGGGCCTGCGATGCCCGGGTCCGGCGTGGTGGGCGCGGTCGGGGCGGGCGGCACGGTGGGCAGGTACAGCGGTCCGCGAATGCCGCAGCCGGAGAGACCGGTGACCGTCAGGGCCAGGCCGACAGTGGCTACAATGGCGGCGGTTCGTATCATCGGATGATGGTGCAGAAAGGATGCCGCGATGCGGCGATCGGAGTCACTCGGGGCGCGGCGACCGTCAGCCGGAAAGGCTTGCGCGCCCAGCCCCCGCAAGATTTTGGAGTGTAGCATGCCCCCCCTGACCGAATCGGAGTTCCTGGCGCTGGCCGACGCCGAATTGGGCCGTATCGAGCGCACCGTCGAGCGCGCCGCCGATGAGGTTGACGCCGACATCGAGATCGGCCGCGTCGGCAATGTGCTGACGCTGGAGTTCGACGATGGTTCGAAGATCATCATCAACAGCCAGACGCCGATGCAGGAGCTGTGGGTCGCGGCGCGCGCCGGCGGTTTCCATTTCCGCCGCAACGACGGCCGCTGGGTCGATACGCGCAGCGGCGAGGAGCTGTATGTGGCCCTGTCGCGCTATGTCAGCCAGCAGAGCGAGGTCGATGTCACGCTGGTGGCGGACTGAGCCGCCGCCGTGCCACCGCAAAAGAAAAGCCGCCCGATCGGGCGGCTTTTTTGTCGGCGCGTGACGCACGTCAGTTGCCGCGGAACATGTCGAGAATCTTCTGTTTCTCCTGCTCCGGCGTCGGCGCCAGGCTCGGCGCGGCTTCGGGGCCCGATGCCGGCGGACCGCCCGGCAGGGCATCGCCCAGGCCGACCGAGGCGACGCCCTGGCCGTTGGCGTATTCCTCGTAGGCCCAGTCGCCAGCCATCTGCACCACGCCTTCGGGCGGCTGGCGCTCGGTTTCCGGCTGGCCCTTGAGCGCGTAGCTCATGTAATTGATCCAGATCGGCAAGGCCAGGCCGCCGCCGGTTTCGCGGTCGCCGAGGCTGCGCGGGTTGTCGTAGCCGATCCAGGCCACGCCCACCAGCTTGGGCGTGTAGCCGCAGAACCAGGCATCGAACGAATCGTTGGTCGTGCCCGTCTTGCCGGCCATGTCGCTGCGGCCCAGCTTCTGCTTGGCCAGGTAGCCGGTGCCGCCCGACACCACGCTGCGCAGCAGCGAATCCATGATGAAGTCGTTGCGCGGATCGATCACGCGCACCGCGTCCTTGCTGGCCGTCATCGGGTGGGTTTGCTGGATCACGGTGCCGCGCGCATCGGTCACGCGGTCGATGATGTACGGGTTGACGCGGTAGCCGCCGTTGGCGAACACCGAGTATGCGCCGGCCATCTGCAGCACCGTCACCGAGCCGGCGCCGAGCGCCATCGGCAGGTAGGCCGGGTGCTTGTCGGGCTCGAAGCCGAAGCGGGTGATGTACTGCTGCGCGTACTGCGTGCCGATGGTCCGCAGGATGCGCACGGAAACGAGGTTCTTCGACTTCTGCAGCGCGCGGCGCATCGTCATCGGGCCGTCGTAGCCGCCGCCGTAGTTTTTCGGCTCCCACAACTGGCCGCCGGTGTCGCCGGTCGGGATCGACAGCGGTGCGTCGTTGATGACGGTCGACGGCGAGAAGCCCTTGTCCACCGCCGCCGAGTAGATGAACGGCTTGAAGCTCGAACCCGGCTGGCGCCAGGCCTGCGTGACGTGGTTGAACTTGCTGCGGTTGAAGTCGAAGCCGCCGACCATCGAATAGATCCCGCCGGTCTGCGGGTCGAGCGACACGAAGCCCGAGGCCACTTCCGGCAG
This sequence comes from Ralstonia nicotianae, assembly GCF_018243235.1. Classification (NCBI taxonomy): domain Bacteria; kingdom Pseudomonadati; phylum Pseudomonadota; class Betaproteobacteria; order Burkholderiales; family Burkholderiaceae; genus Ralstonia; species Ralstonia nicotianae. Next base: position 445,826 of record NZ_CP046674.1, read on the forward strand.
TTGCGTGATCGACCATTTGCCCGTCTTCGGGTCCTGGATCACGCGGATGATCGCGCCCGGGCGCAGCTTGATCTTGGGCTGGGCGTTGGCCGACAGCGCCGCCTGCGCGAACCGCAGGCCGTCGCCGGCGAGGTCGATGGTCTCGCCCGACAGCATGGTCGCCCGCACCAGCTTGGGCGCCGCGCTGACCACCACGGCCGATTGCAGGTCGTCGCTGTTGGGGTGCTCGACCAGCGCGTCGTCGATGGCCTGCTCGCGCTCGTCGGCATCGGCGGGCAGGTCGATGAAAGCTTCCGGGCCGCGATAGCCGTGGCGGCGCTCATAGTCGAGGATGCCGCGCCGCACCGATTCATAGGCGACTTCCTGGTCGCCCTTGCGCAGCGTGGTGTAGACGTTCAGGCCGCGCGTATACGTCTCTTCGCGGTACTGCGCGTACATCAGCTGGCGCACCATTTCCGCCACGTATTCGGCGTGCACGTCGAATTCATGGCCCTCGCCGCGCACGGGCAGCTGTTCGTGGATGGCCTGCGCGTACTGCTCCGGCGTGATGTAGTGCAGGTCGCGCATGCGCTGCAGGATGTACTCCTGGCGGATCTTGGCGCGCTTGGGGTTCACCACCGGGTTGTATGCCGACGGCGCCTTGGGCAGCCCGGCCAGCATGGCGGCCTCGGCCAGCGTGATGTCCTTGATGTTCTTGCCGAAGTAGATCTGCTCGGCGCTGGCAAAGCCGTAGGCGCGCTGGCCGAGGTAGATCTGGTTCATGTAGAGCTCGAGGATCTGGTCCTTCGTCAGGCTGGCCTCGATCTTGTAGGACAGCAGCATCTCGTAGATCTTGCGCGTGTACGTCTTCTCGCTGGAGAGGAAGAAGTTGCGCGCCACCTGCATGGTGATGGTCGAGGCGCCCTGCGACAGGCCGCCGTGCAGGTTGGCCAGCCCCGCGCGCAGCACGCCGATGAAGTCGACGCCGCCGTGCTCGTAGAAGCGGTCATCCTCGATGGCGAGCACGGCGCGTTTCATCACGTCGGGCATCTGCGTGATCGGCACGAAGCTGCGGCGTTCTTCGCCGAATTCGCCGATCAGGACGTTGTCGGCGGTGTAGACGCGCAGCGGGATCTTCGGGCGGTAGTCGGTGATCGCATCCAGCGACGGCAGGTTGGGCGCGGCAACCAGCAGGGCATAGCCCAACAGCAGCGCTCCCACGACCCCCATGGCGACGAACAGGCCAAGCATCCACAGGATCAGGCGCAGCCACAGCGGGCGGCGGGCTTTGGGCGGCTTGGGCGAGGCAGGGGCGGTTTGGGCAGTAGCCATTACGAGGGGTGTCTGTCAGCGTGGCGGCGATTATATCGTCGGCGTCGGCGGGGTCCGGCCGGTGTGGCGTAACAGCGCGTAACCGGTGTCGCGCGGGCCTCCGGGCCCGGCCTGTTCGGTACACATTGTGCGCGTTGCGGCGCAGCGGGTCCGCGGCTTGTGCGTCATGCGCACCAAAGTTCAAGCCGTGCGCGAATCCGCCGTTAGAAGTAGTCGCTGCGGAAAGCAAGTCGGACGAATGGGGTATCCCCCGACCGTGGGGTTTTGGCAACGCTTTGCGAAGCGATGCGGGCGAAATGCGTCGCGGCCTGCGCCAGCGTTTGCCTGTTCTAAAGGATTTTGTGAGAATCCAACGGCAAATCCATGCAGGCTATGGCGCACGTTGGACGTGGGACGTGTGTCAGGGTTCAAAAATATATAAACGGTGGGGTGTTTCTGTGCGACGGGGTTTGTTGTCCGGCCTGCTGCGCCGCAATATTGTCGGAATCGACATCGGATCTTCCAGCGTCAAGGTGGTGGAGTTGTCCGCCAATGGCAAACAGGGAGACTTCCGGCTCGAGAAGTGCGCCAGTGAGCTGATCGAACGCAGTGCCGTCGCTGACGGCAATCTGGTCAATATCGATGCGGTGGGCAGCGCGCTCAAGCGCGCGATCGCCAAGGCCGGCATCCGCAGCAAGGATGCCGTGCTCGCCATTCCGGCCAGTCTGACCGAGTCCCAGACCGTCAGCCTGCCCGACAATCTCACCGAGGATGAGCTGTTCGTCCAGGTCGAGAGCGAGGCCAACCGGCTGTTTCCGCCTTCGCAGAACGTCAATTTCGACTATGTCGTGATCGGTCCGTCCGAGACCGAGGGCGGCATCGGCGTGCGCGTGATGGCGACGGTCGCCGAGCGCGTGACCGAGCGCGTGACGGCCGCCGAGATGGCCGGCCTGAGGCCGATCGTCATGGACGTGGAGGAAAACGCCATCCAGCGCGCCATGACCCACATGCGCGCGGTGAAGACCTCGGCCACCGAGGCCGAGATGCGGGACATGCCCGTGGTGGCGATGTTCCACCTCGGGGGGGCGAATTCGCAGGCCCTGTTCTATCAGGGCTGGAAGGAGCTGTACGAGCAGCCGCTGTCCGGCTCGGGCGACCAGCTCACACAGAGCATCTCCCGCCTGTTCTCGCTCGACCTGCTGAAGGCCGAGGTGAAGAAGCGCAAGAACACGCTGCCGGACGAATACCGCAGCCAGTTGCTCAAGCCTTCGCTGGAGACGCTGGCCATGGAAGTCAGCCAGGCGATCCAGAACTTCCTGTCGACTTCCAGCGTCGGCCGCGTCGACGAGATCGTGCTGTCTGGCGGCCACGCGTCGCTGCTCGGCGTGCAGACGGCAATCCAACAACAGACCCAGATCAATACGACGCTGGCCAACCCGTTTGCCAATATGGGCGCGGCCAAGAACGTCAACGCGCGTTATCTGCAACGCGATCTGCCGGCATACATCGTCAGCGCGGGCTTGGCCCTGCGCGGGCTGCAATAAGGAGGGGCGGGCGATGGCCAACGAAAGCGTCAACGCGCTCCCGAGCGTCAATCTGCTGCCCTATCACGCCGAACGGCGTGCGGGCAAGCGCAAGAAGGTCTTCATGAGCCTGGGCGGTGCAGCCGTCGTGGGCGCCGCATTGGTGTTCCTTGGCGGCATGGTGATTGATCAGCAGACCGAAGAGGCTCAGCGCATCAACGACATCCTCACGCAGAAGAATGCGGAGATGGACAAGCAGATCGCCGAGGTTAACACCCTCAAGAAGGACATCGACGACCTGCTGCAGCGGCAGCAGGCGGTGGAAAGCCTGCAGAACCAGCGCAACCGCCCGGTGCAGCTGCTGGAAGAGCTGGTGCGTCGGGTGCCGGACGGCATCTACTTGACCGCGCTCAAGCAGGACGGTGACCGCTACACGGTGTCCGGTGTGGCGCAGTCCAACGAACGGGTGTCGGATCTGCTGCGCAACCTGGGGTCGGTGTCCTGGCTGGATCGTGCCGAACTGGGCGAATCCGTTGCCACCACCATGACGAACAACCTGAAGGAGCAGCGCCGCCTCTTCAACTTCACCATCCGCTTCACGTGGAAGGCCGAGCCGGCAACGCCGGCCAAGCCGGGCAGTGCAGCCAGCGCAGTGGCGGGGAAATGACCATGGCTCTCTCGACCGAACTCTCGCTGGAAGAACTGGTTGGCCAATTCCGTGGCCTGAACCTCAACGAGCCGGAAACGTGGCAACTGGCGCCGCGCATCCTGTTCATGATCCTCGCGGCCGTGCTGGTGGTCGTGCTTGGCTGGCAGTTTTACTGGAGCGGCAAGCTGGACGAGCGCGACGCCAAGCGCACCGAGCAGGAGCAGCTGAAATCCGCATACCAGTCCAAGCTGGCCCAGGTGGTCAATCTAGAGGCACTGCGCAAGCAGAAGATCGAGGTGGAGCGCCGCGTCGCCAAGCTTGAACTGCAACTGCCGAACCGAACCGAGATGGACGCGCTGCTGGCCGACGTCAACCATGCCGGCATCGCGCGGGGGCTGACTTTCGATCTGTTCCGTCCCCAGTCCGCCGTGGTCAAGCCGTACTACGCCGAGATTCCGGTCTCGGTGAAGGTCAACGGCCGCTATCACGACATGGCGCTGTTTGCCGCCGATGTGGCAGCGTTGTCGCGGATCGTCACGCTGAGGAACATTGCGCTGACCGGCAACAAGGACGGCAGCATGGTGATGGAAGCGCGCGCCGAAGCCTACCGTGCGCTCGACCCGGATGAGCAGGCCGCGCAGCGCAAGGCTGCCGCCGTCGTCAAGGGAGACGCCAAATGAAGGGCCAAGTCATGACCCGCCGCCAGGTAACGCGTCTCATACATCTTTCGCCACTGTGTCTGGCCGTGGTGCTGGCCGCTTGCGGCGCCAGCGCGGACGACGAGCTGGAGCAATGGATGCAGCAGGCACGCAGCACCGTCAGCACCAGGCTGGCCCCGCTGCCGGAGCCCAAGCCATACGCGCCGCGCGAATACACGACCACCAAGCAGACTGATCCGTTCAGTGTGCAGAAGGTGGCGGAGCTGTCGCGCGCGCAAAACGAATCGCCGGAACCGGGTCACCGCCGTGAGCCGCTCGAGGACTATCCGCTGGAAGCCTTCAAGCTGCTCGGGACGATGAAACGCAACGGTGAGTCGGAAGCCGTCCTGTCTGTCGGGGACAAGACGCAGCACGTGCATGTGGGGCAGTACATCGGACAAAACTATGGCCGCATCGTCCGCATCGGCGATCAGGAACTCACCTTGCGTGAGCTGGTGCGCGAAGGCACGGCCGAATGGAAAGAAAAAATGACGACCCTGAAAGTTCAGGAGGGCGCGCAATGACGATGCGTCGCGTGAAGGGCGGCCTGGTGCAGGCCGTTCGAGTGGCCCGGGGGGGCGCAGTGGCATGGCTTTCGCTGTGTATGCTGATGGTGGGTGGACAGGCGTTGGCCCAGCAGGCAATCACGGCGCCGGCAAGCAATGCCGTCGAACGCGTGGAACAAGCCTCGACAGGCGAATCCACCGTGGTGACGGTGACGCTGAAGGACACGCCCGCCCAGAAGCCGGTGGAATTCAGCACGCAGCAGCCTGCGCGCATCGCCATCGACTTCTTCGGCACGGCATTCGCCCAGGGGCGTGCCAACTATCAATATGGCGGCAAGCTGCTGCGCGCGGCCAGCGTGGTGCAGATCGGTGACCGCACCCGCGTCGTGCTGGATCTGGCGCGCCAGTCGCAGTACAAGTCCGAGATCCGGGGCAACCAGTACGTGCTGACGCTGGGCGCCGCGCCGACGGCGTCGGCCACCCCGGTGCCGACCTTCGCCGCGCCCGCGCCGACGGCCGGTGTGGAGCGGCCGTCCGTGCGCAACATCGACTTCCGCCGTGGCGAAGAGCTGGCCGGCCGTGTGGTGGTCGACCTGTCGACGTCCAACTCCGCGATCAACATCGCTCAGCAGGGGCAAAACCTGGTGGTCGATTTCGCCGGTGCCACGCTGCCGCAATCGCTGCGTCGCCGCTTTGACGTGAGCGACTTTGGCACGCCGGTGCAGGCCATGCGCGCCACCGACAACGGCACGGGCACTCGCCTGGTCATCGAGCCGCGCGGCAACTGGCAGTACAGCTCGTACCAGACCGACACGCAGTTCGTGGTGGAAGTCCGCCCGACCAAGGAGGACCCGAACAAGCTGATCTCCGGTCCGGGCTATCGCGGGGAGCGCATGTCGCTGAACTTCCAGAACATCGACATTCGTTCGCTGCTGCAGGTCTTTGCCGACTTCACCAACCTGAACATCGTCACCAGCGACAGCGTGACGGGGACCCTGTCGCTGCGTCTGAAGGACGTGCCGTGGGATCAGGCGCTGCAGATCGTGCTGGATTCCAAGGGCCTGGCCTCGCGCCGCAACGGCAACGTGCTGTGGGTGGCGCCGCGCAACGAACTGGCGACCAAGGAGAAGGCTGAGCTGGAGTCGCAGCAACAGGTGACCGAGCTGGAGCCGCTGCGCAGCCAGGTGTTCCGTCTGAATTACCAGCGTGCTGACGACGTGCGCAACATGCTGCTGGGTACCGGAGGAACGGCGGGCGGTGGTGCTGCGGCGTCGCGCATCTTGTCCAAGCGTGGCTCGCTGACGTCGGATGCCCGTACCAACCAGCTGTTCGTCTCGGATATCCCGAGCAAGCTGGAGGAGGTGCAGGCCTTCCTGCTGAAGATCGACATCCCGGTGCGTCAGGTGATGATCGAGGCGCGCATCGTCGAGGCCGATGACACGTTCAGCCGCAATCTCGGGGCAAAGCTGGGCTTCGCGGCCAAGACCAATGGTGCCGGGTATGGCAACACCTACAGCAACGTGGTGTCGCCGGTCACGAAAGACGCCACTTGGGATAACAGCGCGGCCGTCAGCTTGCCCGCCAATGGCATCAACGGTGTGAACGCCGCCAGTGTGGCAGTGAGCTTGTTCAACGCCGGTGCCGGCCGTTTCCTGGCGCTCGAACTGTCGGCGCTGGAAGCCGATGGCCGCGGCAAGATCATCTCCAGCCCGCGTGTGGTCACCGCTGACAACATCAAGGCGCTGATCGAGCAGGGTACCGAAGTGCCTTACCAGCAGGCAACCTCGTCGGGTGCGACGTCGGTTTCGTTCAAAAAGGCCAACCTGAAATTGGAGGTGACGCCGAAGATTACGCCGGACGGCAACGTGTTCCTGGACGTGGACGTCAACAAGGACAGCCTGGGCACGCAGACCACCAACGGCTTCGCCATCAACACCAAGCACGTGCAGACCCAGGTGCTGGTCGAGAACGGCGGCACGGTTGTGATTGGCGGCATCTACACGCAGAACGAACGGACCGATGTGAACAAGGTCCCGCTGCTGGGTGACATCCCGGTGCTGGGCAACCTGTTCAAGAGCACGGCCAAGACCAACGACCGGACGGAACTGCTGGTGTTCCTGACGCCGCGCGTGCTGTCCGACCAACTGTCGCTGAAGTAAGCCGCAGCGCGGGTGTGCCAGACCCGAAAGCCCGGCCTCCGGATGGAGCGCCGGGCTTTTTTTCGTTCGGCGCATCGATCGGCGCGGGATGGCGGGCAAAAGCCACTACAATCGGAATCAAATTTCAGATTTCGCGCGATTTTGTCTGTTTCCAACGTTTTTTTCGTCGGCCTGATGGGGGCCGGCAAGACCACCGTCGGGCGTGCCGTCGCCCGGCGGCTTGACTTGCCGTTCTTCGACTCCGACCACGAGATCGAAGCGCGTTGCGGCGTGCGCGTGCCGGTCATCTTCGAGCATGAAGGCGAAATGGGCTTTCGCGACCGCGAAACCCAGATGATCGATGAGCTGACCGCGCGCCACGGCGTGGTCGTGGCCACCGGCGGCGGCGCCGTGCTGCGCCCGGAAAACCGCGCTTTCCTGCGCGAGCGCGGCACGGTGATCTACCTGCGCGCCAATCCCCACGACCTGTACCTGCGCACGCGCCACGACAAGAACCGTCCGCTGCTGCAGACCGAGAACCCGCGCGCCAGGCTTGAGGAACTGCACGCGATTCGCGACCCGCTGTACCGCGAGGTGGCGCACTTTGTCATCGAAACCGGCAAGCCCACCGTGGCCCAGCTTGTTAATATGGTGCTGATGCAACTCGAAGTGGCCGGCATCGTGGTGCCGCCCGCCGCCTCTTCCCCGACCTCGCAAGTCTCCCGCCAGTCATGATTACCGTTGATGTCGACCTGGGCGAGCGCGCCTATCCGATCCATATCGGAACCGGGCTCCTGTCCCAAGCCGAACTGTTTGCCCCCCATATCCGCGGCACCCGTGCCGTGATCGTCACCAATGAGACGGTGGCGCCGCTCTATGCCGCTCGGGTCGAAGCCGCGATCCGCTCGCTGGGCAAGACCGTCGACATGGTGGTGCTGCCCGACGGTGAATCGTTCAAGACGTGGGAGACGCTCAACCGGATCTTCGATGCACTCCTGGCCTCGGGCGCTGACCGCAAGACCACCCTCGTGGCGCTCGGCGGAGGGGTGATCGGCGACATGACCGGATTTGCCGCCGCCAGCTATATGCGCGGCGTGCCGTTCATCCAGGTGCCGACCACGTTGCTGTCCCAGGTCGATTCGTCGGTGGGGGGCAAGACCGGGATCAATCACCCGCTCGGCAAGAACATGATCGGTGCGTTCCACCAACCGCAGGCGGTGCTGGCCGACATCGACACGCTGCGCACGCTGCCGCCGCGCGAGCTCGCCGCCGGCATGGCCGAAGTCATCAAGCATGGCGCGATCGCCGATGCCGACTATTTCGCCTGGATCGAGCGCCACATTGCCGGCCTCAATGCTTGCGATGCCGACCTGATGGCAGGAGCCGTGCGCGGCTCGGTGCAGATCAAGGCGGCCGTGGTGGCACAGGACGAGCGCGAGTCCGGTCTGCGCGCCATCCTCAACTTCGGCCACACCTTCGGCCACGCCATCGAAGCGGGCCTGGGGTACGGCGAATGGCTGCACGGCGAGGCTGTCGGCTGCGGCATGGCGATGGCGGCGGATCTGTCGCACCGGCTCGGGTTCATCGACATCGATACGCGCAACCGCGTGACGGCGCTGACACGCGCGGCCAACCTGCCGGTGGTGGCGCCCGATCTGGGCGTGGCGCGCTTCATCGACCTGATGCGCGTCGACAAGAAGGCCGAGGCGGGCGAGATCAAGTTCGTCCTGCTGCGCAAGCTGGGCCAGGCGTTCGTGACCACGGTACCCGACACCGACCTGCGCGCCACGCTGCAGCATGCCGTGCTGCGTCCGCCCACCGAAGCGCCGGTGGCCTGACCGACGGAGTGCCGGCCTGATGAACGATCGACTCGACCTGCTGCCCGCGCCGTTCGATCTGGAAGGCCATCTTGCCCCCTATGCCGCACATGCCGCGCAGTCGCGCGGGCGCGTGCACGCCGAGCCGCCATCCACCTCGCGCACGGAGTTCCAGCGCGATCGCGATCGCATCATCCATTGCACGGCATTCCGCCGGCTCGAGTACAAGACGCAGGTTTTCGTCAACCACGAAGGCGACCTGTTCCGCACGCGGCTCACGCACAGCCTGGAGGTCGCGCAGATTGCGCGGTCGATCGCCCGCAGCCTGCGGCTGAACGAAGACCTGGTCGAGGCGATCTCGCTTGCGCATGATCTGGGCCATACGCCGTTCGGCCATGCCGGACAGGACGCGCTCAACGACTGCATGAAGCCCTACGGCGGCTTTGAACACAACCTGCAAAGCCTCCTGGTGGTGGACCGGCTGGAGGAGCGGTATGGCGGTTTCGATGGCCTGAACCTGACCTTCGAGACCCGCGAGGGCATCCTCAAGCACTGCTCGCGCAACAATGCCGCCACGCTCGGTGACCTGGGGCGCCGCTTCCTGGAGGGCCAGCAGCCGTCGCTGGAGGCCCAGTTGGCCAACCTCGCCGATGAAGTGGCGTACAACAACCACGATATCGATGACGGCCTGCGCTCCGGCCTGATCACGCTGGAGCAGCTCGAAGGCGTGCCGCTATGGGCTCGGCACCGGCGCGAGGCCGAGGCGGCGTTTCCGGGCGTCGGCGGGCGCCGCATGATCAACGAGACGATTCGCCGGATCATCAACGCGCTGATCGTCGATCTGATCGCCGGCACACGCGCGGCCATTACAGGGGCCGCGCCGCAAAGCATCGATGACGTGCGCGCCGCGCCGCCGCTGGTGGCCTTCTCGGAGCCGATGCGCGACGAAGCCCGCGTGCTCAAGCGTTTCCTGTTCGATAACCTTTACCGCCACTATCTGGTGATGCGCATGGCGGCCAAGGCGCGCCGCATCATCGAGGATCTGTTCCGTGTGTTCCTGGAGGATCCGCGTCTGCTGCCGCCGCAGTACCAGGCCAGGGATCCCGCCGACCAGCCGCGCTGGATCGCGCATTACATCGCCGGCATGACAGACCGCTACGCCATCAAGGAGCATCGGCGCATCTTCGCGGTCGAGGTACTCTGAGCGGCGCGAGCGCCCAAAAAAAATGCCCGGCCGCCCCAACGCATGCCGGGCCGAACGCGCCAACCACCGCCGACGAGCGCCCCCGCCGTCGACGGCCCCTGCGGCGCGCCGGAAAAGTCGATCAGGAAAGTGTCAGTTGATCGTCTCCTTCAGAAGCGGTAGCCCAGGCCCACGCCGACCAGCCACGGATCGATCCTCACCTTGCTGACGGTCTGGCCACCCAGTTTCACGTCGGCGCTGATCCAGGTCTTCTTGATGTCGACGTTGAGGTAGACGCGGTCCGTCAGGCGGTAATCGAAACCGGCCTGCAGCGCGGGGCCGAAACTGTTTCGGCTCAGGTCGAGCGGCCCGACGCCCGGCACCTGCAGGTCTACGCTGGAGATGCGCGTGTAGTTGAGGCCTGCGCCGAGATAGGGCTTGAAGCGCGATTCCGGCCGGAAGTGATATTGCAGCGTCAGGATCGGCGGCAGGTGGCGGAAGCTGCCGATCTTGGTCGGCCCACCCAGCGCACTTTGCATGACCGTTACGTCTTGCTGCTGCGGGTAGGTCAGGATCAGTTCGGCGGCCAGGTTGGGCGTGAAGAAATACGAGATATCCAGTTCGGGGAACGCCTTGTTGTTGATATGGATGGCGTCATCGGGCACCGCCAGCGCGGGAATCGCGTCGGACTTGTTGGCCGCCGTCAGGTTGACCGCGCGCAGGCGGACCATCCAGTTGCCGCTGACCAGGGGCAGGTCGCCGCCCTCGGCATGCGCGATCGGGCAAAAGGCCGCTGCGATGAGGCTGGCTGCGGCGGCAACGACGGCTGGACGGACAACTGCCATGAACGCTCCCTCAATGTGGTCTCGTTGATGTGATGGGCGCCAGTCTTGCGCGGATGGGCGGTTCCGCATTTGCGCCGGATCAAGATGACGGCCGGGATGCCGCGCAGGCAGGACCGTATTTGACCGGGAGCAAATATCCGTAGCGAACCGCAGGTTTTCGTTGCACTGCAGCGACAGGTTTTCCGCAACCGTTTGCGGCTGGAAAATTGGGGACAGATTTGGGGGCTTCGCGTTACGATGTCGCTTTGCCTGCCCGTTTTGTTGTCATGGCCCGCCTGCCTCGCCTCAGTCCCATCGATTCCCCGGTTCACGTGTTGCAGCGCGGCAACAATCGGCAGGCGGTGTTCCGCGCCGATGAGGACTACGCTTTCTACCTCGATACGTTGCGCATGGCGGCGCGCGAGCACGATTTCGCCATCCACGCCTTTGCGCTGATGCCGAACCACGTGCACCTGGTCGGCACGCCCAAGGTGGCGGACAGCCTGTCGCGCACGCTGCAGGCCGTCGGCCGGCGCTACACGCGCTACTTCAACGCCGCGGCGGGCCGCAGCGGCACGCTGTGGGAAGGGCGCTTCCGGTCGACGGTGCTGGACCCCGCCGAATGGGTGCTGCCGATGATCCTGTACGTGGAGGGCAACGCCGTGCGCGGGGGCCTCGCCGTCACGCCGGAGGAGGATCGCTGGAGCACCTATCGCCATCACGTCGGCATTCAGTCGATTCCGTGGGTGAGCGATCACTACTGCTACTGGCGGCTCGGCAATACGCCATTCGAGCGCCAGTCCCGCTACCGGACCCTCTGGCACGAGGGGCTCGGCTCCGACCAGCTCGCCCGCATCAGGCAGCACGTGCACAGCGGCTGGCCGCTCGGTAGCGAGGCATTCCTGGCGACGCTGGCGCGGACGGGCGGGCGGCGCGTGGCACCGTTGCCGAAGGGCCGGCCGCCACGCGGTCCCGCAGAAGTGGGGACGGAAACGCAGGCCGAAGCAGGCTGATCGGGGGGCTTCGGGAGAGGCATGTTGGCGGCGCATTTCGCGCGAATTTAATCTGTCCCCAATAAAAAGACCGCTTTCGAGGCGCGTCATTAATAATTTATTCCGACCCCATTTAAAAACTTTTGCCTGCTTCGGGTCGCTCTTTTATAGTCGACCTCACCCCGCATTCATGGTGCGGCGCGCCATGCCCCGTCGCAGCCACTGCGAGGGCCTTCTGCGGTGCGTCGTGCCGACAACATCGGAAGATCGCCGTGGAACAACATTCCTTCCCCGCTGCGCCGCAGAGCGCTGAATCGACGACCCACCAGGGCGTGCCGGCGCCCCAGGGGCTGTATGACCCGAGCAACGAGCACGATGCGTGCGGCGTCGGCTTCGTGGCGCACATCAAGGGCAAGAAGAGCCACGATATCGTTCAGCAGGGCCTGCGCATCCTGCACAACCTCGACCACCGGGGCGCTGTCGGCGCCGATCCGCTGATGGGCGACGGCGCGGGCATCCTGCTGCAGATTCCCGACCAGTACTACCGCGAGGAAATGGCGCGCCAGGGCGTGCACCTGCCGCCGGCCGGCGAATACGGCGTCGGCATGATCTTCCTGCCGAAGGAACACGCTTCGCGCCTGGCCTGTGAGCAGGAGCTCGAGCGCACCGTGCGCCTGGAGGGCCAGGTCGTGCTGGGCTGGCGTGATGTGCCGGTCGACAAGACCATGCCGATGTCGCCCACGGTGCAGAAGACCGAGCCGGTGATCCGCCAGATCTTCATCGGGCGCGGCCGCGACATCATGACCACCGATGCGCTGGAGCGGAAGCTGTACGTGATCCGCAAGACTGCCAGCCACGCCATCCAGGCGCTCAAGCTCAAGCACGGCAAGGAATACTTCGTGCCGTCGATGTCGGCGCGCACGATCGTCTACAAGGGTCTGCTGCTGTGCGAGCAGGTCGGCCGCTACTACCAGGACCTGGCCGATCCGCGCACGGTGTCTGCGCTGGCGCTGGTGCACCAGCGCTTCTCGACCAACACCTTCCCGGCATGGGAGCTGGCGCACCCGTACCGCATGGTCGCGCACAACGGTGAGATCAACACCGTCAAGGGCAACGTCAACTGGATCAACGCGCGCACGGGCGGCATCTCGTCGCCGGTGCTGGGCGAGGACCTGCCCAAGCTGTGGCCGCTGATCTACCCGGGCCAGTCGGATACGGCATCGTTCGACAATTGCCTCGAACTGCTGACGATGGCCGGCTACCCGCTCGCCCAGGCGATGATGATGATGATTCCGGAAGCGTGGGAACAGCACGCGCTGATGGATGACAACCGCCGCGCCTTCTACGAATACCACGCTGCCATGATGGAGCCGTGGGACGGCCCCGCCGCGATCTGCTTCACCGACGGCCGCCAGATCGGCGCGACGCTCGACCGCAACGGCCTGCGTCCGGCGCGCTACTACGTCACCGACGATGACATGGTCGTGATGGCCTCGGAAGCCGGCGTGCTGCCGATTCCCGAGTCGCGCATCGTCAAGAAGTGGCGCCTGCAGCCGGGCAAGATGTTCCTGATCGACATGGAGCAGGGCCGCATCATCGACGACAAGGAGCTCAAGGACAACCTGGCCAACGCCAAGCCGTATAAGAGCTGGATCGACGCCGTGCGTATCAAGCTCGACGAGCTGGAAGCCAAGGCCGAGGACGTGGCCGCCGAGACCAAGCCGGCCGCCAAGCTGCTGGACCGCCAGCAGGCTTTCGGCTACACGCAGGAAGACGTCAAGTTCCTGATGGCGCCGATGGCTGTCAACGGCGAGGAGGCGACGGGCTCGATGGGCAACGACAGCCCGCTGGCCGTGCTGTCGTCGAAGAACAAGACGCTGTATCACTACTTCAAGCAGCTGTTCGCGCAGGTCACCAACCCGCCGATCGATCCGATCCGCGAGAACATGGTGATGTCGCTGGTGTCCTTCATCGGGCCGAAGCCGAACCTGCTCGAGCTCAACAACATCAACCCGCCGATGCGCCTCGAAGTAAGCCAGCCCGTGCTGGACTTCAAGGACATGGCGAAGATCCGCCACATCGAGCACTACACCGGCGGCAAGTTCATGGCCTACGAGCTGAACATTTGCTATCCGGTGGCGTGGGGCAAGGAAGGCATCGAGGCGCGCCTGGCCTCGCTGTGCGCCGAGGCGGTCGATGCGGTCCGATCGGGCTACAACATCCTGATCGTGTCGGACCGCGCCGTGGACGAAAAGCAGGCGGCCATTCCGGCGCTGCTGGCAACGTCGGCCATCCACCATCACCTGGTGGAGAAGGGCCTGCGCACCAGCACCGGTCTGGTGGTGGAAACGGGCTCGGCCCGCGAAGTGCACCATTTCGCCCTGCTGGCCGGCTACGGCGCCGAAGCCGTGCACCCGTACCTGGCGATGGAAACGCTGGCCGAGATGGCATCGGGCCTGGGCGTGTCGGTCGAGAAGGCGGTGTACAACTTCACCAAGGCGATCGGCAAGGGCCTGCAGAAGGTGATGTCCAAGATGGGCATCTCGACCTATATGTCGTACACCGGCGCACAGATCTTCGAGGCGATCGGCCTGTCGCGCGAACTGGTGGACAAGTACTTCCACGGCACGGCGTCGAACGTGGGCGGCATCGGCATCTTCGAGGTGGCCGAGGAAGCCCTGCGCCTGCACCGCGACGCGTTCGGCGATGCGCCGGTGCTGGCCAGCATGCTGGAAGCCGGCGGCGAATACGCCTTCCGCATCCGCGGCGAAGAGCACATGTGGACGCCGGATTCGATCGCCAAGCTGCAGCACGCCACGCGCGCCAATTCGTACCAGACGTACAAGGAATACGCCAACCTGATCAACGACCAGAGCAAGCGCCACATGACGCTGCGCGGCCTGTTCGAGTTCAGGGTGGAGCCGGCGCGCGCCATCGCACTCGACGAAGTGGAGCCTGCCAAGGAGATCGTCAAGCGCTTCGCCACCGGCGCGATGTCGCTCGGCTCGATCTCGACCGAGGCGCACACCACGCTGGCCGTGGCGATGAACCGCATCGGCGGCAAGTCGAACACCGGCGAAGGCGGCGAGGACGAGCGCCGCTACCGCAACGAGCTGCGCGGCATTCCCATCAAGCAGGGCACCAAGGTGTCGGACGTGATCGGTCGTGACGTGATCGAACGCGACCTGGAACTGCAGGAAGGCGATTCACTGCGCTCGAAGATCAAGCAGGTGGCGTCGGGCCGCTTTGGCGTGACGGCCCAATACCTGGTGTCGGCCGACCAGATCCAGATCAAGATGGCACAGGGCGCCAAGCCCGGCGAGGGCGGCCAGCTGCCCGGCCACAAGGTGACGGACTACATCGGCAAGCTGCGCTACTCGGTGCCGGGCGTGGGCCTGATCTCGCCGCCGCCGCACCACGACATCTACTCGATCGAAGACCTGGCGCAGTTGATCCATGACCTGAAGAACGTCAACCCGCGTTCGGACGTGTCGGTCAAGCTGGTGTCGGAAGTGGGCGTGGGCACGGTGGCCGCGGGCGTGGCCAAGGCCAAGGCCGACCACGTGGTGATCGCTGGCCATGACGGCGGCACCGGTGCGTCGCCGTGGTCGTCGATCAAGCACGCCGGCACGCCGTGGGAGCTGGGCCTGGCCGAGACGCAGCAGACGCTGATGCTCAACGGCCTGCGCAACCGCATCCGCGTGCAGGCCGACGGCCAGATGAAGACCGGCCGCGACGTCGTGATCGGCGCACTGCTGGGCGCGGATGAGTTCGGCTTCGCCACCGCGCCGCTGGTGGTCGAGGGCTGCATCATGATGCGCAAGTGCCACCTGAACACCTGTCCGGTGGGTGTGGCGACGCAGGATCCGGTGCTGCGCAAGAAGTTCTCGGGCAAGCCCGAGCACGTGGTGAACTACTTCTTCTTCGTGGCCGAGGAAGTGCGCGAGATCATGGCGCAGCTGGGCATCCGCACCTTCAACGAGCTGATCGGCCGCGCCGACCTGCTCGACACCAAGGCCGGCATCGAGCACTGGAAGGCGCGCGGCCTGGACTTCGCGCGCATCTTCTACCAGCCGGCCAAGAAGGACGCCGAGCCGTGCTACCAGGTCGACGTGCAAGACCACGGCCTCGACCGCGCGCTGGATCACCAGCTCATCGAGAAGGCGAAGGCCGCACTGGAGAAGGGCGAGCGCGTGTCGTTCATCCAGCCGGTGCGCAACGTCAACCGCACGGTGGGCGCGATGCTCTCGGGCGAGGTGGCCAAGCGCTACGGCCATGAGGGGCTGCCGGACGACTCCATCCACATCCAGCTGCAAGGCACGGCCGGCCAGTCGTTCGGCGCGTTCCTGGCGCACGGCGTGACGCTGGACCTGGTGGGCGACGGCAACGACTACGTCGGCAAAGGCCTGTCGGGAGGCCGCGTGATCGTGCGCCCGCCGCACGAGTTCCGCGGCGAGCCGACCGCCAACATCATCGTCGGCAACACCGTGCTGTATGGCGCGCTGGCTGGCGAGGCCTTCTTCAACGGCGTGGCCGGCGAGCGCTTCGCGGTGCGCAATTCCGGCGCCACCGCGGTGGTGGAGGGGACCGGCGACCACGGCTGCGAATACATGACCGGCGGCACCGTCGTCGTGCTGGGCGCGACCGGGCGCAACTTCGCGGCGGGCATGTCGGGCGGCGTGGCCTACGTCTATGACGAGGACGGCCTGTTCGACAAGCGCTGCAACACCGCGATGGTGGCGCTGGAGTCCGTGCTGTCGGCGGCCGACCAGGAAAAGGCGCACACGCAGTCGACCTGGCACAAGGTGAACGGCGAGCGTGTGCTCGACGAGCAACTGCTCAAGGGGCTGGTGGAAAAGCACTTCCGCTACACCGGCTCGGAGCGCGCCAAGGAACTGCTGGCCGATTGGAACAACGCGCGCCGCCGCTTCGTCAAGGTCTTCCCGACCGAGTACAAGCGCGCGCTGACCGAAATGTACGAGCGCGAACAGGCAAGCGCACGCGAGCAGATCGCGGCCTGACCGTTCCCAGCGACCAGGCGGGCGGCCCGCGTGCTGCCCGCCACCCCTGAATAACGCAACCTCACAAGACAGGCGCGACCGCCCGGCAGGATTGCCGTGCCGGCCGGCATCGCGCCAGGAAGGACACCATGGGCAAGGCGACCGGCTTTCTCGAATTTCCCCGCCAGAACGAGGCATACGAAGCGCCCGCAGCGCGCGTGAAGCATTACAAGGAGTTCGTGTTCGCGCTGGCGGACAGCGAAGCCAAGATCCAGGGCGCGCGCTGCATGGACTGCGGCATTCCGTTCTGCAACAACGGCTGCCCGGTCAACAACATCATCCCCGACTTCAACGACCTGGTGTACCGCCAGGACTGGAAGACGGCGATCGAGGTGCTGCACTCGACCAACAATTTCCCCGAGTTTACGGGCCGCATCTGTCCGGCGCCGTGCGAGGCGGCCTGCACGCTGGGCATCAATGAGGCGCCGGTCGGCATCAAGTCGATCGAGCACGCCATCATCGACAAGGCGTGGGCCGAGGGCTGGGTGCAGCCGCAGGTGCCCAGGCACAAGACCGGCAAGACCGTGGCCGTGGTCGGCTCGGGCCCGGCCGGCCTGGCGGCGGCGCAGCAGCTGGCACGCGCCGGCCACGACGTGACGGTGTTCGAGAAGAACGACCGCATCGGCGGCCTGCTGCGCTACGGCATTCCCGACTTCAAGCTGGAAAAGACGCAGATCGACCGCCGCATGCAGCAGATGGAAGCCGAGGGCGTGACCTTCCGCACTGGCGTGATGGTGGGCGACAAGACCGTCCCCGCCGGCATCTGCAACGACGCGCGCGAGACCCTCGCCGCACAGGACATCCTCAAGACCTTCGACGCCGTGGTGCTCACGGGCGGCTCGGAAGTCCCGCGCGACCTGCCGGTGCCGGGCCGCGACCTGGATGGCGTGCATTACGCGCTCGAATTCCTGATCCCGCAGAACAAGGAAGTGGCCGGCGACGCGCCCAACCCGATCCGCGCCGACGGCAAGCACGTCATCGTCATCGGCGGCGGCGATACGGGGTCGGACTGCGTGGGCACCTCCAACCGCCACGGCGCCGCCTCGGTCACGCAGTTCGAACTGCTGCCGCGTCCCCCCGAGGAAGAGAACAAGCCGCTGGTGTGGCCGTACTGGCCGATCAAGCTGCGCACCTCGTCGTCGCATGACGAGGGCTGCGAGCGCGACTGGTCGGTGGCCACCAAGGCGCTGATCGGCGAGAACGGCCGCGTGACGGGCCTCAAGGCTGTGCGCCTGGAGTGGAAGGACGGCAAGATGGCCGAGGTCGAAGGCAGCGAGTTCTTGCTCAAGGCCGACCTCGTGCTGCTGGCGATGGGCTTCACCCATCCGGTCGGCGGCGTGCTGGAAGCGTTCGGCGTGGCCAAGGATGCGCGCAGCAATGCCCGCGCCGCCACCGAGGGTGACAACGCCTACGCCACCAATGTGCCGAAGGTGTTCGCCGCCGGCGACGTGCGCCGCGGGCAGTCGCTGGTCGTGTGGGCCATCCGCGAAGGCCGGCAGGCCGCGCGTGCGGTGGACGCGTTCCTCATGGGCCATTCGGTGCTGCCGCGCTGACCACGTGGTTGATCGCCTGACCCGGGCCCGCTTCGGCGGGCCTTTTCTTTGGGCGCGGGCTGGCGCCTTCATGGTTTACATCCACATGGTTTACATGGGTGATGGACGGCCGGCGGGCTTTTTAGAATGGGGCAGCCCCCATTTCCCGCGCCCCGATGCGAGCCGACGTCCGCACCCCGCTGGCTGATCCGTACGACATGGCCCGCCCGGGGCGGCGCCGTGCGCTGGCCGTGCTGGGTGCGATGCCTGTGCTGCTGACGACGTGGCCGGCGCGGGGCGAGCTGCTGGGCTATCCGTCACACGCCATGCGTCTGGTGGTGCCGGCCGCCGAGGGTAGCGCCTTCGATGCGCTGGCCCGCGCGCTCGCGGCGCAACTGGCCGGGCAGCTCGGCATGGCGGCCAGCGTGGATGACCGTCCGGCGGCCAACGGCATGGCGGCCGGCGAGCTGGTGGCGCGCGCGCCGTCCGATGGACACACGTGGCTGCTGCAGCAGACCACCTTCGTCGCCCAGCCCGCGCTCGAACCCGCCCCGTACGATCCGCTGCGCGACTTCCAGCCGGTGGCCATGGTGGCCACGCTGCCGCTCTTCCTGGCCATCGACGCGCGCCTGCCCGTTGTCTCGATCGGCGAACTGGTCGCGCAGGCGCGGGTACAGTCGGCCTCGGTCAATTGCGGGTCCGAGGCGGTCGGCACCTGGTCGCATCTCGTGGCCGAGCAGTTCGTCCGGGACTACGCGATCCACGCGCCGCACGTGACCGTCAAGGGCGAAGGTGTCCTGATCCAGCAACTGCTGGCCGGGCGCATGACGGCCTGTTTCGCCACCTATCCCAGCCTGGCCGCCGGCGTGAGTGCGGGGCAGCTGCGGCTGCTGGGCGTGACGGGGTCGGCGCGCTCACCGTTCGCGCCCGCCGTGCCGACGCTGCGCGAGGCGGGCGTGGCAGGGTTCGACCGCAGCGCCTGGGTCGGCGTGTTCGCGCCGGCGCGCACGCCCCGGCCGCTGTCGCTGCGTGTCGCCGCCGAGCTCAAGCAGGTGCTGGTTTCGGGCGATGTGCGCGCCACCATGCTGGCCGGCGGCTACCAGCCGGAATGGGAGGCGGCCGAGTCCTTCGCCGCCGCCGTGCGGCGCGATGCCGTGCACTGGCAGTCGCTGATCCGCGAGGCCGATCTGCAGCTCGAAGAGCGCGGCTAGGCGGGTGGGGCACTGGCGCGCGCAACGCCGCATTTCTGTTTCGGCGACCCGCGATCCGGTGCGCCCGGACGCGGCCCCCACGCCACAGAATGCGTCGGTAAGCGGGGAGGTGACCGGCGGGCTACGCGGGTTTCCCCCTATAATGGCGGGCCGCACCCAGCCGGTGCGGCCAGACCCTAGAACGAGGCGCGGCACCGCCAAGGCGCCGCTCCGAGCCCTCAGCGCCGAAATCTATCGTGTCGTCCCAGTCCTCTACCGCCGTTGTCGAACTCGACCAGGTCGATTTCGCCTACCAGCCGGGCGCGCGACGCATCCTGTCCGGACTGTGCATGCGTGTGCCCAAGGGCAGCGTGGTTGCCGTCATGGGCGGCTCCGGCTGCGGCAAGACCACCGTGCTGCGCCTGATCGGCGGGCAGGTCGCCGCGGCTTCCGGCGCCGTGCGCGTGCACGGCGCGGACATCGGCGCGATGGACAAGCCCGCGCTCTACGCCGCGCGCCGGCAGATGGGCATGCTGTTCCAGTTCGGCGCGCTGTTCTCCGACATGTCGGTGTTCGACAACGTGGCCTTTCCGCTGCGCGAGCACACCGAACTGCCTGATCTGCTGATCCGCGACCTGGTGCTGATGAAGCTCAACGCCGTCGGCCTGCGCGGCGCACGCGACCTGATGCCGTCGCAGATCTCGGGCGGCATGGCGCGCCGCGTGGCGCTGGCCCGCGCGATCGCGCTGGACCCGTCGCTGATCCTCTACGACGAACCGTTCGCCGGGCTGGACCCGATCTCGCTGGGCCTGACGGCCTCGCTGATCCGCAGCCTGAACGACGCTCTGGGCGCGACCAGCATCATCGTCTCCCACGATGTGCAGGAGACCTTCCAGATCGCCGATTACGTCTACTTCGTCGCCAACGGCGGCATCGCCGCCGAGGGGACGCCGGCGGAGCTGTCGGCCTCGACCGATCCGTTCGTGCGCCAGTTCGTGCACGGCGAGCCCGACGGCCCCGTGCCGTTCCATTACCCGGGCGTGCCCCTGGCCGAAGACTTCGGCGTGGGTGGCCGGCGTGACGGGGAGGCGCAATGATTTCGTCGATCGGCTTCCTGGTTCGCATCCTGATCAGCCGCCTCGGCTACGCGACACGCATGCTGTTGGCGCTGATCGGCGCCGGCCGCGACGTGCTGCGCCGCCCGCGCCTGCTGGTCGAGCAGTTGCGCTTCATCGGCAACGACTCGTTCATCATCATCGCGGTATCGGGCCTGTTCGTCGGCTTCGTGCTGGGCCTGCAGGGCTACTACACGCTCAACCGCTACGGCTCGGAGCAGGCGCTGGGCCTGCTGGTGGCGCTGTCGCTGGTGCGCGAGCTGGGGCCGGTGGTGACGGCGCTGCTGTTCGCCGGCCGCGCCGGCACTTCGCTGACCGCCGAGATCGGCCTGATGAAGGCCAACGAAGAGCTGATCGCCATGGAAATGATGGCGGTCGATCCTCTTGCCCGCGTGCTGGCGCCGCGCTTCTGGGGCGGCTTCATCGCCATGCCGTTGCTGGCCGCCATCTTCAGCGCGGTGGGCATTCTGGGCGGATACTTCGTCGGCGTGGGCCTGATCGGCGTGGATGCCGGCGCATTCTGGTCGCAGATGCAGGCTGGCGTGGACGTGGTGAAAGACGTGCTCAACGGCGTCATCAAGAGCGTGGTGTTCGGCGTGGCGGTCACCTTCGTCGCGCTGTACCAGGGCTATGAGGCCAAGGCCACGCCCGAGGGCGTGTCGCGTGCGACCACCCGCACCGTGGTGATTGCGTCGCTGGCCGTGCTGGCGTTGGACTTCGTGCTGACCGCGCTGATGTTCAGCTGAAGCGGTCGGCATTCAGAGAGAAAAGATCATGCGTAAGAGCCTCCTCGATTTCTGGGTCGGACTGTTCGTGCTGGTGGGCCTCATCGCGCTGCTGTTCCTGGCGCTGAAGGCGGGCAACATGAGCGCGTTCTCGTTTGCCAAGACCTACCAGGTGCGCGCGGCGTTCGACAACATCGGCGGATTGAAGGTGCGCGCGCCGGTCAAGAGCGCGGGCGTGGTGGTGGGGCGCGTGTCGCAGATCCTGTTCGACGACAAGTCGTACCAGGCCACCGTCGTGCTCGACATGGACCAGCGCTACCAGTTTCCCAAGGATTCCTCGGCCAAGATCCTGACCTCGGGGCTGCTCGGCGAACAGTACGTCGGCCTGGAGCCGGGCGGCGATTCGGCCATGCTGGCCGGCGGCAGCAAGATCACGATGACGCAGTCGGCCGTGGTGCTGGAGAACCTGATCAGCCAGTTCCTTTATAGCAAGGCGGCGGACGCCGGCGCGGGCAATGCCGGCGGTGGTGCCGGCAAGCCGGCCGAGAGCAGTGGGAGTGGGAGTAAATAAATCATGAGAACAACAACATCGAATCGGACCCTGCGCGGCCTTGCGCTGGGCATGGCGGCAAGCGCCGTCCTGCTCGCGGGCTGCGCCACCGGGCCCAACGCCAATCCGGCCGACCCGATCGAGCCGTTCAACCGCGAAGTCTTCCGCATCAACGACGATCTCGACAAGGGCGTGCTCAAGCCCGTTGCACAGACGTATGTCGACGTGGTGCCGTCGCCGGCGCGCACGGCGGTGTCGAATTTCTTCTCCAACGCGGGTGACGTCTATTCGGCGGTCAACAACCTGCTGCAGCTGAAGGGTACGGCCGCGCTGGAAGACACCATGCGGGTGGCCATCAACACCGTCCTGGGCCTCGGCGGCCTGATCGACATCGCGTCGGACGCCGGCTTGCCGAAGCACAAGGAAGACTTCGGCCAGACCCTCGGCGTGTGGGGCGTGCCGGCCGGTGCATACATCGTCTGGCCGCTGCTGGGTCCGAGCACCGTGCGCGACACCGCGGGCTTCCTGGTCGACTGGCAGCTGGATCCGCTCACGTACTTCAACAACAGCGCGGTCACCTATTCGCTGGCGGCCCTGCGCGTGGTCGATGCGCGCGCGGGCCTGCTGGGTGTGGGCAATGTGCTGGAAGAGGCGGCGGTCGACAAGTACACCTTCATGCGCGATGCCTATCTGCAGCGCCGCCGCTACCTGATCTACGACGGCAACCTGCCCGAGGACACCGATGGCAAGAATCCTCCGGAGGGGGCCGAGCAGGGCGGGAGCGTGTCGCCGTACCATCGCTTCACCCCCAACTGGCCGGTGTTCCGTCGCTGACCAGTCACACGTAACAGCCACGCCTCAATGGTGACAAGGCGTAAAAGCGGCCGCTCCCCGTCGAACTTGGCCGGGAGCGCCCGGTTCTAACCGCCAGCAAGATCGCAGCGGCGATGCTGTTTGTGGACCAGAAATCACAATAGAAGGACGCGATATGTTCAAGAAACTCCTCCACTCCCTGTTTGCCGGCCTGACCTTCATGGCCGCCGTGGCTGCGGTGCCCGCACACGCGCAGGAGACCGATGCCCAGACCACCGTCAAGACGGCCGTGGACGACGTGCTCGCCACCATCAAGGGCGATTCGGATCTGCGCAGCGGCAACATGCAAAAGGTCTTCCAGCTGGTCGATCAGAAGATCGTGCCGCGCGCGGACTTCAAGCGCACCACGCAAATTGCGATGGGCCGCTTCTGGAGCCAGGCCACGCCGGAGCAGCAGCAGCAGATCCAGGACGGCTTCAAGACGCTGCTGGTCCGTACCTACGCGGGTGCGCTGGCGAACGTGCGTAACCAGACGGTGTCGTACAAGCCGTTCCGCGCTGCAGCGGACGACACCGACGTGGTGGTGCGCTCGACGGTCAACAACAACGGCGAGCCGGTGGCCCTGGACTACCGCATGGAAAAGTCCGCGAACGGCTGGAAGGTCTATGACATCAACATCAGCGGGCTGTGGCTGTCGGAAACCTACAAGAACCAGTTTGCCGAGGTCATCAGCAAGCGCGGCGGCGTGAGCGGTCTGGTGCAGTTCCTGGACGAGCGCAATGCCCAGCTGGCGAAGGGGCCGGCAAAGTAAGCCGATCTCCGGTAGAATCCACACAGCGGTCGATTGCGGCCGCTGTTTCTTTTTCTGCTCCCGCCCATGCTGACCCTGTCCGGCCCGCTGACTCACCGCGAAGCGCCGCGCGTTCTGCGCGAGGGCGAGGCGCAGCTCGGCCAGGCACGCCAGGTCGGTACCGCCGCTGTGCGGGTCGATTGCGCCGGCTTGTCGCAGGTCGACTCCTCCGCGCTGGCGGTGCTGCTGTCGTGGCAGCGCACGGCGCAGGCTGCCGGCATCGCGTTGGATATCGCCGCGGCCCCCGAGGCGCTGCGCAATCTCGCCACGCTGTATGGCGTCGACACCCTGCTGGCGGTTGCACCGGCCACCACGGCATCCCATCACCCGGCACGACATTGAGGCGGCGTCCGGTGCGGGGCGGTCTTCCCCACATCGCGATGCCGCGCTCCGGCCATGAGCCGCGCGCTCGTGGCAACCCCGGTCCGGCGCCGCAAGCCGTGCCGGCGGCCCCTGGTGCAGTTCCCCTATAATCCTGGGTTTGTCGCTCTGCCGCCGTCGCATGCGGCGTCCGGGCCTTGTCGATCGAAGTGATTCTTGCGCCCCCAAAGAGCAGAGCAGTTCATATAGCCGGCCATGAAAGCCATCGAAATCGCTGACGTCCGCAAGCGCTACAAGTCGTTGCAAGCGCTCAAGGGCGTGAGCCTGTCCGTTGAGCAGGGCGAGTTTTTCGGTCTGCTGGGCCCGAACGGCGCGGGCAAGACCACGCTGATCTCGATCCTCGCGGGTCTGAATCGCGCCGATTCCGGTCAGGTGCGCGTGCTCGGCCACGATGTGGTGTCCGACTACCGGATGGCGCGCCGCATGCTGGGCGTGGTGCCGCAGGAGCTGGTGTTCGATCCGTTCTTCTCTGTGCGCGAGAC
Source organism: Ralstonia nicotianae (assembly GCF_018243235.1). Classification (NCBI taxonomy): domain Bacteria; kingdom Pseudomonadati; phylum Pseudomonadota; class Betaproteobacteria; order Burkholderiales; family Burkholderiaceae; genus Ralstonia; species Ralstonia nicotianae. The sequence goes on from NZ_CP046674.1 coordinate 470,144, forward strand.
GCTGCGGCTGCAATCGGGCTACTTCGGCCTGACCCGGAACGACGACTGGATCGACGAGGTGATGGCCAACCTCGACCTGACCTCCAAGGCGGACGCCAACATGCGTGCCCTGTCCGGCGGCATGAAGCGCCGCGTGCTGGTGGCGCAGGCGCTGGTGCACCGCCCGCCGGTGATCGTGCTCGATGAGCCGACCGCCGGCGTGGACGTCGAACTGCGCCAGACGCTGTGGAAGTTCATCGCGCGCCTGAACCGCGAGGGCCACACCGTCGTGCTGACCACGCACTACCTGGAAGAGGCGGAATCGCTGTGCGACCGCATCGCCATGCTCAAGTTCGGCGAGGTGGTGGCGCTGGACCGCACCGCCAACCTGCTGTCGCAGTTCGCCGGGCTGCAGCTCGTGCTGAGCTTTTCCCGCGGAGCACTGCCGGCGTCGCTGGAAGGGCTGCGCATGCCGGGCAACCACGGTGAGCGCGGCGTGCGGCTGCGCCTGTCGGGCTACGGCGAAGTCGAGCAGATTCTTTCCACCTGTCGCCAGGCCGGCTGCGAGATCGACGACATGGAGATCGCCAAGGCCGACCTGGAAGACGTGTTCGTGCAGATCATGCGGCGCGAGGGCGGCATGCCCGCCGCGCCGGGCGTGCCGGCGATTCCCGATTCCGCGCTGGAGCCTGCCGCATGAGCGCCATTCCGCAGATCCGCCCGGGCCGCTGGACCGGCTTTCGCACGCTGCTGTACAAGGAAGTGCTGCGCTTCTGGAAGGTCAGCTTCCAGACCGTGGCCGCGCCGGTGTTGACCGCGCTGCTGTACCTGCTGATCTTCGGCCACGTGCTGGAAGACCACGTGCAGGTGTTCGGCCAGATCGGCTACACCGCGTTCCTGATCCCGGGCCTGGTGATGATGAGCGTGCTGCAGAACGCGTTCGCCAACAGCTCGTCGTCGCTGATCCAGTCGAAGATCACGGGCAACCTGGTGTTCATCATGTTGCCGCCGCTGTCGCACTGGGAGATGTTCGGCGCGTACGTGGTTGCCTCGGTGATCCGCGGGCTGGCGGTGGGCGCGGGCGTGCTCGTCGTGACGGCGTGGTTTGCCCACCTGCACTTCGCGCAGCCGCTGTGGATCATCGTCTTCGCCATCCTGGGCGCGGCCGTGCTCGGGACGCTGGGGCTGATCGCCGGCATCTGGGCCGAGAAGTTCGACCAGCTCGCGGCGTTCCAAAATTTCCTGATCGTGCCGGCCACTTTCCTGGCGGGCGTGTTCTATTCGATCCATTCGCTGCCCGCCTTCTGGCAGGTGGTGTCCCACGCCAACCCGTTCTTCTACATGATCGACGGCTTTCGCTACGGCTTCTTCGGGGTGTCCGACGTGCCGGTGGCGACCAGCCTCGGCGTGATGGTGGTCGCGCTGGTCGTGGTGGGGGGGATCGCCCTGCAGATGCTTCGCACGGGCTACAAGCTGCGCCATTGATGCGTCGATAACAAACCAAGACGCACCACCCTAACGTTTCTGGAGAAGGGAAGGCCATGTTGCCCACACCCGAACAAATCAAGCAGTACATCGAAGCCGGCCTGCCGTGCGAACACCTCGAAGTCGAGGGCGACGGCCAGCACTTCTTCGCCACCATCGTCAGCGTGCAGTTCGAAGGCAAGCGACTGATCCAGCGCCACCAGCTCGTCTACGCGGCGCTGGGCGACCGCATGCGCGCGGAGATCCATGCCCTGTCCATGAAGACCCTGACGCCGGCCGAGTGGAGACCCTGACATGGCCGAGCTCGATCCCACCCCGGCTGCCGCCGATACCGATTCCGACCCCGCGCTCGCCGAGCGCCCCGTACGACGTGATGTCTCGCTCATGGACAAACTGCTGATCGAAGGCAATGGCCCGCTGTCGGGCGAAATCCGCGTTTCCGGCGCCAAGAACGCCGCGCTGCCGATCATGTGCGCCGCGCTGCTGACGCCCGAGCCGCTCACGCTGCACAACGTGCCCAACCTGCAGGATGTGCGCACCATGCTCAAGCTGCTGCGCCAGATGGGCGTGGAGGGCACGCAGGACGGCCATGACGTCACGCTCGATGCCGCCGCCATCGATGCGCCGGAAGCGCCGTACGACCTGGTGAAGACCATGCGCGCGTCGATCCTTGTGCTGGGGCCGCTGCTGGCGCGCTTCGGCCACGCGCGCGTGTCGTTGCCGGGCGGCTGCGGCATCGGCGCGCGGCCGGTCGACCAGCACATCAAGGGCCTGCAGCAGATGGGCGCCGAGATCGTCATCGAGCACGGCTACATCGAAGCCAAGCTCGCCGACGGCGCCAAGCGGCTGCACGGCGCGCGCATCGTCACCGACATGGTGACCGTGACCGGCACCGAGAACCTGCTGATGGCCGCCGTGCTGGCCGACGGCGAGACCGTGCTGGAAAACGCCGCGCGCGAGCCGGAGGTGACCGACCTCGCCAACCTGCTGGTGAAGATGGGCGCGCGCATCGACGGCATCGGCACCGACCGCCTGGTGGTGCAGGGCGTCGAAGCGCTCAGGGGTGCCGAGCACACCGTCATCGCCGACCGCATCGAGGCCGGCACGTTCCTGTGCGCGGTGGCCGCGGCCGGCGGCGACGTGACGCTGCGCGGCGTGCCGCCGGGCATTCTCGACGCGGTGCTCGACAAGCTGCGCGAAGCCGGCGTGACGCTCACCATGGGCGACGACTGGATCCGCGTGCAGATGCACGGCCGCCCGAAGGCGGTCAGCTTCCGCACCTCGGAATACCCAGCCTTCCCGACCGACATGCAGGCGCAGTTCATGATGCTGAACTGCATCGCCGAAGGGGCTGCGCTGGTGACGGAGACGATCTTCGAGAACCGCTTCATGCACGTGCAGGAATTGAACCGCCTGGGCGCCAACATCATCACCGAAGGCAACACGGCGGCAGTCACGGGCGTGGAGCAGCTCTCGGGCGCGACCGTGATGGCGACCGACCTGCGCGCCTCGGCCAGCCTGGTGATCGCCGGCCTGGTGGCGCAGGGCGAAACGCTGGTCGACCGCATCTATCACCTCGATCGTGGCTACGACTGCATCGAGGACAAGCTGTCGGCGGTGGGCGCGAAGATCCGCCGCATCCAAGGTTAAGAGGGCATAAGGGCCGCCATGAACGCTTTCCAGTCCGCCTCCGACCAGCTCACGCTGGCACTGTCGAAGGGGCGCATCTTTGAAGAGACGCTGCCGCTGCTGAAGGCGGCCGGCATCGAGGTGACCGAAGATCCGGAAACCTCGCGCAAGCTGATCCTGCCGACCTCCGATCCGGCGCTGCGCGTGATCATCGTGCGCGCCTCCGACGTGCCGACCTACGTGCAGTACGGCGCGGCGGATTTCGGCGTGGCCGGCCGCGACGTGCTGATGGAGCACGGCATGGCGGGCCTGTATGCGCCGATCGACCTGAACATCGCCCGCTGCCGCATGTCGGTGGCGGTGCCGGCCGGCTTCGACTATGCCAGCGCAGTGCGCCAGGGCGCGCGGCTGTCGGTGGCCACCAAGTATTTGAACACCGCGCGCGAGCATTTCGCCAAGAAGGGCGTGCACGTCGACCTGATCAAGCTGTACGGCTCGATGGAGCTGGGTCCGCTGGTGGGCCTGGCCGATGCCATCGTCGACCTGGTCAGCACCGGCGGCACGCTGCGCGCGAACAACCTCGTCGAGGTGGAGGAGATCGTGCAGATCTCGTCCCGGCTGGTCGTCAACCAGGCCGCGCTGAAGCTCAAGCGCGAACGGTTGGCGCCCATCCTCGACGCTTTCGAGCGCGCTTCGCGGCCGGCCGGTGCCGAGCCCGAGCGTGTCGGAGAACCCGCATGAGCCTGACCCTCCGCAAACTGGATTCGGCCGACGCCGGATTCGCGGCGCAACTGCGCCAGGTGCTCGCCTTCGAGGCGAGCGAAGACGAAGCCATCGACCGCGCCGCCGCGCAGATCCTGGCCGACGTGAAGGTGCGCGGCGACGCCGCCGTGCTGGAGACCACGCTGCGCTTCGACCGCGTCGAAGCCGACAGCGTGGCCGCGCTGGAGCTGTCGCCGGTGGTGCTGCAGGCCGCGCTGGACGGCCTGGAGCCCACGCGCCGCGCCGCGCTGGAGGCCGCCGCCGCCCGCGTGCGCGCCTACCACGAGAAGCAGAAGATCGAGTGCGGCACGCATAGCTGGGAGTACGCGGAAGCCGACGGCACCGTGCTCGGCCAGAAGGTCACGCCGCTCGACCGCGTCGGCATCTACGTGCCGGGCGGCAAGGCGGCGTACCCGTCGTCGGTGCTGATGAACGCGATTCCGGCGCGTGTGGCCGGCGTCAAGGAAATCATCATGGTGGTGCCCACGCCGGGCGGCGTGCGCAACGAACTGGTGCTGGCCGCGGCCTGCATCGCCGGAGTGGACCGCGTGTTCACCATCGGCGGCGCGCAGGCGGTGGGCGCACTGGCCTATGGCACCGAGACCGTGCCCGCCGTCGACAAGATCGTCGGCCCGGGCAACGCCTACGTGGCGGCGGCCAAGCGGCGCGTGTTCGGCACGGTCGGCATCGACATGATCGCCGGGCCGTCCGAGATCCTCGTCATCTGCGACGGCACCACCGATCCGGACTGGGTGGCGATGGACCTGTTCTCGCAGGCCGAGCACGACGAGCTTGCGCAGTCGATCCTGCTGTGCCCGGACGCCGGCTTCATCGCCCAGGTGGAAGCCAGCATCCGGCGCCAGCTCGACGACATGCCGCGCAAGGAGGTGATTGCCGCCTCGCTGTCGGGCCGCGGCGCGCTGATCCAGGTACGCGACATGGACGAGGCGTGCGAGATCGCCAACGACATCGCGCCGGAGCACCTGGAGATCTCGGCCGAGAACCCGCGCCAGTGGGCCGAGCGCATCCGCCATGCCGGCGCCATCTTCCTCGGCAAGTACACCAGCGAGTCGCTGGGCGACTACTGCGCGGGCCCGAACCACGTGCTGCCGACCTCGCGCACGGCGCGCTTCTCGTCGCCGCTGGGCGTGTACGACTTCATCAAGCGCTCCAGTCTGATCGAGGTGAGCGAGGCGGGCGCGCAGATGCTGGGCGAGATCGCCTCCGAACTGGCCTACGGCGAGGGGTTGCAGGCGCATGCCCGCAGCGCTGAATACCGCCTGCAGCGCACCACCACCGAGTGATCCGATCCGCATGACCATGAACGCCAACGCACCTGTCCAGCCCTCTCTCGATGACCTGCTCGGCCGCATCGTGCGCGACGATGTGCGCGCGATGGGCGCGTACCACGTGCCCGACGCCTCCGGCATGGTCAAGCTGGACGCGATGGAGAACCCCTACCATCTGCCGGCCATGCTGCGCGACGCGCTCGGCAAGCGGCTGGCCGAGGTGGCGCTGAACCGCTACCCGGTGCCCACCGCCGACGCGCTCAAGGCCCAGCTCAAGCGCGTGATGCGCGTGCCGGCCGGCGCCGACGTGCTGCTGGGCAACGGCTCGGACGAGATCATCAGCCTGATCGCCATCGCCGCGGCCAAGCCCGGCGCGACCGTGCTGGCGCCGGTGCCGGGCTTCGTGATGTATGCGATGTCGGCGCAGCTGATGGGGCTGAAGTTCGTGGGCGTGCCGCTCAGGGCCGATCTCACCCTCGACCGCGAAGCGATGCTGGCCGCCATGGCCGAGCACCAGCCCGCCGTCATCTACCTGGCCTATCCGAACAACCCGACCGGCAACCTGTTCGACGCGGCCGACATGGATGCGCTCCTCCGCGCCGCGCGCGGGCCGGTGTGCCAGAGCCTGGTGGTGGTCGACGAGGCCTATCAGCCGTTTGCCCAGCACAGCTGGATGCCGCGCCTGCCCGAGTTCGACCACCTGCTGGTGATGCGCACCGTCTCCAAGCTGGGCCTGGCGGGCATCCGCCTGGGCTACGTGGCCGGCCACCCGAAGTGGATCGCCGAGCTCGACAAGGTGCGCCCGCCGTACAACGTGAACGTGCTGACCGAAGCCACCGCCGCGTTCGTGCTCGACCACGTGGACGTGCTCGATGCCCAGGCAGCGACCCTGCGTGCCGAGCGTACCCGGCTGATCGATGCGCTGTCCGCCCAGCCGGGCGTGACGGTGTTCCCGAGCGCCGCCAATTTCCTGCTGCTGCGCGTGCCCGATGCCGCCGGCCTGTTCGAGCGCTTGCTCAAACGGCGGGTCCTGGTCAAAAACGTCAGTAAAATGCACCCGTTGCTGGCCAACTGTCTGCGCGTGACGGTCAGCAACCCCGAAGAAAATGCGCAATTTCTTGATGCCTTTGCCGCATCGCTGCAGGACACCCCATGAGCCGCCGTGCCGAGGTCACTCGCAACACCTCCGAAACGCAGATCCGCGTCGCCCTTGATCTGGACGGCACGGGCAAGCAGACGCTGAATACCGGCGTTCCCTTCCTCGACCACATGCTCGACCAGATCGCCCGTCATGGCATGGTCGACCTGGACGTCACGGCCACCGGCGACACCCACATCGACGATCACCACACCGTGGAAGACGTCGGCATCACGCTCGGCCAGGCGGTCGCCAAGGCTATCGGCGACAAGAAGGGCATCGTGCGCTACGGCCATAGCTACGTGCCGCTGGACGAAGCCCTGTCGCGCGTGGTGATCGACTTCTCCGGCCGTCCGGGCCTGGAGTTCCACGTGCCGTTCACGCGGGCGCGCGTGGGCAGCTTCGACGTGGACCTGTCCATCGAATTCTTCCGCGGGTTCGTCAACCATGCCGGCGTGACGCTGCATATCGACAACCTGCGCGGCGTCAACGCGCATCACCAGATCGAAACCGTGTTCAAGGCCTTCGGCCGCGCGCTGCGCATGGCGGTGGAGATCGATCCGCGTGCCGCCGGCACGATCCCGTCGACCAAGGGCGCGCTCTGATTCCACGCATCGGCACGGCCGCGCCCGCCCGATACCTGACCGGCCACCCGATCCCATGGATCTGACCAAGAGCTTCTTTTCGCTGCTGGCACTGATCAACCCGATCGGGGCGATCCCGTTCTTCATCAGTTTGACCGAGAGCCAGACGGATGAGGAAAAGCGGCGCACGATCAAGACCGCGTCGGTTTCGGTGGCGCTGGTGATCGGCATCAGCGCGCTGCTGGGCGAGCAGATCATCGGTTTCTTCGGTTTTTCGGTCGGCTCGCTGCAGGTGGGCGGCGGGATCATCATGATCATGATCGCGCTGAACATGCTGAACGCGCAGACCAGCCGCACCAAGGCCACGCCGGAGGAAGAGGACGAGGCCGGCGTGCGGGCCAGCATCGCGGTGGTGCCGCTGGCGATCCCCTTGCTGACGGGCCCGGGCTCGATCAGCACGGTGATCGTCTACGCGGGCAAGACTCAGCACTGGTACGAGCTGCTCTTCCTGGCCGGCGTGGGCGTGCTGATCGCGCTGGTGGTGTGGATCGTGCTGCGCGCAGCCGAGCCGATCGCCCGCGTGATCGGCCGCACCGGTATCAACGTCGGCACGCGCCTGATGGGGTTGATCCTCGCGGCGCTGGCCGTGGAATTCATCGTCGACGGGCTGAAAACCCTGTTGCCTGTTCTCAAATCATGACTACGATTGCAATTGTCGATTACGGCATGGGCAACCTGCGCTCGGTGGCGCAGGCCCTGCGTACCGTTGCCCCGGACGCCGATGTGCGCATCAGTGCGCAGGCCGACGAGATCCGGGCCGCTGACCGGGTGGTGCTGCCGGGGCAGGGCGCCATGCCCGACTGCATGGCGGCCTTCGACCAGTCCGGACTGCGCGAAGCCGTGCTCGAGGCCGCGCGCACCAAGCCGATGCTCGGCGTGTGCGTGGGCGAACAGATGCTGCTGGAGCGCAGCGCCGAGGCGCGCGCCGGCGAGGCGTTCACGGCGGGCCTGGGGCTGATTTCCGGCGATGTGATCCGCTTCGACCTGGACGGCCGGTTGCAGCCGGACGGTTCGCGGTACAAAGTGCCTCAGATGGGCTGGAACCGCGTGCACCAGAGCCGAACCCATGCGCTGTGGGCCGGCGTGCCGGACCAGAGCTACTTTTACTTCGTGCACAGTTACTATGCACGGCCGGCGCACCCCGACGAATCGGTCGGGGAGACCGAATACGGTGTGCGGTTTACCTGCGCCATTGCCCGGGATAATATTTTCGCAACACAGTTTCACCCGGAAAAAAGTGCGCAGGCCGGCTTGCAGATCTACCGGAATTTCGTGCACTGGAAGCCCTGACGTCGTTCGTCACAGACGCACCCGTTTTTTCGAACCTGTTTTTTATTTTTCCCCCTCAACTTTGTCGTCACGCTTATGTTGCTCATCCCGGCCATCGACCTGAAGGACGGTCAGTGTGTGCGCCTCAAACAAGGCGATATGGATCAAGCCACCGTGTTCTCGGAAGACCCCGCCGCCATGGCGCGGCATTGGGTCGACCAGGGCGCGCGCCGGCTGCATCTGGTCGATCTGAACGGCGCCTTCGTGGGCAAGCCCCGCAACGAGGCGGCGATCAAGGCCATCATCGCCGAGGTGGGCAGTGAGATTCCGGTGCAGCTCGGCGGCGGCATCCGCGATCTCAACACCATCGAACGCTGGCTGGACGACGGGCTGTCGTACGTCATCATCGGCACGGCGGCGGTCAAGAATCCGGGCTTCCTGCAGGACGCCTGCACCGCGTTCGGCGGCCACATCATCGTTGGGCTCGATGCCCGCGACGGCAAGGTGGCGACCGACGGCTGGAGCAAGCTGACCGGCCATGAAGTGGTGGATCTGGCCCGCAAGTACGAAGACTACGGCGTCGAATCCATCATCTACACCGACATCGGCCGCGATGGCATGCTGCAGGGCATCAATATCGACGCGACGGTCAAGCTGGCGCAGTCGGTGTCGATCCCGGTGATCGCCAGCGGCGGCCTGTCCAGCCTGAAGGACATCGACCACCTGTGCGCCGTGGAGAGCGAGGGCGTGGAGGGCGTGATCTGCGGGCGCGCCATCTACTCGGGCGACCTCAATTTCCGGGAAGCGCAGGACCACGCGGACAAGCTCGGCGCGGCCTAAGCGGTCTCTCCCGGGCCCGCCGGGTCCGGGTCTTTAGGGCATTCCGGGCGTATCGACGCCTGCCTCATCATGCTAGCCAAACGAATCATCCCCTGCCTGGACGTGACCAACGGCCGGGTGGTCAAGGGCGTCAATTTCGTCGAATTGCGCGACGCGGGCGACCCCGTCGAGATCGCGCGCCGTTACGACGAGCAGGGCGCCGATGAAATCACTTTTCTCGACATCACCGCGACGTCCGACGGGCGCGACCTGATCCTGCACATCATCGAAGCGGTGGCGTCGCAGGTGTTCATTCCGCTGACTGTCGGCGGCGGCGTGCGCGCGCTCGAAGATGTGCGCCGGCTGCTGAACGCGGGTGCCGACAAGATCAGCATGAACTCGTCCGCGGTGGCGAATCCGCAGCTGGTGTCGGACGCCAGCGCTCGCCACGGCGCGCAGTGCATCGTGGTGGCCATCGATGCCAAGAAGGTGTCGGCCGACGGCGAGCCGCCGCGCTGGGAAGTCTTCACGCACGGCGGGCGCAAGGCGACCGGCCTCGATGCCGTGGCCTGGGCCCGCGAGATGGCGCGACGCGGCGCTGGCGAGATCCTGCTGACCAGCATGGACCGCGACGGCACCAAGAGCGGCTTCGATCTGGAACTGACGCGCGCGGTGTCGGATGCTGTGCCGGTGCCGGTCATTGCCTCGGGCGGGGTCGGCAACCTGCAGCATCTGGCCGACGGCATCAAGCTGGGGCATGCCGACGCGGTGCTCGCCGCGAGCATCTTCCACTACGGCGAACACACGGTCGGCGAGGCCAAGCGGTTCATGGCGCAACAAGATATTCCGGTGCGGATGTGATCATGTCCAGGAAATGGCTCAACAAGGTGAAGTGGGACGATCACGGGCTGGTGCCGGTCATCGTGCAGGAGCAGGGCAGCAATGACGTCCTGATGTTTGCCTTCATGAACCGCGAAGCGCTGCAGAAGACGGTCGAGACCGGCGAGGCCGTGTTCTGGTCGCGCTCGCGCAAACGCCTGTGGCACAAAGGCGAGGAGTCCGGCCACATCCAGCAGGTGCACGAGATTCGCCTCGACTGCGACGAAGACGTGGTCTTGCTCCGCGTCACGCAGGTCGGCGGCATCGCCTGCCATACTGGTCGCCACGCGTGCTTCTTCCAGAAATTCGAGGGCACCGCGGAGGACGGCGATTGGCACACCGTCGAACCCGTGCTCAAGAATCCTGACGACATCTACGCCGGCAAGCCCGGCCACAACCATGAGTGACACCCTGCGCCGCCTGGGCGAGGTGCTCGAATCCCGCAAGCTCGCCAACGGCGGTGACCCGGAGAAGAGCTACATCGCCCGTCTGTTCCACAAGGGCGACGACGCCATCCTCAAGAAGATCGGCGAAGAGGCCACCGAGACCGTGATGGCCGCCAAGGACGCCCGCGCCGCCGGCATGACCGACGAGGCGCGCGGCAAGGTCGTCTACGAGGTGGCCGACCTGTGGTTCCACACCATGGTGCTGCTGTCGCACTTCGACCTGACGCCCGACGACGTGGTCAACGAACTGGCGCGCCGCGAAGGGCTCTCGGGCCTGGAGGAGAAGGCGCTGCGCAAGTCGCAGGCGCGCGATGCGGCCGGTGACTGAGGCCGCGGGTGACTGACACGGCGGCCGATCGCCGCAGGGAGGCAGCGTGGACAAATACGGATCGGCGATGGCGCTGACGGACGATGCGGAACGGCTGGCCGGACTGCGGCGGCTGACCCACATCCTGTATGCGCTGTACGCCATTTTCTGGCTGACCGGCGGCATCACCGCACTGATTGCCATCATCGTCGGATACGTGAAGCGCGACGATGTGCGGGGCACGCTGTACGAATCGCATTTCCGCTGGCAGATCCGTTCGTTCTGGTGGTGCGTATTGTGGGGTGTGATCGGCGTGCTGCTGATCCCGCTGGCCTTTCTCGGCTTCGCCGTACTGTGGGCCCTGGGCATCTGGATGCTGTATCGTATCGTGAAGGGCTGGCTGTATCTCAACGACAGCAAGCCGATGTACGCCAATCCGTAACATCAATCATGGCGCCGCCATCGCTGCGGTGCCGCCAGCCGTACTTACGTGGGAGTAGGACATGGGTTCCTTTAGCATTTGGCACTGGCTGATCGTGCTGCTGATCATCATGATGGTGTTCGGCACCAAGAAGCTGCGCAACATCGGTTCGGACCTCGGCAGCGCGGTCAAGGGCTTCAAGGAAGGCATGCGTGAAGGCTCGGAAGACAAGCCGGCCGGTTCGCAGCAAGGGCAGCAGGCCGCCGGCCAGCCGCCGCGCGAACTGCACGATTCGACGACCATCGACGTCGAAGCGCGCGACAAGTCCAAGCAAGGCTGACCGTTTGCGCACCGCTGACCGATGATCGATCTCGGCATCTCCAAGCTGGCGCTGATCGGCGCGGTGGCGCTGGTCGTCATCGGGCCGGAGCGCCTGCCCAAGGTGGCACGCACGGCCGGGGCCCTGATCGGCCGCGCGCAGCGCTATATCGCCGACGTGAAGGCCGAAGTCAGCCGCGAGATCGAACTCGAGGAGCTGCGCAAGATGCGCACCGAGTTCGAGGAGGCCGCGCGCAATGTCGAGCAGACCATCCACCAGGAAGTCAGCCGGCACACCTCCGAGATCAATGAGCGCCTGAACGAGGCGCTCGGCGATCCGGCATCGCGCCAGACGGCCACGCAGGCCGCCGAGTGGCGCCCGGCGCCGGCCAAGTCGCGCAACGGCCGCAACAGCTGGCGCAACAAGCAGCTGGCGATGCCGAAATGGTATCGCCGCAAGCAGGGCGTGCGCATGTGGGCACAGTCCGGCGCCGCGCGCGTCAAGCGCCACCGTCCGCCCATCGTCGCCGCGCAGTCGCGCGGCCGGTCCTTCTTCGAATGAATGATCGTCCGGGTGCCGCCGATGCGGCGCCCCGACCGCTTCCCATCCCCGTCGACATGAGTGCCGCTCCGCACGATCCGCACGATTCGCCCGAGGACGGCGCACCGGAAACCTTCATCTCGCACCTGGTCGAGCTGCGCGAGCGCATCGTCAAGGCCGGCGCGGGCGTGATGCTGATCTTCCTGGGCCTGGTGTACTGGGCGCCCGACATCTTCAACCTGTTCTCGCGTCCGCTGATGCAGGCGCTGCCCAAGAACGGCCACATGATCGTCACCGATGTCACCGGCTCGTTCTTCGTGCCGATGAAGGTGACGCTGCTGGTGGCCTTCCTGGTCGCGCTGCCGTGGGTGCTGTACCAGATCTGGCGTTTCGTGGCGCCGGGGTTGTACGCGCACGAGAAGCGCATGGTCCTGCCGCTGGTGGTGAGCAGCTACGTGCTGTTCCTGTGCGGCGTGGCGTTCGCGTACTTCCTGGTCTTCCCGACCGTGTTCAAGTTCATGGCGCACTACAACGCGCCGCTGGGCGCGGAGATGTCGACCGACGTCGACAAGTACCTCAGCTTCGCCATGACCACCTTCCTGGCCTTCGGCATCACCTTCGAGGTGCCGGTGGTGGTGATCGTGCTGGTGCGCTTCGGCATCGTCAGCCTGGAGAAGCTGCGGCAGATCCGGCCGTACGTGGTGGTGGGGGCGTTCGTGATCGCGGCCGTCGTCACGCCGCCGGATGTGATGTCGCAGCTGTTGCTGGCCGTGCCGCTGTGGCTGCTGTACGAGCTGGGCCTGATCCTGGCCGCGATCTTCATCCGCAAGACCGCGGTGCCCGACACCGAGACGGAACATCTTCCGGTGGTGAAGGACTGATCGACTGATTCGCGGGTCACCCAACCGTCATCCAAAAGAAAAGGCAGCCGAGGCTGTAATGCCGTTCAGTTAAGCCTGAACGGCATTTTTCATTGGAGGAGGCGAAGTGGTTGTAAACGGCGAGTTGGGCTGTTAACGTTTCGGCTGCGATGCTTGCCAGCCACCTCACCTATCTGCTCGAAGCACAACAGCCGGCCGATCTGAGCCGGCTGGCAGAGCATCTGCCCTACGAGTGGATCGAGCGCGCGGTGACAGCGACAGGCACGGCAAGCATCCGGCGCCGGCGCTTGCCCGCCGAGCAAGTAGTCTGGCTGGTGATTGCCCTGGCGATGTACCGTCACTGGTCGATCAGCGAAGTGGTAGACAGCCTTGATCTGGCCCTGCCCAACGAGAGCGCCGCCCTTGTCAGCAAGAGCGCAATCACCCAAGCGCGCGAGCGGATTGGCCAGGCACCGCTGGCGTGGCTGTTCAAGCGGACGGCGCAAGCATGGACGCTGCAGGATGGAGCCCGTCATGCGATCAAGGGCTTGAGCCTGTGGGCGATCGACGGCACTACGCTGCGCACCGCCGACAGCCCCGCCAACCGCGAGCACTTCGGCGCGCAAGGCTATGCCAGCGGCAAGGTGGCCAGCTATCCGCAGGTACGGGCGGTCACGCTCACCGCCATCCCGACGCATCTGGTGGCCGACATCCGCTTCGGCCGCTATGACACCAACGAGATGGTGTATGCCAAGGACCTGCTGCCCGAGATTCCGGACGATTCCCTGACGGTCTTCGATCGCGGCTTTGTGAGCGCCGAGATCCTGTGCAGCCTGACGATGAACGGCCGCAACCGCCACTTCCTGATTCCCGCCAAGTCCAACACGCGCTGGGAAGTCATCGCCGGCAGCGCTGAAGATGCGATGGTGCGCATGCGCACCTCGCCGCAAGCGCGCAAGAAGTGCCCGCAACTGCCCGAATACTGGGACGCGCGGGCGGTGCGCACCATCGATGCACGCGGGCGCGAGCGGGTGCTGCTGACCTCGTTGACCGATCGGCGGCGCTTCAAACCATCCGATCTGGCGGCCTGCTACAGCCGCCGCTGGCAGATCGAAACCAGCTATCAGGAACTGAAACAGTCCATGCTTGGCATGGAGTTGACCTTGCGCAGCCGCACGGTCGAGCGGGTGTATCAGGAAATCTGGGGCGCGCTGATCGCCTACAACCTGATTCGCCGGGAGATCGCCTGTGCCGCTCAGGAGGCCAAGCTCGCACCGGCCGACATCAGCTTCGTGCGCGCCTTGCACACGATCCAGCACGAAATGATGTGGGCCGCCTTGACCCCCGCATACGCCAAGCTACCCGACTGCCTCAAGCGCCTGCGCGAACGGCTCAAGTCCTTGCCCAACGAAAAACGACCCGGCCGCTCTTGCAACCGGGTCGTCAAATCTCGCCCTTCTCGTTACTCCGTCCGATACATCAAACGGGACCTTAACTGAACGGCATTACAGCCGAGGCTGCCTTTTTTGCTGCGTGGCGGATGCCGGTCACGCCGCGAACAGCCAGAACTGCTCGCGCGGGAAGGTCAGCGCGTACTCGCCGTCGCCGGGTGCATTGCTGGCGTAGGCGCGCAGGCCGGTGCCGGCCGCGCCGGTGCCGCGGAACAGGCATTCCCAGCGGTCGCCCAGATACATGCGCGTGGCCAGCGGCAGGCGGATGGTGTTGTCGGCGTTGTCCAGGCCGACGCGCACCTGTTCCAGCCGGATCACGCCATGCGCCGTCGCGCCGGGCTTCAGGTCGCCGCGCGCCACGCCCCACAGCGACCAGCCGCCGGCTTCGTCCACCAGCCGCGCCATGCCGTCGCGCACTTCGGCGATCTTGCCGTTGATGCGGTTGTTGCTGCCCATGAACTCGGCGGTAAACAGCGTTTCCGGCGCGCCGTACATCTGCTCGGGCGTGCCCTGCTGTTCGATCACGCCGTTGTTGAGCAGCAGGATGCGATCCGACATCGCCATCGCCTCGCCCTGGTCGTGCGTGACCATCAGTGCCGACAGGCCCAGGCGCACGATCAGCTCGCGCAGGAAGGCGCGGGCCTCTTCGCGCAGCTTGGCGTCGAGGTTGGACAGCGGCTCGTCCAGCAGGATCACGGGCGGGTTGTACACCAGCGCGCGGGCGATCGCCACGCGCTGCTGCTGGCCGCCGGAGAGCTGGCTCGGGAAGCGCTCGCCCAGGTGGCCGAGGCCGAGCTGCTGCAGCACGGCCTGCACGCGTTCCTTGATCTGCGCGGGCGGCGTCTTGCGCAGCTTGAGCGGGTAGGCGACGTTCTCGGCGACGGTCTTGTGCGGCCACAGCGCGTAGGACTGGAACACCAGGCCCAGGTTGCGCGCCTCGGCCGGCACGTCCAGGCCGGCGGCGTCGTCGAACATCACGCGCTCGCCGATCTTGACCGTGCCGCTGCTGGCCTGCTCCAGGCCGGCGACGGCGCGCAGCAGTGTGGTCTTGCCCGAGCCCGACGGGCCCAGCAGCGACACCACTTCGCCCTTCTGCAACTGCATCGAGACACCCTTGAGCACCGGGTTGTTGCCGTATTCCAGGTGCAGGTCGTTGACGGTGAGTTCAATCATGGAGCTTCACTCCGAAACGCAGTGCAATGCCGAGGCCCACGGCCACCAGCACAATGTTGACGAAGGACAGCGCAGCGACGATGTCGATGGCGCCGCCCGCCCACAGGGAAACCAGCATCGAGCCGATGGTCTCGGTGCCCGGCGACAGCAGGTACACGCCGGTCGAGTATTCCCGCTCGAAAATCAGGAAGATCAGCAGCCAGGCGCCGAGCAGGCCGTAGCGCGTGAGCGGCACGGTCACGTCGCGCGTGGTGCGGGCGCGCGAGGCGCCGACCGAGCGGGCGGCTTCCTCCAGCTCGGGGCCGACCTGCAGCAGCGCGGCCGAAATCAGCCGCAGGCCGTAGGCCATCCACACCACCGAGTAAGCGATCCACACGCTGAAGATCGTGCTGCGCAGATTGCGCAGGACCGGCACCACGTGCTCGATCATCCAGCCGGCGAAGGGCACGCTGCTGTCGGTCAGCGCGGTCTCGATCCAGTTCGGCACGAACAGGAACACCCACAGGAACGCCAGGCCGGCCAGCAGACCGGGAATCGCGCGCGGCACCAGCACGCTGTAATCCAGGACGCGTGTCCAGCCGTCCGGCTTGCGGTGCATGGCCAGGCCGATGCAGGTGTAGCAGCCTACCGCCAGCGCGCCGCCGATCACGCCGATCAGCACGGTGTTGATGATCGCCCGCAGGAACTGCGGCTGCTCGAAGATCTGGTGGAACGCCGTGGTCGAGATCGCCTCCATCAGCGACACGCCTTCGCCCCAGTTCGACACGAAGGCGCGCAGCGCGATGCCCGACAGCGGCACGATCACCGTCACGAAGAACCACAGCACCACCACCGCCCACGCCGGCCAGCGCCACTTGCCGAGCGGCAGCGGACGGCTGCGCGTGACCTTGCCCTTGACGGTGACGAAGCGGTTGGCCGAGCGCAGCATGTAGCGTTGCAGCAGCACCAGCGGGAAGGTCACCATCACCAGGCAGACCGCCACGGCCGCCATCAGGTGGTAGGCCGGCGTGCCCAGCTTGTTGGTCAGCTTGTACAGGTACGTCGCCAGCACCAGGTGGCCTTCCGGGTCGCCCAGCACCAGCACCAGCCCGAACACTTCGAAGCCCAGGAAGATCACCAGCACGGCGGCGTACAGCAGCGCCGGCCGCACCATCGGCAGGCTCACATTGAGCGCCACCGACAGCGGCGATGCCCCCGAGATGCGCGCGGCTTCCTCCACATCGGAACCCAGGCTGCGCAGCGCCGACGACACGTACAGATACACGTGCGGCACGTGCGTGAGCCCGGCGATGATGATGATGCTGGTGAACGAATACACGTTCCACGGCGCGCCGCCGAACAGCTGCTTGAACCAGATCGTATAGAAGCCGACCGGACCGGCCGACACCACATAGCCGAACGCCAGCACCATCGGCGAGACGAACACCGGGATCATCAGCATCGGCTCGATGATGCGGCGGCCCGGCAGGTCGGAGCGCACCATCAGGAAGGCCAGGATGCCGCCCAGCGGCACCGAGATCACCGCCAGCCCGAAGGCCAGCGCGGTGGATTTCTCGAACGCGTGCCAGAAGTCCGGATCGGTGAAGATGAAGCGATACGCATCGAGCCCCGCCAGCGCGTCGGGCATGAAGAACGGCGCGGAGAGGAAGCTCTGGTAGAAGATCAGCGCCAGCGGCGTGAAGATCGCCAGCGCGGTGAGCAGGATGACCACGCCGCGCGGCAAAGCTTGTCCCACGCGCGTCCAGGGCGAGCGTTGCGGAATGGCTTGCGATGCGGCGGCACGGTCGTGCGTCAGGGAACGCATAGTGCCTCCAGGTAGATCCCGGCCCCGCCCGGCAAAGGTGCGGGCGCCGGATGGTCGGTCAGGCGAAGAGTGTCGGCGCGCGCATCAGCGGCCGGCGGCGGTGCGCCATTGCTTGATGAAATCCAGGCGCTTCTTCGGTTCGAGGAAGGTCAGCACGGATTCGTCCACCGGGATCGGCTTGATGGACTGGCCCAGGATCTGCTTCAGGCCGGCGGCGGTGGCTTCGCCCGTCACGTCGTCACGCAGCGAGTGCAGGTCCGACTTGTTGGCGAGGATGTCCTGGCCGCGCTTGGACAGGATGTAGTCCAGCCACAGCTTGGCCGCGTTCGGATGCTGCGCCTTTTTGGCGATCATCGCCACGCGCGAGACCACCAGCGTGTAGTCCTTCGGATAGACGATGCCGATCGACGGATCCTTCTTGGCGCGCGCCATCGCATACGAACCGAGGATGTTGTACGCCAGCAGGTTCTCGCCCGAGGCCACGCGCTCCATCATCGTGCCGGTGGAGGACTGCAGCACCAGGTTCGGGCCGACAGCCTTGATGAAATCGAGGTACTGCGGCGAATCCTGGTTGTCCTGCGCGGCCATCATGAAGCCCACGGCGGACTTTTCGATGTCGTAGGTCGTGACCTTGTTCTTGAAGCGCTCCGGCTGGCTGGCGACCAGCTTGGCGAAGTCGGCATGCGTCTGCGGCACTTCCGTGTCCTTCACCAGGCGCTTGTTGTAGAGGAACACGGCCGGCTCGTACGTCGTGCCGTAGGCCAGGCCCTTGTAGACGGCCCACTTCGGCAGGCTGGCCGCTTCGGGCGACTGGTACGTCAGCGCGTAGGTCTGCGCCAGCTTGAGCTGCGAATCCATCGACGAGTTCCACATCATGTCGGCCGAGGCGCCGCCTGCGGCCTGCTCGCTGATGAAGCGGTTGTACAGCTCACTGCTGTTCATGTCGTTGTATTCGACCTTCACGCCCGGATACAGCGACTCGAAATCCTTGATCAGCGGATCGGCCGCCTTGGTATCGGTGGTCGCGTAAACCACGACCTTGCCTTCCTTCTTGGCGGCGGCGATGGTGTCGGCGTAACTGGCCGGGTAGCCGGCGGGGACTTGAGCGAAGGCAGCGGTGCCCAAGGTGAGGGCGGCAGCAGTGACTGCGGCGCGCGCAGGCGCAAAGTGACCACGAAGCATGGGTTGTCTCCAGGTTTGCTTGTGATGGCATGGAGTCGGCCGCTTTTTCTTGCGCGGCTCTGTACAGATGACCCCAGGTGCGGCGGATTATAGAAATCGCGCGCTTTCGTCATGCTTTCATTGCACCTGCTGCGTCGCAGCATGCTGAGTGCCGGTGGCGGTCCTTGTCAGCGGTACCCGGATCCGGGCGGAAAGCCCCACGCCGCCACAGCTGTTCGGCTCGCCGTCGGCCAGCTCGATCCGCCCGCCGCTGCGGGCGGCATAGGCGCGCGCGATGGCCAGCCCCAGCCCCGAGCCTTCGGCGGCATAGCGCGCATCCTTGTGGCCGCCCGGCTGCGTCCCGCCCTCGTGCGCGCGGCGGAAGCGCTCGAAGGCATGGGCACGTTCCACGGCATTCATGCCGGGGCCCGTGTCGTCCACGCAAACGAGTGCGGCGTCGCTGTCCTTGATGGCGCGCACGGTGATGCGGCCGCCCGGCGGCGTATAGCGGATGGCGTTGTGCACGAGGTTGGACAGCGCCTCGCGCAGGAACGCCGGATAGCCCGACACCGGCAGCGCCGCGGCCAGTCCGCTGTCGTCCCAGCCCAGGTCCTGCTGCTTTTCGCGCGCCAGCGGTAGCGCATCGACCACCACGCTGCGCGCGAGCTCGCCCAGATCGAAGGTCTCGGGCGGCGCATCCTGGCCGGCGTGGCGGGCACGCGCCAGCGCCAGCAGCTGGGAGGTCAGGCGATTGGTGGACTGCAATCGCGCGATGATGGCGGTCAGGCCCTCGCGCACCCGCACCGGATCGGTCTCGCGCAGCGCGTACTCGGCCTGGGTCAGCAGCACCGCCAGCGGCGTGCGCAGCTGGTGCGATGCATCGGCCAGGAACTGGCTCTGCGCCGCCGCCAGTTCGGCATAGCGATGGATGTGGTGGTTGATCGCCTGCACCAGCGGCCGCACTTCGGCCGGCACGTCGGTGGCGTCGAGCGGGCGCAGGTCATCGGAGGCGCGCGCGGCAATGCCGCGTGCCAGTCGCTTGAGCGGCCGCAGCGCCAACGTCACGCCCAGCCATAGCAGCGCCACGCTCACCGCCACCAGCGCGGCATCGCGGGCCAGCATGCCGCGCCACACCGCTTGCTGCAGCGCGCGCCGCGTCTCGATGGTCTCGGCCACCTGGATCACGATGCGCGCCGGCAGCCCCGGCTGGTACAGCGGCTTGGCCACGGCAGCGATCCGTACCGGCTCGCCGTGGTATAGCGTGTCGTAGAAGCGGGGCGTGTCGTTGTCGAGCGCGCCGGCCGGCAGCGGCAGGTCGGCGTAGCCGGTGAGGGCCGCCGCCCCGGCCGCCTGTTCGTAGGCGACCCGGTAGTACACGTTGCTCTGCGCGGTCGACTCGAACATCGACAGCGCGACGTATGGCACGTTGACCTGCACCTGCCCGCGCTCGATCGTCACGCCGTTCTCGATGGCGCGCACCGAGCCGAGCAGTGCGCGGTCGTAGGCGCGGTCGGTCGCCGTGCGCAGCGACTGGTACGCCGACAGCGTATCGATCGCCAGCACGCCGACCAGCCCCGGCAGCAGGAGCCACAGCAGCGTCAGCTTGAGGCTGCGCGGCAGCAAGGCAAAGCGTCGCGTCATGGCGCGGATGTGTCGCCCGCCGCCTGCGGGACGCCGCTCGCTTCGGCTTCGAGCAGGTAGCCCAGCCCGCGCACCGTGACGATCTGCACACCGGACCCCGCCAGCTTCTTGCGCAGGCGATGCACGACCACTTCCACGGCGTCCGGGCTGGAATCGCTGTCCAGATTGAACACCTTGTCGAACAGATGGACCTTGCTGATCGGTTGCCCGGTCTTGTGCAGCAGCGCGGACAGCGCGGCGTGCTCGCGCGGCGTCAGCGACAGCGGCTCGCCCGCCAGCAGGAAGGCCTTGCGGCCGGTGTCGAATTCCAGCGGTCCGCAGCGCAGGCGCGGGAACGCCCGGCCCCGGCTGCGGCGGATCAGCGCCATCAGCCGCGCTTCGAGCTCCGTCAGCGCAAACGGTTTGGTGAGGAAGTCGTCGGCGCCGGCGTTCAGGCCGCGCACGCGCTCGTCCAGTGCGCCCTGGGCCGTCAGGATCAGCACCGGCGTGCGATCGTCGCGCGCGCGCATGTCGGCCAGCACGGCAAAGCCGTCCTTGCGCGGCAGGCGCAGGTCCAGCACGACGGCGTCGAATTCGCCCGAGGCCAGGAACGCTTCCGCCGCCAGCCCGTCCGCCGCGCGCTCCACCACGAAGCCGCTCTGCGCCAGCGCGCGCGCGAGCCACGCCGCCAGTTCCCCTTCATCCTCCACCAGCAAGATCCGCATCGGGTGTCTCTCAATATCGTTCTGAGTGCTTTTTCATGATAATGCTTGGCGCCCGTTCAACGACCTCACCCAATTCGACGCGGCGCCGATTCGCATGCCGTCCATCTCCGATACCCGACGTCGCTGGCTGTGCCGGGCCGCCGCGCTGCTGGCCGCGGGCGGTCTTGCCGCCGCCAAGAGCCCGGCGCAATGGCTGGGCCGTCCCGCCCCCGAGTTCCCGCCGTACTATCCGCGCGACTACGGCGTGGTGTTCGATGCCGCCCGGCGGGAAGGCCGCGTCACGGTGTATTCCACGACCGACTTCGCGGCAGCCCACCCGCTCATTCGGGCATTCGAGGCCCGCTATCCCGGGGTCACGGTCGACTACCGCGAGCAGAACAGCGATGACCTCTATCGCCGCTACCTCGTCGAACTGGCCTCGGGCACGCCGGGCGCGGACGTGGTCTGGAGTTCATCCATGCCGGAGCAGTTCAAGCTGGTCAACGATGGCCACGCCCTGCCGTATGCGTCACCCGAGCGGCCGTACCTGCCGTCCTGGGCCATCTGGAAGAACGAGGCCTACGGCACCAGCTACGAGCCGATCGTGTTCGTCTACAACGCTCGCCAGCTTCCCGCCGAGCTGGTGCCCGCCACCCACGCCGACTTCGCCCGCATCCTGACCGCGCACCGCGATCTCCTGCGCGGGCGGGTGGCTTCGTACGACATCGAGCATTCCGGTTCGGCCTTTCTGTTCGCCGCCGAAGACGCGCGCACCACGCCGGTGTTCTGGGACGTCGCCCGCGCGCTGGGCGCGGCCAACGTCAACCTCTATATCACTACCGCCGCGATGCTCGAGCGGGTCGCCTCCGGCGAAAGCCTGCTCGCCTACAACGTGATCGGTTCCTACGCGGCGCGCTACGCCGACCGCAATCCCGCGCTGGCGATCAAGATGCCGGCGGACTATACGCTGGTCGCCACGCGCGTCGCCTTCATCGCACGCCGCACCACGCATCCCAACGCCGCGCGGCTATGGCTCGACTTCGTGCTCTCGCGCGAAGGGCAGAGCGTGATGGCCAACCGCGCCTTTCTCTTCTCATTGCGCCAGGACGTGGAAACCGGCCTGACCGCGAAGCGCCTGCTCGCCGAGCTGGGCAATACGCATCGTCCGATTCCGGTCGGGCCGGGTTTACTCGCGCATCAAGATCAGCTCCGTCGTGCCGATTTCCTCAAGCGATGGCATGCCGCGCTGGGTCGCTAGAAAAGTGATTCATTAATCATCTTATGTGACTCGCGTGGCTGAAAGGCGACAATCTTGCCGTGCCAAGTCGGGGCGACAAAGCGCTTCGACCGGGTTGCCGCCGTCGCCCGCCAACCCCTGCGCCATCGCCGAAAAAACCCGCGGAGACCCCCGTCGGAGGGGGCTTCCCGCCTGTTGCCCATGAGCAACAATTCGGCCGCCAATCCGCCCGCAGAGCCAAAAAGGGTTTCCAGAATCCGTCAGCGCTGGCCCATAATGCCGTCAGACGTGAGGTTCCTGCGTCGTCCATAAGGACAGTCAAGATTTCCCAATCAGTTGACAAGGAAAGTGTCGATATGAAAATGAAACTGTTTGCAGCTGCTGTTGCAGCTCTGGCCGCCGGTGGCGCCTACGCTCAATCGTCCGTGACTCTGTACGGTGTGGCCGACGTCGGCGTGGAATGGGCCAACAAGGTGCCGGGCGCTGACGGCCAAGGCCATTCGCGCGTTGCAATGCAGTCGGGCAACCTGTCCGGCTCGCGCTGGGGCCTGCGTGGCGTTGAAGACCTGGGCGGTGGCCTGAAGGGTATCTTCAACCTGGAAAGCGGCTTCAACCTCGATACCGGCACGTCGGCACAAAACAGCCGTCTGTTCGGCCGTAACGCCTACGTCGGTCTGCAAGGTCAATGGGGTCAGCTGACCCTGGGCCGTCAGCAAAACCTGCTGTACGACTTCGCACTGGCCTATGACCCGATGGCCATCGCTGGCCGTTACTCGATCACGGCGCAAGACGCCTTCATGGCTGGCCGTGCTGACAACGCCATCAAGTACATCGGCACGTTCGGTGGCCTGAGCGTTTCGGCTCTGTATGCGTTCAACCGCGACGGCCAAGAAGTTGCCGGCGTGAACAAGCTGGGCCGCGAGTGGAGCCTGGGTGCAAACTACGCTGCTGGCCCGTTCGGCCTGGGTGTGGTGTATGACCAATCGAATGGCACGGCAGCGTCGAACGCTTCGTTCGCTGCTCAGAACGCTGCGGCTGACACCAAGGAACAACGCGCCACGATCGCTGGCTCGTACGCCTTCGGCCCGGCCAAGCTGTACGCTGGCTATCGTTGGTACCACGCCAACTTCGCAACGGTTGCCGGCGCTGGCAACCTGCGTTCGAACCTGTACTGGCTGGGTGCTGGCTACCAAGCTACGCCGGCTCTGACGCTGACGGGCACGGCTTACTACCAACAGTTCAAGAACAGCGGTACGGGTAACCCGTGGCTGTTCGTTGTCGGTACCGACTACGCGCTGTCCAAGCGCACCGATGCCTACTTCAACGTCGCCTACGCTAAGAACAGCAATGGCTCGACGCTGGGTGTGGCCGGCATCAACGGCGCTTCGTCGGGTAACGCGACGACGCTGCAATCGACCGACAACCAAGTTCTGTCGAACTCCACCAACACCGGCAACCAGTTCGGTGCTGTGGTTGGTATCCGCCACAAGTTCTAATTTGACGCGCTCGTAAGGGCGCTTCGAATGAACGGCGAAACGCCGATCCCGAAAGGGGTCGGCGTTTTTCTTTGGGCTTTCGCCATCGCTGAGCGTCGATGTGCTGTGCGGGCGCGGTCACCGTGCGGCGGCACCGCGTGGCCGAGTTTGATATGGGCCTGTGGCGGGTGGTTTGGGTTTGTGGGGGCGACTGAGCCTCGTGTGCCTCTATTCTTTATTGGGACGAAGCCACCACAGCGGCAGTGCAACGGATCGCGAATTCCGGTAGGACGTGCCACTGGACCGGCTGCCATGCAGATTGCCTTGCGACACTGCTGGCATGCCGGGGCGGCAGCGACGCATTCCGTATCGCCGGACACTCGGATTCGCAGGGGGAGGAGCGGGTGGGGCCACTTGCTGCTTGCCCAGTACACACGCAAAGAAAATGGCGGCATGTCAGCCGCCATTTTGCTGCGTTGAGGATCAGGGGCGCCTACTGCGGCTGCTCGTCTTCGGGCGAGGGCATCGGCACATTGCGACGGACCGGAGGCGGGCGTTTCCCGACCATGATGGTCAGTTCAACGGGCTTGCCTTTGCGTGACACGGTCACCTTGGCTTCCGTGCTTGGCTTGAGCTGGGCAATGCTGTTCAGCAAGGCCGTGGTGTCCTGGATCGATTCGCCGTTGACGTTGATGAGGATGTCGCCCGGGCGCAGGCCGGCTCGATCGGCGGGGCCACCCTGGACGACTGCGGCAATCAGGGCGCCATCCTTGCGCGACAGGCCAAACGATTCGGCGATCTCCGGTGTCACGTCCTGCGGCTCGACGCCGATCCAGCCGCGCACCACGCTGCCGGTCGAGATGATCGATTCCATCACCTGCTTGGCCAGCGACACGGGAATTGCGAAGCCGATGCCGAGCGATCCTCCCGAGCGCGAGTAGATGGCCGTGTTAATGCCGAGCAGGTTGCCTTCGGCGTCGACCAGGGCTCCGCCCGAGTTGCCGGGGTTGATGGCTGCGTCGGTCTGGATGAAGTTCTCGAAGGTGTTGATGCCGAGGTGGCTGCGGCCCAGCGCCGACACGATCCCCATCGTCACAGTCTGGCCGACGCCGAACGGGTTGCCGATGGCCAGCACCACATCGCCGACGCGTACGTTCTCCAGGCGCCCGAGCGTGATGGCGGGGAGATTGGTCAGGCTGATCTTGAGCACGGCGAGGTCGGTTTCCGGATCCGTGCCGACCACTTTGGCATTGGCCTTGCGGCCGTCTGTCAGCGCGACTTCGATCTCGTCGGCGCCGTCCACTACATGATGGTTCGTTAGAATGTAGCCTTCCGGGCTGACGATGACGCCGGAGCCCAGGCTGGCCGTCGGTTCCTGGCGCTGCTCGGGCAGGCGGTCCCCGAAGAAGAAGCGGAACCACGGGTCCGCATTGGCCTGCGGGTTGTTGCGCTTGGGGGCGTTCTTGCTGCTGAAGATGTTGACCACCGCGGGCATCGCCACCTTGGCGGCTTCCGCGTAGGAATTGCTGGTGGTGCCGCTATGGCCCAGTGGCGCGACTTCCTTGAGCGCGACGATGGGCGAGCCGGATTGCACAGCCACCTTGCCGCGCTGCAACCACTCGGGTTTGAGGGTGGCGATCACAAACCATACCGCGAGAACGACAGTCACAGCCTGTGCGAAAAACAGCCAGAAGCGGCGCAACATAGGGTGAATTTCAGTCGAAATGGATCGAAAAGAACTTGAATTGTACTTGAACGACCTGTTGCAGGCGGCCCGCTTTCGGGACTATTGCCCCAATGGCCTGCAGGTACAAGGGCGCGACCCGATCGCGCACATCGTGACCGGCGTGACGGCCAGCCTGGCCCTGATCGAGGCTGCGATCGATGTCCGCGCCGACGCCATCCTGGTGCATCACGGCTACTTCTGGAAGGGAGAGGATGCCCGCGTGATCGGGCAGAAGCATGCGCGCCTGAAGCAACTGCTGGCGCATGACGTCAACCTGTTTGCCTACCATTTGCCGCTGGATGCGCATCCGACGCTTGGCAACAACGCCCAGTTGGGTGCGCTGCTCGGCATCCAGCCGACCGGGCGCTTCGGCGATGACGAGCTCGGCTGGATCGGCACGTTGCCCGAGGCCACCACCTTGGGCGCCTTTGCGGAGGTGGTGGCGGCACGGCTGGATCGCATGCCGCTGGTGATCGGCGGAGCGGATCGGCCGGTGCACACCATCGGCTGGTGCACCGGTGGCGCGCA
This sequence comes from Ralstonia nicotianae, assembly GCF_018243235.1. Taxonomy (NCBI): domain Bacteria; kingdom Pseudomonadati; phylum Pseudomonadota; class Betaproteobacteria; order Burkholderiales; family Burkholderiaceae; genus Ralstonia; species Ralstonia nicotianae. Next base: position 495,809 of record NZ_CP046674.1, read on the forward strand.
GGGCTGGTTCGATGCGGCGGTGTCGGCCGGGGTGGACGTCTACCTCAGCGGCGAAGCGTCCGAGCAGACCACACATCTGGCCCGCGAGTCGGGTGTCGCCTATATTGGCGCGGGCCATCATGCCACCGAGCGCGGCGGCGTGCGCGCGCTCGGTAACCACCTTGCCGAGCACTTCGGGGTGCGCCACACCTTCATCGATATTCCGAATCCGGTGTGATTCAAGGTTACCTTTATTGATTCTTGGATTTCAGGCTGTCGCGGATATCGCGCAGCAGCAGCGTGTTTTCCGGCGTGTCGGCCGGCGGCGGGTTGGTGTCGATCACGCGGGTGATCGCGCGCACCATCAGGAACACGATGAAGGCCAGGATCAGGAAGTTGACGGCGACCGTGATGAAGTTGCCGTAGGCGAAGACCGGCACGCCCGCTTTCTTCAGGTCGGCCAGCGTCTGTGGCACGCCCGCGGGTGCATCGGCCAGTTGAATGAACAGATTCGAGAAATCGAGCTTGCCGACGATGCGCGCAACCAGCGGCATGATCAGGTCGTTGACCAGCGAGTCGACGATCTTGCCAAACGCCGCACCGATGATCACACCGACCGCCAAGTCGATCACGTTGCCGCGCATTGCGAATTTCTTGAAATCTTGCATTAGTGCCATCGGTTTTCTCCGGATTGTTTGATTCGGGACAAACGGCCAAGCTGCTGATCGGTTGACCTGAATTGTTAAAAGCGAGGTTGCAAGAGGCGTGCCGGGGCCGCGTCAGCATTGGGTTGGCGGGCGATCAGCGTGTCCACTATATCTGCAAGCCGTGTTGCCCGCGACCGCTATCGTTGGCTTGGTACGCTCGGGTATAATTTTCGGTTGACGCGAACCTATCTTGATTTCTCACCCTGGGGTCTTGAATGAGTGACCAGCAAAACGTGGACAAGGGTCGCCGTAATCTGCTGATTGCGACGTCCGTGGCTGGTGGTGTGGGAGGGGTAGCAGTGGCGGCCCCTTTCGTTTGCACATTCGCACCATCTGAGAAGGCCCGCGCGGCGGGCGCGCCCATCGAGGCGGACGTGAGCGACTTGGCCCCCGGCCAGATGAAGGTGGTGGAATGGCGCGGCAAGCCGGTCTGGCTGCTCAAGCGTACCCCCGAGATGCTGGAATCCCTCAAGAAGACCGACACCGAAGTCGCCGACCCCAAGTCCGACGTGCCCTTCACCATGAAGACGCCGGATTACTGCAAGAACGAAACCCGCTCCCGCGCCGAACACAAGGACCTGCTGGTCGTGGTCGGCATCTGCTCCCACCTTGGCTGCTCGCCGTCCGGCCCGTTTGTTTCCGGTGCCAATGCCCAGCTCGGCGCCGATCCCGGCTTTGTCTGTCCCTGCCACGGTTCCACGTTCGATCTGGCCGGCCGCGTCTTCAAGAACAAGCCGGCGCCGCAGAACCTGGACGTCCCCCCCTACATGTTCCTGTCCGATACGAAGCTGGTGATCGGTAAAGACGAGAAAGGAGAGGCTTGATCATGGCCGCTGAGAAGAAGGTGGAGACAACCGGGCTGCTGGGCTGGATCGATGCCCGCTTCCCGCTGACCGAGACATGGAAGGCGCACTTGTCGGAGTACTACGCGCCCAAGAATTTCAATTTCTGGTACTTCTTCGGTTCGCTGGCGCTGCTGGTGCTGGTCATCCAGATCGTCACCGGGATCTTCCTCGTGATGAACTACAAGCCGGACGGCACGCTCAACGCCGCCGGCATCCCGGTCGCCTACGCGAGCGTGGAGTTCATCATGCGCGAGGTGCCGTGGGGCTGGCTGGTGCGATACATGCACTCGACCGGCGCCTCGGCATTCTTCATCGTGGTCTACCTGCACATGTTCCGCGGGATGCTGTATGGCTCGTACCGCAAGCCACGCGAGCTGGTCTGGATCTTCGGCTGCCTGATCTTCCTGTGCCTGATGGCCGAAGCCTTCATGGGCTATCTGCTGCCCTGGGGCCAGATGTCGTACTGGGGCGCGCAGGTGATCGTGAACCTGTTCTCCGCCATCCCGCTGATCGGGCCGGATCTGTCGCTGTGGATCCGCGGCGACTACGTCGTGTCGGACGCGACGCTGAACCGCTTCTTCTCGTTCCACGTCATCGCCGTGCCGCTGGTGCTGCTGGGCCTGGTGGTGGCGCACATCATCGCGCTGCACGAGGTGGGCTCGAACAACCCGGACGGCGTCGAGATCAAGGCCAAGAAGGACGAGCGCGGTATTCCGCTCGATGGCATCCCGTTCCACCCGTACTACTCGGTGCATGACATCGTCGGCGTGGCGGTGTTCCTGTTCCTCTTCAGCGCGATCCTGTTCTTCGCGCCGGAAATGGGCGGCTACTTCCTGGAGGCCAACAATTTCATCCCGGCGGATTCGCTGAAGACGCCGCCGCACATCGCGCCGGTGTGGTACTTCACGCCGTTCTACTCGATGCTGCGCGCGACGACGTCGGCTTTCCTGCCGATCCTGTGGGGGTTCCTGGCGATCATGCTGGGCATGCTGTTCGTGCGCTGCAAGAGCATGAAGGTCAAGGGTGTGGCCGTGGCGGTCGCCGTGATCCTGGCGCTGGGTTTTGCTTTCATCGACGCCAAGTTCTGGGGCGTGGTGGTGATGGGCGGCTCGGTGGTGATCTTCTTCTTCATGCCGTGGCTGGACCAGTCGCCGGTCAAGTCGATCCGCTATCGCCCGGGCTTCCACAAGGTGCTGCTGGGGATCTTCGTGGTGGCCTTCGCGGTGCTCGGCTACCTCGGCATCCAGCCGCCTAGCCCGGCGGGCTCGATCGTGTCGCAGATCGGCACCATCGTGTACTTTGCGTTCTTCCTCGCGATGCCGGTCTGGAGCCGGATGGGGACGTTCAAGCCGGTGCCCGAGCGTGTCACGTTCAAGCCGCACTGATTCCAGCCGAGGATAAGGACACAAGAATGAAAAAGCTGCTTGCGATTTTCGCCTTGGCCGGCTTCATGATTGCGGCCCCCGTCTTCGCCAATGAGGGCGGGGTCCGGCTCGACCCGGCTCCGAACCAGTCCGAAGACCTCTCCGCGCTGCAGCGGGGCGCCAAGCTGTTCGTCAACTACTGCCTGAATTGCCATGGCGCCAGCGCGATGCGCTACAACCGCCTGCGCGACATCGGCCTGTCGGAAGAACAGATCCAGCAGAACCTGCTGTTCACGTCCGACAAGGTCGGCGACACCATGCGCATTGCCATGGACCGCGAGGATGCCAAGAAATGGTTCGGCGCGGTGCCGCCGGATCTGTCGGTGATCGCGCGGGCGCGCGGCAGCGACTGGCTCTACACTTACCTGCGCACGTTCTACCGCGACGACACGCGTCCGACCGGCTGGAACAACCTGGTGTTCGACAAGGTCGGCATGCCGCACGTGCTGTGGGAGCTGCAAGGTCAGCGCGAGCCCAAGTACGAAGAGGTCAAGTCCGAGCACGGCGGCGAGCTTGAGCACAAGCTCGTCGGTTTCGAGCAGGTCACACCGGGCAAGCTGAACACCGTCGAGTACGATCAGGCGGTGGCCGATATTGTCACTTACCTGGACTGGATGGCGGAGCCCGCCGGCAAGCTGCGCAAGCGGCTGGGTGTGTGGGTGCTGCTGTTCATCGGTGTCTTTTTCGTGTTGGCCTGGCGCCTGAACGCGGCCTACTGGAAGGACATCAAGTAAACTCCATGCTTTTTCCGGCCAAGGGCTAGGACGGAAGCTGTCCTAGCCCTTTGCGTTTTCGTTTTGATGCCGCGGGCGATGTGGTATATCGCAGCGGTTGTACCGTCATCGGGCCGCCCCCGGCCCGAGCGTCAAGGAACCAAAGCCATGATGGTCTTGTACTCGGGCACCACTTGCCCGTTCTCGCAGCGTTGCCGACTCGTCCTGTTCGAAAAGGGCATGGATTTCGAGATTCGTGACGTCGATCTCTTCAACAAGCCGGAAGACATCGCGGTGATGAACCCGTACGGCCAGGTGCCCATCCTGGTCGAGCGCGACCTGATCCTGTACGAGTCGAACATCATCAACGAGTACATCGACGAGCGCTTCCCGCACCCGCAGCTGATGCCGGCCGACCCGGTGCAGCGTGCCCGCGCCCGCCTGTTCCTGTTCAACTTCGAGAAGGAACTGTTCACGCACGTGTCCGTGCTGGAGAACGAGAAGGGCAAGGCCGCCGAGAAGTCGCACGAGAAGGCGCGCGCCGCCATCCGTGACCGCCTCACGCAACTCGCCCCGATTTTCCTGAAGAACAAGTACATGCTGGGCGAAGAGTTCTCGATGCTGGATGTGGCGATCGCGCCGCTGCTGTGGCGCCTGGACCACTACGGTATCGAACTGTCGAAGAATGCTGCCCCGCTGATGAAATACGCTGAGCGTATCTTCAGCCGTCCGGCGTATATTGAAGCGCTGACGCCGTCGGAAAAGGTGATGCGTCGCTGATTACCGCCGGGCACGGTCGCGGTCTTTGCGGCTGCGCCCATCGGTTACTCTTTTCATCATGTCGGAAACTTCAACCAAGCCCTATCTGATCCGGGCCATCTACGAATGGTGCACGGACAACGGCTTCACGCCGTACATCGCCGTGTTCGTCGACAACAGTACCAACGTGCCCCGAGAGTTCGTCAAGAACGACGAGATCGTGCTGAACGTCAGCTTTGATGCGACCAGCCAGCTCGATATGGGCAATGAGTGGATCTCCTTCCACGCGCGCTTCTCGGGCGTCTCGCGCAAGATCGAGGTGCCGGTCGACAACGTGCTCGCCGTGTACGCGCGCGAGAACGGGCAGGGCATGGCATTCCCCGTCGAACGCAGCACGCCGCCCGCGCAGGTTGCAACCGAACGCGAGAACAGCCCGCCGCCCAAGCTGTCGGCGGTGGAGTCCGAAGCCGCGCCGGAGCCGGCCACCGCCGAAACGCAGGGCGGTTCCGACGACGAGCCCACGCCGCCCAGCGTGCCGCGTATCGGAGGCAAGCCGTCGCTGAAGGTCGTCAAGTAAGGCGGCTTACGGTAGAATCGCGGATCTTTGCCGGCTTAGCTCATCAGGTAGAGCAGTTGATTTGTAATCATCAGGTGGCGGGTTCGAGTCCTGCAGCCGGCACCAGAAATACGTGGAAAAGCCAAGCACTCGCTTGGCTTTTCGTCTTTTGGCGCAAGTCAATCGTAGCCATCGCGGCTCGCAAACCGTTGTGTCACAACGCTTTGAGGGGATCGCAGAAAGGTGGTCGGGGGGCTGAAAGACGGGGTTGGCGCTCGGCCAACGAAGGATTGTGTCGCATGAACCCTGGCCACTGGAGGGCAAAAACAGGGAGACTCATTCGACGGTTTTCTCGTACACGTCGAGGCCGAGGAGGTTCGGTCTGACCACACTTTGCCGCCGACGCACGAACCCGGATCGACGCAGCAGGGCCTTCATGCTGTCTGCATACCGTGTGCACTCGGCTTGCAAAACGGCGCCTTTGGGCAGACGCTGAACGATATTGTCCAGCAAGGCTCGACCGCACCCCATACCGAAATATTCCGGTGCGATGGAGAACATCGAGATGTTCACATGGAGCGTGGCGCTGCCGATGGCTTGCTGCACCCACGCAAAGCCTGCAAATTCACCATTGCGTTCCAGCACCGAGAGCGGTGACAGGCCGTTGCCGATGCATGCCTTGGAAAACCAGACCGACAAATACGCGACAAATAATTGCTTGAGCAGCAAAACGTGGCCGACGCCGTCGAGGTACGTGTCCGCATAGACTCCGGCAACGCTACCCAACTGAGCCAGCCGATAAATCGATGGGATATCGAACAGACTGGCGGGGCGGAAGACGACTTGGTCTTCGAAGACTTGCATTTCTCGACATCTTTCCCCGGCACATGACGGGGCTGGGCGCAGGTACACAAACAAAACAAACAACCATGCCGAACCCGCACGACGTTGCCTCGGCAAGCCTGCAGTCTCCGCTCGGATTGTGCTAACGGCGACTTTCGCAAGAAATTGAGGCCGCGGACATCGGGAGAACTGCTACTGCCGGTTCACGGCAACGCCTGCGCGGAGCGGCAGCGGGCCGGCAGGGCTCCGGGCTTTTCTGGCATGCTCCCGGTTTCGTACCTCGCCATCCATCGCTTGCGTTGACCGGGATGGCAACCCCGTGACAGCCAGCCCAAAGAATCCTTCACTGCGGATGTGGGGCCGCCTATCTTTAGTCCGGAGCTTTTTTCCGCACCGGACCGGTGCCAGCCGGCGGTTGACCGGAATGCCGTCGCCGGCGGCCAGCCGGAAGATTCTCCCGAGACCCCATGACCCAGGACCGCGCAGTTCGACCCAACCCAGGTCGCGGGCTAGCCCGCGTGTGGCGGCGGCTGATGGCCGCCGTATCGAATGCCATCATCGCGGATGGCGAGCGCGCGACGCGGCTTCGGCGTGCCCGTCTGGCCGGCGTTATCGGCGTCATCGGGCATCCGCTCTATTTCGTGATCTGGTCGTATGTCTTTCCGCAGCCTTATGAGAGCGTCTGGCTGCGGGGGCTGTGTACGCTGCTGTTCGTCCCGCTGCTGTTTGCCGATCGGGTGGCCGGGTGCAAATGGCTGCCGGCCTATGCGGTGTTCGCCGTGACGGTGGGGCTGCCATTCGCGTTTGTCTTCCTGTATCTGCAGAATGCCGGGGCGATGGTGTGGGCGGAGTCCCTGCTCATTGCCGTCGTGATCCTCTTTCACTTCAGCACCGCGTTTGCCGTGTTCTCCCTGGTCACGGGCGCTTCGGCCGCGATGGCGCTGTTCCTGCTGACGGGGCCGGCCGCCGGCGGATTTCCATGGCATGCCCTGCTGGAACAGGTGCCGATCCTGGCGTTCTTCTTTGTTGTCGGGGTGCTGGTCGTCATCCGGCTGGATCGGCAGATCCTGATCGAGCAGAAGCAGCGCGGGATGGCGCTGGCATTGGGGACGGTGGCGCACGAGCTGCGTACGCCGCTGGCCAGTCTTGCCTTGACGGCCAGCGGCATCCAGAGCCGGCTGCCGCTGGCGGTGTGGCCGGACCATCCCGATCTGCCGGTGCTGCGGCAGGCTGTCGAGCGGATGCGCGCGGACGTGATCCGCGCCACCAACAGCATCGAGCTGCTGGTGGCCAATTCGAAGGATCCGCAGGCGGTGTGCACCGCGTGGTTCGATCCGCATGAGGCGATCTGCGCGGCCATCGATGCCTATCCGTTCGAGCTGGGGGCGCGCCCGCATGTGCATATCGCGCCGAGCACGGGGATGCGGGTGCTGGGCAACGCCGGGCTGTTCGAGCACGTCATCACCAACCTGACCAAGAATGCGCTCGAGGCGATCCAGCGGGGCGGCAAGGGCGATCTGCGCATCGGCTATGAGCGAATGCCGCAGGCGGTGGAGATCGTCGTGCGCGACACGGGGGCCGGCGTGTCGCCGGCGGTCCTCAGGCGGATGTTCCAGCCGTTCTTCTCGCACCCGGCCCATCGGGGGACGGGGATCGGCCTCACGTTCTGCAGGAAGGTTCTGCGCGGCTGGGGCGCCAGCATTTCGTGCCGATCGGTCGAGCACGAGTTCACCGAGTTCCGGATCCGGTTCCCGAATCCGCGCTGAGGCACCGCGTCCGTCAGAACGTCCAGGCGATACCGGCCCGCACCGTGCGCGGCTCGGCCGGGTGGATGTGCCGGTCGTTGATGCCGGTCGCCGCGCCGCTGGCGTCCACCGGCGAGGTCTCTCCCTTGAGCCGCGAGGCGTAGTCGTAGTCGATGTCGTTGGCCTTGCGGTTCAGCGCGTTGAGCACTTCGACGAAGACGCGCACGTTCTTCCGCACGCGATAGCCGGCCTTCAGGTTGACCAGGAACGACGAGGCCGAGCGCACGCTGTTGTCTTCGATCAGGGGGCGCGGGCCGAAGTAGCGCAGGCGGGCGCCGAGGGTCCAGCGGCCGTGTGTCCACGACATGCCCGCGGAGGCGGTGGTCTGGATTGCCTCGGGGATGTGGTCGCCGGCCGGATCGGCATCGCGGAAGCGCGCGCGGGAGAAGGCGGCATCGGCGTCGAGGATGAGCTCGGGCGACGGCTTGTAGTACGCCGCCAGCTCCACGCCGGTGCGCCGGCTGGGACGGCTGGGCTGCGTGGTGCCGGTGTCGCCGGCGAACACCAGCTCCGAGCCGATATCCAGCCGCCACAGCGAGGCGGACAGCTGCAGGTCGCGCGCCAGCGCTTTCGTCCGCACGCCGACCTCGTAGCCGGTGGCCGGCACCAGCACGCTGACCTTGCGCACCGGATTGCCCGAGGCCGGATCGACGGTGGTGGTGGCGCCGCGCACGTCGTTGCTGTGGTAGCCGCGTCCCCAGTTGACGAACACGTCGGTCCTGGCCGTCGGCGACAGCACCACGCCCAGCTTGGGGGCGACGATATGCTCGGCGCCGCTGCCCGAATTGCGCGGGTTGCTACTGCCGACGCGGTACCAGAACTGGTCGGCGCGCAAGCCGGCGAGGGTGCGCAGCCAGGGCCGCCACTGGATGCTGTTGCGCAGGTAGAGCGCCGTGCTGGTCTCGTCGACGGTGTCGCTGCGGACCAGCGCGTAGGGCTGCCGCGCCACCGTGTCGGCGAGCAGGATCGGGTCGAGCCGGTCGTAGCGCGTCTGCGAGCCGATCTCGGTTTCGCTGTCGTGCCCGGCAAGCTCGCCGAACCACGTGCGCGAGGCGTTGATGCCGGTCGTGACCCGGTTCTCGAACTGCTCGAACTGGTCGCCCAGCACGGGGTTGGCGAGCGCATAGGTGAAATTCGAGAACAGCGTCAGCCGGCTCTTGATGACGTAGGCGTTGGCCTTGAGCTGCCCGTCGGCCAGCGGGCGCAGCCAGTCGGCCGACAGGCTGTAGCGCGAGGCCATGCCGCCGTCGGTCGGATCGATGGCGCCGAAGCGGGCGATCAGGCCCTGGTCGATGGCGCGCTGCGGCACCTGGTCGGTCGATTGCCAGGTGTTCCGGTAGGCCATGCCCGTCACGGTGACGCGCTCGCCGCCGCCCAGCGGCAGGGTGTAGCGCAGCACGCCGTTGAGCTTGTGCACGCCTTCCGGCACGGCCCACGGGCCGTTCTCGCCCAGCCACTCGAAGCCGTACAGCAGCGTGCCCGGCCCGACCGCGCGCGAGTCGGCGAGCAGGCCGCGCCGGTAACCGTATTCGCCCAGCTCGAACTGGGCGAGGCCGTGCGGCAGCTTGTCGGCGTAGTCGATCCGGACGGCGCCGGCGGCCGAGAAGTCGCCTTCCTCTGCGAAGTAGGTGCCTTTCTTGTAGGCGATGCCGCTGACCAGTTCCGGGATGAGGAAGTTGAGATCGGTGTAGCCCTGGCCGTGCGCGTGCGTGCGCATGTTGACCGGCATGCCGGCCACCGTGGTGGCCAGATCGGTGCCGTGATCGAGATTGAAGCCGCGCAGGAAGTACTGGTTGGCCTTGCCGTCGCCGCTGTGCTGCGTGACGATCAGGCCGGGGACGGTCTCGAGCAGTTCGCCGGGGCGCAGCAGGGGGCGGTTCTCCAGTTGGGCACGCGGCACATAGCCCTGGCTGGCGGCTTCGCCGGTGGCGGCCGCGGCGGCGGCGGACCCGACGACGGTGGTCGTCTCGAGCTGGACCTCGGGCTGCTGGAGTCCGCCCGCGAGCGCGCTCAGCGGGCCGGCCATGCCGTAGCCCAATGCCATCCACAGCACGCCGGCCGGCCGCGCTCTCATGGTCCCCATCCCTCGTCTCATTGGTGTTCTTGCGGGCGCCAAGTGTATGGGTTTCCGCCGAGCCTCATGCCGCCGGGCGCGCGCCGCGGCAGTGCCCGCTGGTGCCCGCCGGCGCCCGCGCAGCGTTTTTGACTTCCGTCCGCCCGCGGCATAGCTTGGTCGAGTCAATCCCTCCCGCGCGCCGGCAGTCGTCGCCCTGTCCTCATCAAAGCACCGGGCAACGGTGCCGGAAATCATTCGAACGAAGCATGGTGTGGTGCAAACGCCTCCCGCGAAAGGCGCTGCTGGTGCCATGCGACCGCGTTGCCGATCCGGCCGCCCCGGCCCACGCTCCGGTGTTTCCATCCGGGGCGATCGCGCGCATGCCTGGCACCGCGCGCGCGTCCGCCGCCCGGATGCGCGAAGCTTCGGCGTTCATATGGGTCCGGCATGGTGTACCGGGCGGTGGGTTTGGGGCAGGGCCCGGCACGTCACCATCCGCTTCCTGCAATGAGGCTTTGGAATCACGAGGAGAACCGCATGGCAACCCAGGCTTTTTCCTTGGCGCGCGTGCGCGGTCCGCTGGTGCTGGCGGCGCTGACGCTGCTCGGCGCATGTTCCACGCGGACCGCCGTGCCGACGCCGGCCCCCGTGGCCGGCTCGCCGTCCGTCGCGCCCGAGTCGCCGCGCCCGCCGGAGGTGGCCTCGGGCTACCGCACCGGCATGACGACGGCCTACGCCGAGCAGCACATGGCCGCCGCCGCCAACCCGCTCGCGGCGGAAGCGGGCCGGCGCATCCTGCGGCAGGGCGGCTCGGCCATCGACGCGGCCATCGCCATGCAGGCCGTGCTGACGCTGGTCGAGCCGCAGGCCTCCGGTATCGGCGGTGGCGCCTTCCTCCTCTACTGGGACGGCAAGCGCGTGCAGGCCTATGACGGCTGGGAGACCGCCCCGGCCGGTGCCGACGAGAACCTGTTCCTGCGCCCCGACGGCACGTCGATGGGCTTGAGCGAGGCCCGGATCGGCGGCCGCGCGGTCGGCGTGCCCGGCGTGCTGCGCGCGCTGGAGCTGGCCCACCGCCGGCACGGCAAGCTGCCCTGGACCAGGCTGCTCCAGCCGGCCATCGAGCTGGCGGAGCAGGGGTTCCCGGTTTCGCCGCGGCTCTATACGCAGATCGCGGCCGACCCGTTCATCGCCGGGTCGCCGGAGATGGCGGCGTATTTCCTCACGCCGCAAGGCAAGCCCAAGCCGGTCGGGACGATCGTGAGGAACCCGCAACTGGCGCAGACGCTGCGCGAGATCGCCAGGCACGGCCCCGGCGCGTTCTATGCCGGGCCGATCGCGGCCGACATCGTCAAACGCGTGAGCGGCGGCGCCGATCCGGGCACGCTGTCGCTGGCTGACCTGCGGGGCTATCGCGCCAAAGAGCGCGATCCCATCTGCGCCGACTACCAGCGCTGGAAGGTCTGCGGCATGCCCCCGCCGTCGTCGGGCGGCATCGCCATCGCGCAGATGCTGGGCACGCTGCAGGCCCTGGCGGCGCGCGATCCGAAGTACGCGCTGGCCGCGATGGCACCGCGCGAGACCACCCGCGCCGCCGGCCTCGAACCCAGCGTCGACGCCGTGCACGTGGTGTCCGAAGCCGGGCGCCAGGCCGATGCGGATCGCGGCCTTTACGTGGCCGATGCGGATTTCGTGCCGGTCAACGTCAAGGGCCTGACCGATCCGGGGTACCTGACGCTGCGCGCCGGGCTGATCGGCGACCGGAGCACGGGCCGGGCCGATCCCGGCACGCCGCCCGGGACCTCCATCGCGCTGGCGCCGGACCGCTCGCCGCCGCGCGTATCGACCTCGCAGATCGTGGCGGTGGACAACGCCGGCGGCGCGGTGTCCATGACGACCGCCATCGACAGCGATTTCGGCGCGCACCTGATGGTGCGCGGCTTCGTGCTGAACAGCGGGCTCACCGATTTCTCGTTCGTGCCGAACGAAGGCGGCAAGCCGGTCGCCAATCGCGTGCAGGCCGGCAAGCGGCCGCGCTCGTCGATGGCGCCGACGCTGGTGTTCGAACGCGACAGCGGCCGGCTGGTGGCGGCGCTCGGTTCGCCCGGCGGCTCGCAGAGTATCGAATACGTGTCGAAGACGCTGATCGGTCTGCTGGACTGGGACATGGACGTGCAGAGTGCGATCAACCTGCCCAACTTCGGCAGCCGCAACGGCCCGACCGAGGTGGAGCGGGGTCTGGTGACGCAGACGCTGGTACAGGGCCTGAAGGCGCGCGGCCACGACGTCGCGCAGATCGAGATGACCAGCGGCACGCAGGCCATCGTGCGGCGCCGGCGCGACGACGGCAGGTGGGGCTGGGCCGGCGGCGCCGACCCGCGCCGCGAAGGGGTGGCGCTGGGCGACTGAGCCGCGCGCCTGCATCGGGCCGGGCGGACGGGCCGTGCACTGCGCACGGCCCGTCTGCTTTTGCGGCAGCGACGCTACCAGGCGTATTTCGCGGTCGCGAGCACGGTGCGGCCGTTGGCGTAGATGCACCGCGTGGCGTCATAGCAGCCGGAGATGACTTCGCGGTTGGCCAGGTTGGTGCCGTTGAGCGCCAGGCGCCAATGGCGGCCGGCGCTGTAGAAGATGGCTGCGTCGAACAGCGCATAGCCGGGCACGCGCAGCGCGTTGTCCGGTGCGCCGGCCGTGGGGCTGACGTAGCGCACGCCGGCGCCGATGCCCACGCCCTGCAGCACGCCCGAGCGGATGCGGTAGTCCGTCCACAGCGAGGCGATCTGCCGCGGGGTGGGGATGGCGATCGGCCATTTGTCGAGCGAGGCGTCGTTGGCGCGGGTGTTGCGCACGTCCTGGTAGGTGTAGCCGGCAATCACGTTCCAGCCCGCCATCGGCTGCACGGTGGCTTCCAGCTCGAAGCCCTGCGAGCGCACCTCGCCGGTCTGCGTGCTGTGCGTGCCGGCCGGATCGTCCAGGTCGGGCGTCAGCACGTTGCGCTGGTGGATCCGGAAGACCGATGCCGTGACCGATGCCTTGCTGCTGGCCTGGACCTTCACCCCGGCCTCGACTTGCCGGCCCTTGGTCGGCTTGAAGGCCTGGCCGCTGCGGTCGGTGCCGACGGTCGGGTTGAACGAGGTCGAATAGCTCAGGTACGGCGAGATGCCGTACGGCGCCAGGTACACCACGCCCACGCGCCCGGTGAAGGCGGCATCGCGCTGGCTGGCGGTGGTGCCGCCGAGCAGGTCGTCGGTGCGCGTGTCGGCCCAGTCGTGTCGGCCGCCCAGCGTGAAGACCCAGCGCTCGCCCAGCTTGAGCTGGTCCTGCAGGTAGAGGCCCAACTGGGTCTGCCGCTGGCGGATGTCCTGCGGCGATGCGCCCGGGCCGCTGAAGATCGACCGGTCGGTCGGCTGATACACCGGGTTGTAAAGGTCAAGCGACGAGGTGAGCGCGTAGTTCTCCGGGTCCCTGGTGGTCTGGCGCTGGTAGTCGACGCCGGCCAGCAGCGTGTGCCGCACCATGCCGGTGGCGAACCGGGCCTGCGCCTGCGTGTCGATGTCCAGCCGCCCGTAGCTCGGCTGCGCGATGCCGGCGTAGCGCAGCAGGGTGCGCTGCGTCGGGTCGCTCGGGTCCAGGCCGACACCGTAGGTCATGCGGTCGTCGAGCCTGAGGTGCATGTAGCGCGCGTTCTGGCGTACCGTCCAGGTGTCGTCCAGGCGATGCTCGAACTGGTAGCCCAGCGAATACTGCGTCTTCTCGTACGCGTCGAAATCCGGCGAGCCGGTGAAGCGGGTGGCGGGAATCTTGCCGTTCGGGTTCGGCAGGATGGTGCCCTGCGCCGGCAGGAAGCTGTCCGACGCATTGGTCTTGTCGCGCAGGTAGTTTGCCAGCAGCGTCAGCGTGGTGTCAGCCGACGGCTTCCAGGTCAGCGACGGCGCGATCATCAGGCGCTGGTCGTTGAACGGCCCCAGCGGCAGGTTGCCGTCGCGCGCCAGGGCGGTCAGTCGGTACGACAGCTTGCCGTCGGCATCGAGCGCGCCGCCGAAATCGCCGGCCACCTGCTTGCGCGCATGGCTGCCGTATTGCACCTCGATCTCGCGGATGGGCTCGGCGGTCGGCTGCTTGGTGACGACGTTGACGGTGCCGCCCGGGTCGCCCTGGCCGTACAGCACGGAAGCCGGTCCCCGCAGCAGCTCGACGCGCTCGATCTGCCACGGGTCGACGCGCCAGCTGGCCAGGTTGATGGTGTTGGGCAACTGCAGGCCGTCCAGGTAGGTGGCCGGCACGAAGCCGCGCACGGCGGTGTACCAGTCCGAGCGGGTGCCCGCGCCGTAGGTCGATACCGATGCCGTATACCGCAGGGCCTCGTTGACGCTCTGCGCGCCCTGGGCTTCGAAGCGGTCGCGCGTCACCACGCTGATCGACTGCGGAATCTCTTCGATCGGCGCATCGGTCTTGGTGCCGGTCGCGCTGCGCCGGGCGACGTAGCCGTGCACCGGGCCGTTGGCGGATTCGGCCTGCGCGGCGGTGGCGACGGTGGCCGGCAGGGTGACTTCGGCGCCGCTGCCGGCCGGCTCGATGGTGAAGGTGTTGTCGCCCTGCCGGCGCGCCGTCAGCCCGCTCTGCGCCAGCAGGCGGTTCAGGGTCTCCTCGACGCTGTAGTGACCCTGCACGCGCGGCGCGGTCTTGCCGGCCGTCAGCGCGCTGGCGAACACGAGCTGGGTGCCCGCCTGCCGCGCCAGCGCGTTCAGCGCCGCATCGAGCGGCTCGGCGGGAATGTCGATGACCATGCGCGGTTGCGCGATGGTGGTGCTGGCAAACAGCGCGGCGGCGGCCAGCGCGCCCAGGCGCGGCGCGCGAGACCGGCGTACCGGTCGGCGATGTCGATTCACTGTGAAGGCTCCCCGTTTGTTGGTCTAGGTCACAGGGAAGTAGACGGGCGGGGCGCCGCGCACCCCTACCTCGGCGGCGCCGGTGGTCAGCGCGATGCGCCGCGGGCCAGCACGTGGATGGCGTCGTCCGCCTCGCGCCGGATCGTCACCGGCAGGACGGAGGGCAGCAGATCGAGCAGCGCGTCGGTGCGCGTGCTGTCGAAGACGCCGGAAATCTGCAGGCGCCCCAGCGCGGGATCGGCCAGCGTGACCGGCGCGGCGCGGTAGCGGTTGATGTCGGCCACGGCCTGCGCGAGCGGCGTGTGATCGAACAGCAGCTTGCCGTCCTTCCAGGCCACGGCCGCGGCGGGGTCGGGCTCGGCGCGCGCGTTGAGTGTGCCGGCGCCGGTGTCGGCGGCTTGGCGCGGGCCCAGCAGCACGGCATCGCCCGAGGCGTCTTCCACGTGCACGCGGCCGCGCAGGACCGTCACGGTGATGCGCGGATCCGCCCGGTGCACGTTGAACGCCGTGCCCATCACGCGCACCGTCGTGCCGCCGGCCCGCACGATGAACGGCCATGACGCCTGGGCCACGTCGAAGAGCGCTTCGCCATCGACCAGCAGCACCTGCCGCGAGCGCAGATGCCATTCCACCTCGGCCACGGTGCGGGTGTTGAGTGTGACCGAGGTGCCGTCGGACAGGCTGATCTGCTGGCGCGAGCCGGCCGCGGTGGCGTATCGCTGTGAATGGAATGCCGGATCGGCCCACAGCAACGCACCGAACATGGCGGCAATGCCGGCCACGATGAGCGGCCCGCGGCGGCGCGGCGCACGAGCGGGCGCCGGCGGCAAGGCGAAGCGCTGCCGCAGCGCGGCACGGTGGCGCGCCAGGCTGGCTTCCTCGCGGGCGAATTCTTCGGGGGTGTGGGACATGCTCAACGCGGTCCGGGGCGGTCCAGCGCGGCGCGGCAGGCTGTCATGCCCCGCCGGATGTGCTTCTCCACCGCCTTGCGCGAAATCCCCAATCTTACCGCTACCTCTGTCTGCGGCATGTCATGAATCTTGTGCAGCACAAACACTTCCCGGCAGCGCGGCGGCAACTGCGCGATGGCCGCCGACAGCCGGTCGAGCTCGCGGCCGGCATCGACATGGCGGTCGTGGCCGGGCATCTCGTCGGCGCAGTCGGGCAGTTCGGCCGCGCTTTCCACCCAGGCGCCGCGCGTGGATTCCACCCGGTGCCGGTCGATCGCCAAGTTGAGTGCCGCTCGACGCACATATGCTGCTGGCGCGGCTACCGCCTGGCGCGGCGGTTTGGCCAGCAGGTTGACACAGACGTCATGCACCACGTCGTGTGCCGCACTGCGGTCGGTGCCGAAGCGCCGGCGCAGCAGGTCGACCAGCTCGTCGTAGTGACGAACCAGCGCGGCGAGCAGGGGCAGGGTGGTCGGGTCGCAGGACACCGGTCGAAGAAGCAGAACGGGAAAGCGCCTGATTGTAAATGAGAAGAATTCTTATTTTCAAATCCGTATGAGGGCGCACATTTGGGGGCGTCGTGGGGTGTGCACCACTGTGGCTGATTGTCGCAGTGCAACAACAACCACTTAAGAAAGGCTTACCCGCAAAGCCGCGTAAACCCTGGGCGAGCGATCCAGTTGTCGCTTGTCAATTGTTGCCGTTTTTTGCTTGCCTGGGCAGAGTGTGCAATCCGAACGGGCTTCTGACGGTAAGATCGCGCCCGCATCCCACTCCAACCGCGCTCCCCCAACGAGCGCCTGACGTAGTGCCTGCTCCTTATCCATCCGCGCCCGGTCCATCGTCCGCCGCTCTGTGCGACGCGGCGGTGCTCGGCCTCGTCCGTGCGATCCACGGCCGAAGTCCGCCTCGACGGCGGGGCGCGCTGGGTTCAGCTTCTCCCTGACCGGCGCCAGACGTGATCCAAGGCCTGCTGCGGCACCAGACAGTACTCGGTGCCAGATGCACGGTCTTTTTCATTTCCAGCGTTTTCTGCCTGTGGCCTTGATGGCCCCCGTGATGTCCGGAAGCATCGCCGGCGCAACTGTGCAAGACATGAAGAACCAATCCTTTCCACGTTTGAAGCGGCTTCTGGCCGCAAGCATTCCCCTGCTGCTGTCGGGATGCAACCTGACGGTCCTGGACCCGAAGGGGATGATCGGCGCCGAGGAAAAGACGCTGATCATTGTGGCGACCGCTCTGATGCTGCTGGTGGTCGTCCCTGTGATCGTGTTGACGCTGGCGTTCGCGTGGAAGTACCGCGCGAGCAACACCAAGGCCCGCTACGAGCCGGACTGGTCGCATTCCACCGCGATCGAAGTGGTGGTGTGGCTGATCCCGTGCCTGATCATCATCGCGCTGGGCGTGATCACCTACCGCTCGACGCACGCGCTCGATCCGTACAAGCCGATCGAATCCGACGTCAAGCCGATCACCATCGAGGCCGTGTCGCTCGACTGGAAGTGGCTGTTCATCTACCCGGAACTGAAGATCGCGACCGTCAACCAGATCGCGTTCCCGGCCAACACGCCCGTCAACTTCAAGATCACGTCCGACTCGGTGATGAACGCCTTCTTCATCCCGCAGCTCGGCAGCCAGGTGTACGCCATGGCCGGCATGCAGACCAAGCTGCACCTGATCGCGAACGAAACCGGCCAGTTTGACGGCATCTCGTCCAACTACAGCGGCGCCGGCTTCACCGGCATGAAGTTCGTGGCAACGGCCATGACCAACGAAGAATTCGACGCCTGGGTCAAGCAGGTGCGCGCGTCGTCGCAGAGCCTGACCAAGGAAGGCTACGCCGAGCTGGCCAAGCCGAGCGAGAAGGTGCCCCCGGCAATGTACGCCTCGGTGGACCCGACGCTGTACCACAGCATCCTGCACAAATACATGGGCGACTCGGACAAGGTCCTGACGCTCGACGAGGCGCTCGAAGGCGCCAACTGCACGACGGCCACGGCCGAGGCGGCAACGCGTCCGCTGCCGGTGCAGTCCGCCCTGCCGGCGCCGAAGGCTGCAACGGCGGCCACGCCCAAGAATTCCTAGGAGTTGACGATGTTTGGCAAGTTGAGTCTGGAGGCCATTCCGCTGCACGAGCCCATCGTGGTCGTGACAGTGTCGGCCATTCTGCTGGGTGGCGCCGGCCTGTTTGGCCTGATCACCTACTTCAAGAAGTGGTCGTACCTTTGGAATGAGTGGATCACCTCGGTCGACCACAAGAAGATCGGCGTGATGTATTGCATTTTGGCGATCGTGATGCTGCTGCGCGGCTTTGCCGACGCCATCATGATGCGCTCGCAACTGGCGCTCGCCTCGGGTGGTGGTGCCGGCTATCTGCCGCCCGAGCACTACGACCAGATCTTCACCGCGCACGGCGTGATCATGATCTTCTTCATGGCCATGCCGCTGATGACGGGCCTGATCAACCTGATCGTGCCGCTGCAGATCGGCGCGCGCGACGTGGCCTTCCCGTTCCTGAACACGCTGTCGTTCTGGCTGGCGGCCGCGGGCGTGGTGCTGGTCAACCTGTCGCTGGGCGTCGGCAACTTCGCGCGCACCGGCTGGCTGGCCTACCCGCCGCTGTCGGAGCTGGCCTACAGCCCCGACGTGGGGGTCGACTACTACATCTGGGCGCTGCAGATATCCGGGTTGGGCACCTTGCTGACCGGGGTGAACTTCGTCGCGACCATCTTCAAGATGCGTGCGCCGGGCATGACGCTGATGCGCATGCCGATCTTCACCTGGACGGCCCTGTGCGCCAACATCCTGATCGTGGCGGCCTTCCCGGTGCTGACCGTGGCGCTGGCGCTGCTGGGCCTGGACCGCTACCTGGACATGCACTTCTTCACGAACACGGCCGGCGGCAACGCCATGCTGTACGTGAACCTGATCTGGATCTGGGGCCACCCCGAGGTGTACATCCTGGTTCTGCCGGCATTCGGCATGTTCTCGGAAATCATCTCGACGTTCTCGCGCAAGAAGCTGTTCGGCTACACGTCGATGGTGTACGCGACGGCGGGCATCACGGTGCTGTCGTTCCTGGTGTGGCTGCACCACTTCTTCACCATGGGCTCGGGCGCGAACGTCAACGCGTTCTTCGGCATCGCCACCATGATCATCTCCATCCCGACCGGGGTGAAGATCTTCAACTGGCTGTTCACGATGTACCGCGGCCGCGTCGAGTTCACCTCGCCGGTGCTGTGGACGATCGGCTTCATGATCACCTTCGTGATCGGCGGGATGACCGGCGTGCTGCTGGCGGTGCCGGGCGCCGACTTCCTGCTGCACAACAGCCTGTTCCTGATCGCCCACTTCCATAACACCATCATCGGTGGCGTGGTGTTCGGCTACCTGGCGGGCATCACCTTCTGGTTCCCGAAGGCCTTCGGCTTCAAGCTGGACGAGAAGTGGGGCAAGCGCGCCTTCTGGTGCTGGTTCGTCGGCTTCTACCTGGCCTTCATGCCGCTGTACGTGCTGGGCTTCATGGGCATGACGCGCCGCCTGAACCATACCGACAACCCGGCTTGGCAGCCGTGGCTGATCGTCGCCGTGATCGGCGCCGCGGTCATCGCCTGCGGTATCGCTTCGCAGCTCATCCAGATCGTCGTCAGCATCCGCAACCGCAAGGCACTGGCCGACGTGACCGGCGACCCGTGGGGCGGCCGCACGCTGGAGTGGGCCACGTCGTCGCCGCCGGCGCACTACAACTTCGCGACCGTGCCGGTGGTGCGTGACATCGACGCCTTTGCCGACATGAAGGCGCGCGGCGAGGTGCCGACGCAGGTCGCCGCCAGCTACGAGAAGATCCACATGCCGAAGAACACCGGCGCCGGCTTCTTCATCGGCATGTTCTCGATCGTGATGGGCTTCGCCCTGGTGTGGCACATCTGGTGGATGGCCGTGCTGGGTCTGGGCGGCATGATCGTCAGCTTCATCTTCCGCAGCAACAACGACGACATCGATTACTACGTGCCCGCTCAAGAGGTTCATGAGACCGAGTCGGCCTACTTCCAACGCATCGGTTCGCAGGCTTAAACCATGGCTACCAATGTTCTAGACGGCCACGCCGCGCACGCCGCGGACCACGGCCACGCGCATGACCATGCGCACCACCACGATGCCGCAGACACCAAGGTGTTCGGCTTCTGGGTGTACCTGATGAGCGACTTGATCATCTTCGCGTCGCTGTTCGCCACGTTCTGCGTGCTGCGCAGCGCGACGGCGGGCGGCCCGGATGGCAAGGAGCTGTTCGACCTGTCGTACGTGCTGATCGAGACGGGCATCCTGCTCGTGTCGTCCATCACCTACGGCATGGTGATGGTCGGCCTGCAGGCCGGCCGCAAGGACCAGGTGATGCTGTGGCTGGGCATCACCTTCCTGCTGGGCGCGGCGTTCGTCGGCATGGAAATCAACGAGTTCCACCACCTGATCGCCGAAGGCGCGGGCCCGAGCCGCAGCGCATTCCTGTCGTCGTTCTTCACGCTGGTCGGCACGCACGGCCTGCACGTGGCGAGCGGCCTGCTGTGGATCGCCGTCCTGATGTGGCAGATCAGCCGTAAGGGCCTGACGACCACCAACTCGACCCGCCTGGCGTGCCTGAGCCTGTTCTGGCACTTCTTGGATGTGGTGTGGATCGGCGTGTTCACCGTCGTCTATCTGCTGGGAGCGATGTAAATGGAACAGACCAACGTTTCCTCCAACGTCCACGCCGACGCGCATGGCCACGCCACCGGCGGTGCCGGCCATGCCACCGTCAAGGGCTACCTGATCGGCTTCGTGCTGGCCGTGATCCTGACGGTCATTCCGTTCAAGATGGTGATGGGCGGCGGCTTCTCGCACGACACTGTGCTGGTCACCGTGATGGGGCTGGCGGTCGTGCAGATCGTCGTGCACCTGATCTATTTCCTGCACCTGGACGGTTCTTCCGCCCAGCGCTGGAACGTGATGGCCTTCCTGTTCACGCTGCTGATCCTGGTCATCGTGATCGTCGGTTCGCTGTGGGTCATGCACAACATGAACGTCAACATGATGACGCACTGAGCGCATCATCCGAGCCGCAAGAGAGAGGCGCCCGGCATGGGCGCCTTTTTCTTTGGCCGCGCGCAGCCCTATCCGGTGCGGCCTGCCGCCCGCCTTTGCTACACTCCGCGGGTTTCCAAAATTCCAGCGCCTGACCTCATGTCACAGTACGTTTTCACCATGAACCGCGTGGGCAAGATCGTTCCGCCCAAGCGCCAGATCCTCAAGGACATCTCGCTGTCGTTCTTTCCCGGCGCCAAGATCGGCGTGCTCGGCCTGAACGGCTCGGGCAAGTCGACCGTGCTCAAGATCATGGCCGGCCTCGACAAGGACATCGAGGGCGAAGCCACGCCGATGCCCAACCTGAATATCGGCTACCTGCCGCAGGAGCCGCAACTCGATCCCGCCAAAACCGTGCGCGAGGAAGTCGAGAGCGGTCTGGGTGAGGTGATGGACGCACAGAAGCAGCTCGAAGCCGTCTACGTCGCCTACGCCGAGCCGGATGCCGACTTCGACAAGCTGGCCGAAGAGCAGGCCCGCCTGGAAGCCATCATTGCCGCCGGCGCCGGCGATAACGTCGAGCTGCAGCTCGAAATCGCCGCCGATGCCCTGCGCCTGCCGCCGTGGGACGCGCGCATCGAGCACCTGTCGGGCGGCGAAAAGCGCCGCGTGGCGCTGTGCAAGCTGCTGCTGTCGCGCCCCGACATGCTGCTGCTCGACGAGCCGACCAACCACCTGGATGCGGAATCCGTCGAGTGGCTCGAGCAGTTCCTGACCCGCTTCCCGGGCACCGTGGTGGCCGTGACCCACGACCGCTACTTCCTCGACAATGCCGCCGAGTGGATTCTCGAACTCGACCGCGGCCACGGCATTCCCTGGAAGGGCAACTACAGCTCCTGGCTGGACCAGAAGGAAACCCGCCTGAAGCAGGAAGAGTCCACCGAATCGGCACGCCAGAAGGCCCTGAAGAAGGAGCTGGAGTGGGTGCGCCAGAATCCGAAGGGCCGTCAGGCCAAATCCAAGGCCCGTCTGGCCCGCTTCGACGAGCTGAACAGCCAGGAATACCAGAAGCGCAACGAAACGCAGGAAATCTTCATTCCGGCCGGCGAGCGCCTGGGCAATGAAGTCGTCGAGTTCACCAACGTCAGCAAGGGCTACGGCGACCGCCTGCTGATCGACAATCTCAGCTTCACCATCCCGGCCGGCGCCATCGTCGGCATCATCGGGCCGAACGGCGCCGGCAAGTCGACGCTGTTCCGCATGCTGACGGGCAAGGAGCAGCCGGATGCGGGCACCGTCAAGATTGGCCCGACCGTCAAGCTCGCCTATGTGGACCAGAGCCGCGATGCCCTGGACGGCAGCAAGACCGTGTTCGAGGAGATCTCGGGCGGCGCCGACATTCTGACGGTGGGCCGGTACGAGACGCCGTCGCGCGCCTACATCGGCCGCTTCAACTTCAAGGGCGGCGACCAGCAGAAGCATGTCGGTACGCTGTCGGGCGGCGAGCGCGGCCGCCTGCACCTGGCCAAGACGCTGATCTCCGGCGGCAACGTGCTGCTGCTGGACGAACCGTCCAACGACCTCGACGTGGAAACGCTGCGCGCGCTGGAAGACGCGCTGCTGGAATTCGCCGGCTGCGTGATGGTGATCTCGCACGACCGCTGGTTCCTGGACCGCATCGCCACGCACATCATCGCCTTCGAAGGCGACTCGCACGTCGAATTCTTCCCGGGCAACTACCAGGAATACGAAGCGGACAAGAAGAAGCGCTTGGGCGAGGAAGGTGCCAAGCCCAAGCGCATCCGCTACAAGCCCGTCATCCGCTAAGCCGGAGGCTCAGGCGCCGCGGGCGCGTCGAGATTGCTGTCGAACTCGACGCGCTTGTGCGAGCCGTCGCAGAACGGCTTGTTCAGCGAATGGCCGCAGCGGCACAGCCACGCCTGTCCTTGCTCCACCGGCAATTCACGCCCGCCCTGGGTGACGATACGGAAGCTACCCTTGATGTGATACGGCCCGTTGTTGCGGGCCGTGATGACGACGTCGTCGGCCATGGCCGTCTCCCGTCTCCCGCCTGGGTCAGAACAGGATGCCCTGCATGCGATGAGCGAAGCGCGCGGTCTGCGCGTCGCGCATCAGGGCCATGAACTGGTCCATGTCCATGTGCACCAGGTTTTCGTGGTCGCCGGCCTCGAAATAGACGTCGCGGTGCTGCATCAGGCTGTCGTCCACAAAGGTGGGCATGCCATAGGCCATGCCTACCGGCGGCACCGCGCCCATATCGCAATCCTTGAAGACTTCGCGCAGTTCCGATTCGTCGGAGAGGGTGAGCTCGTAGCGGCCGGACTGCTTTTGCAGCTCCGACAGGTGCAGGTGGTAGGTCGACGGCAGCACGGCGGCGACATAGCCGTACTTGTCTTCCAGCAGCAGGGTCTTGGCGAGACGGTCGCCGGGGACGTGCGCGGATTGCGCCGTCTCCGTGCTGGTGTGCGTGTGCGGATGGCGGATGACCTCGTACAGGCAGCCTTTGCTGCGTAGGCAGCTGTCGAGGGTGTTGGAAATCGACATGGCGGACTCCTGGATACGTTGACGGCAGGCGGGCTTGCGATTGCCGCTACGCTCAGGATAGGTCGGATTCCACGCCGTGAGGGTGGAGGCCATGCACGCAAAACCGGGCGCACGAGGCGCCCGGCAGGGGAGGGTCGGTCAGTCCGGCAGGGGTGATGTGCCGTGAACGTCAGTCACGGTCCCAGCCGCGGTGGTGGCGCCATTCGCGCTCATGCCATTCGCGTTCGCGCCATTCATGGCGGCGCCATTCGCGCTCGCGCCAGTACGGATCGCGGTAGTAGCCGCCGCCCACCACGACCGGTGCCGGCGCGTACACCGGTGCCGGTTGATAGATCACCGGCGGCGGCGGGGCGTACACGGGTGCCGGTGCCACGTAGACCGGCGCCGGCACGCCGATCGACACGCCGACGTCGACATGGGCCAGCGCTGCCGTCGAGGCGCACAGCGCAGCTCCACCCAGAACGAATGCGAGCAGTGTGCGTTTCATGAGGCTTCTCCTTGCGGTTGCGAGGCCGGCGGAGCCAGGCGCCGCATCGACTTCGTACAATCGGGTATGTGAAGGCATTGTACGAACCGCGTCACGGCAACGGTGATACGCAATTCCTACGGCTGTAACAGAACGTAAAGCCGCGCCCCGCCGAAACCCGGGCGGGGCGCGATGCGTCAGGCCGCGGCCTTCGAGGCCAGCGCGTTGGCTGGCAGCCAGGCCGCGCGATGCACATCGGACGACCACACCGCGAGGTGCAGCGCCGACAACGCCAGCGGATCGGACAGCAGCACCAGCTTCTGCTTGCTGGTGAGCTTGTCCGGGCCGGCCGCCAGTGCCTGGAGCACGGTGGCATCGCGCACTTCCAGCAGCTTCGGATCGTGCGGGAAGCGGGCCGTGCCGATCGCGCACATCAGCGCATTGGTGACCGGATCGACCACGGCCAGGCGGAAGTCGGGCGTCGGCGGGGCCTGGCGCAGGTGCTTGCGCATCGCGCGCAGTTCGCGCGGCGGGCGCACTTCCTCGGGGATCATGAACAGGCGCCAGCGGCGCATGCCCCGCCCCAGGGTCACGCGGCTGGAGAACACCGACAGCAGGATCGACACGATCAGCGCGCCCACCACCGGCGACAGCCACCACAGGAAGCTCGGGTTCAGCCAGTACACCAGCGCGGCCCAGCCCAGGCCCAGCAGCGTGTGCAGGCCATGGCGCCGCACCGCGTCGCCCCAGTGCGTCTGCGCATCGTCGCGCGGCGGCGACTTCCAGTGCACCTTCCAGCCCAGGAACGCGGCCGTGACGAAGCGCGTGTGAAACAGCATGCGCACCGGCGCCGCCAGCACCGAGAATACCGCCTCGATCACCATCGACAGCGCCAGATGCAACGCGCCGCCGAAGCGCCTCGGTCCCTTCGCCCACAGCACCAGCACGCTCAGGATCTTGGGCAGGAACAGCACGGTTGCGGTTGCCGAGAACAGCGCGGCGGCCTTCTCCGGATGCCATTCCGGCCAGATCGGGAAGAGCTGGCGCGGCTGCGTGAAGTATTCCGGGGCGATCAGCGTGTGCTTGGCCAGCAGCGCCGTCGACAGCAGCAGGAACAGGAACCACAGCGGCGCCGACAGGTAGGCCATGACGCCCGTCACGAACACCGCACGATGCACCGGGTGGAAGCCCGGCGAGCCGAACAGACGGAAGTTCATCAGGTTGCCGTGGCACCAGCGGCGGTCGCGACCCAGTTCGTCGAGCAGGTTGGGCGGCATCTCTTCGTAGCTGCCGTCCAGGTCGTAGGCGATCCATACCGCCCAGCCGGCGCGCCGCATCAGCGCGGCTTCGACAAAGTCGTGCGACATGATCTCGCCGGACAGCGATCCCTTGCCCGGAATCGGCGCCAGCGCACAGTGCTTGATGAACGGCTCCAGCCGGATGATGGCGTTGTGGCCCCAGTAGTGCGATTCGCCCAACTGCCAGTAGTGCAGGCCGGCAGTGAACAGCGGCCCGTACACGCGCGTGGCGAACTGCTGGATGCGCGCGTACAGCGTGTCGCGGCCGGCGGCCAGCGGTGCGGTCTGGATGATGCCGGCGCTCGGGGCACCCTCCATCAGCTGCACCAGGCGTGTCAGGCAGTCGCCGCTCATCACGCTGTCGGCGTCGAGCACGATCATGTAGCGGTATCGGCCGCCCCAGCGCCGGCAGAAGTCGTCGATGTTGCCGCTCTTGCGTTTCACGCGGTGGCGGCGCCAGCGGTAGAAGACGCGCCCGAAGCCGTCGAGCGCACGGCAGACGTGCAGCCAGGCGTCGGCCTCGGCCGTGCGGATGTCCGGGTCGCCCGAGTCCGACAGCACGAAGAAGTCGAAGTGCTCAAGGTGGCCGGTGCGCTGCAGGGACTCGTACGTCGCGCGCAGGCCTGCGAAGACGCGCTGCACATCCTCGTTGCAGATCGGCATGACGATGGCGGTGCGCGCGTCGTCCGGGATGGGCGCGTTGGGCGCGGCGCGGCGCGAAATGACGAAGCGGTCGCCGTGGAACGCCAGCAGCAGGAAGCCGGTGATCGCCGTCCAGAAGCCCGCCGACACCCAGCAGAACAGCAGGGCGAACAGCGCGATGATGATGGCTTCCAGCCAATCGTGGCCGTGATACGGCAGCACGCTGCTCATGGCCCAGGTGGCCGCCACCGTCTGCGCGATCATCAGGGCCAGCAACGTCAGGCGCCGGCGCGCGCCGACGAAGCGCCAGATGCCTTTCGGATCGGGCGAATCGGGCTGTTCGTAGGGCACGGGGGCCGTCCCGCCGGAGAACAGCCGGCCGATGGCGCGGCGCGCGCGCCAGATCGGGCCCAGCACCCACGGCCACGGCACCATCGAACGGCGCGCGGGTTCGGGGCCGGTGTCCAGGTGGATGCGGCCCGCAGTGTCGTGTTCCAGCGGCGGGGCGGGCTCGGGCGTCGCGGTGCCCGCGTGGGGCGTGCCGTAGGCGGCGTCGAGCCGCGAGCCGATCGACGCGTAGGCAGGGACGCTGCCTTCGATCGATGCGGTCTGCGCGGCGTCGAGCCTGGCGAGCGCACGGTGCAGCTTGGCCAATGCCACCGCGTCCTTGTCGGCCGGCTCGATGCCTGCCTCGCGCCGCAGGGCGGCACGCGCTTCGGCAGGCAAGGGGAGCGCCTCGAGATAACGCTCGGCCACGGACAGCGCCGTGGCCGGCCGGGTGGAGGCGGTCGTGCCCTCAGCGTTGCCGGGCTGGGCGTTCAGCCCGGAGGTAGCAGGTAGCTCCACGTCTCAGAAAGTCCGGTACCGCCGCTGCGCAGATAGCCGCGCAGCTCGATGGGTTTGTCGTCGTCGACCCGCTTCAGGCGCACGGTGACGCGCCAGCCGCCGGTCGCGGTGTTGGGTTGGCCGAAGATCGATTCGATCTTGCCGTTGGCGTCCGCCGTGAACACCGGCTCGACCGGTGCGTTGGGCGGCAGCTTCGCCAGGGCCGGGCCCTCGAAGTCGACCACGAGGGCGATGGTGTCGTCCGGCTTGCGCTCGTCGGGGCGCTTGGTGGTCCAGCCGTGCGAGCGGCGCGTCTGCGTGACCCACGACAGGCCGGGCTTCTTGTCGCCCTCCTTCTGCCACAGCAGGCGGTATTCGAGGTTGAACGGCTGCTGCGGCTTGGGCGGCGTCTCGGGCACCCAGTATGCGACCACGTTGTCGTTGGTCTCGTCCGGCGTCGGGATCTGCACCAGCTCCACGCGGCCGGCGCCCCATTTGCCGACCGGCTCCACCCACGCGCTCGGGCGCAGCTCGTAGCGGTCGCCGATTTCCTGGTAGCTGGAGAAGGCGCGGTCGCGCTGCATCAGGCCGAAGCCGCCGGGGTTGGTGGTGGAGAAGGAGCTGACCAGCAGGCGCTTCGGGTTGGTGAGCGGGCGCCAGATCCATTCGCCCGTGCCCGACAGCATCGACAGGCCGTCGGAGTCATGGACTTCGGGCCGGAAGTCCAGCGCACTGGCCGGCTGGTTCTCGCCGAAGAAGAACATGCTGGTCAGCGGCGCGATGCCCAGCTTGCTGACGTTCTCGCGCATGTAGAGCTGCGCCTTCACGTCGACCTCGGTGTCCGTGCCTGGCTTGATGACGAAGCGGTACGCGCCGGTGGCGCGGCGCGAATTGAGCAGGGCGTAGATCGTCAGCTCCTTGGCGTTGGCCGCCGGGCGCTCGATCCAGAATTCGGTGAAGCGGGGGAATTCCTCGCCGGAGTTGAGCGCGGTATCGATGGCCAGGCCGCGCGCGGACAGGCCATAGACCTGCCCCTTGCCGATGCCGCGGAAGTAGGACGCGCCCAGGAAGACGATGACTTCGTCCTTGTACTTGGGCGTGTTCATCGGGTAATGGATGCGGAATCCGGCGAAGCCCAGGTTGCGCAGATGCTTCGGGTCGAGCTTGACGGGGCCGTAGTCGAACAGCCTGGGGTCGAAGCGGATCTCGCGCGCGCCGGCCGGGGAGACCTCGTTGATCTTCACCGGCTGGTCGTAGTACGAGCCCTCGTGGAAGAAGCCGAGCTCGAACGGCAGTTTGTCGCGGCGCCAGTAGGCCTGGTCCGACTTGAAGCGGATTTCGCGGTACTGGTCGTAGCGCAGCTCGCGCAGTTCGTGCGGCAGCGTGTCGGGCGGCGCCTGATAAGGCTTGGCCGCCAGCTGCTTGGCGCGCGCGGCCACGTCGTTGAGGCCGAAGGCCAGCGCCGCCTGCGCCGAGGCCAGCGCCAGCAGGCCGACAGCCAGCCGCATGCAGCCGGCCATCGCGCGCGCGCGGCGAGAATGGGAGGGAACAGCGTGTGGAATGGTCAAAATGGGATCGCGTGTCTGGCGGCGAGGGGAACGAAATCGACGTCCGGACTCACCGCAGTTTCGTCTGTGCCGCCGAGATTCTACCCGTCAGCCCTTTGGCAGATCAAAACCCGCAACATTTTGATAACGTTTACGGCCCTCCGTTTCGCCGATCACCGTGGCAATTTACGCATGAATCTGCGTTTTCCGGCGGGTTCGCCATCCGCCGGATGGGGGAACGCAGCGGCCGCGCCGGGGTCAGAACCGCTTCCGCCGCCCTCCGTGGCACACTTTCGGCTCTCTTTCCGACAGGAGTTCGCATGATCCGCTGGACCCATCGCGCCGCCGCGCTCGCTTTTTCCACTTCGCTGCTGGCGCCGGTGGCGCTGGCGGCACCGGCGGCCAAGGATGCGGCCCGGCAGGCACCGGCCAGGGCCGTGCGCGACCCGGGTGACGTGGCCGCGCTGCTCGATGCCTTCCCGCTCGGCAAGCCGTTGCCCCAGTTGCCGTCCTGCGACGACGTGCGCGTGGGTGGCGGCAAGGACGTTTCCGCCTATTGCTCGGATGCGCTGGAGTCGCACGGCCGGACCCGTTCGCTGGGAGTGCCCGCGGCCAAGCGGCCCGAGTTGATGGACGGCCCGCAGGCGGTGCTGCTGGTCGATCAGGGCAACATCGCCGGCCTGTTCGTGCCGACCCGCGGCGTGGACACCGAGCAGCGGGTCTATCAGGCGCTCGCCGATCGGTACGGCAAGCCCCTGCAGGAGGCCAGGGTGGCTCTCCCGCTCACGTCCGGCAAGACGGTCGACTCCCTGCGCGTGCGTTGGGCAGCGAACCAGACCGTAGTGACGATGTACGCGATTCCCGAAGCGCCGCAGAACGGCACCGTCGAATTCCTGTGGGCGCCACGGGCCGGCGCCGTGCTGGAGCAGATGCGCGCCGAGGTGGATCCGGATGCACCCAAACCGGCGTCCGGTGTGGCCGCATCGGCGCCCGCGGCCGCCGGCAAGCCGGCTGGTGCGAGCCCGGCGCCACAGCGGTGAGCTTACCGACACTTGCCCGTAGTCTTCCGTTACAACGCTTACACCCGCATGACTCCGGCGCCGTGCGGCGGCGCTTATAACGTCCGCATGGCCTCACTGGAGGGGCCGAAGGACGCAAATCATGAAAATCGTGGCTCTGGCCCTGTTGGCCGCGACGCTCGGAGGATGTGCGGTGTATCCGGCACCGGTGGCGGTGGCGCCCGAGCCGGTCTACGTTGCGCCGGCTCCCGCCTATTACGGCTACTGGGGGCCGTCAGTCCGCTTCAACTACTATCACCGCTGATCGGCGGCGATCCCGCGCGGTTACGGCGGCGATTCGGCCGATTGCAGCCCCGGCCAGCTGGCCGCCAGCGTCTGCGGCAGGCCGAGCAGGTCGAGCACGCGCCCGACCGTGTGGTCGACGAGGTCGTCGATGGTCTTGGGCCGCTGATAGAAGCCGGGCACGGGCGGGAAGACGATGCCGCCCATCTCCGTGACCGCCGTCATATTGCGCAGGTGCGCAAGATTGAGCGGCGTTTCCCGCACCATCAGGATCAGCCGGCGGCGTTCCTTGAGCGTGACGTCCGCCGCGCGGGCGATCAGGTTGTCCGACAGGCCGTGCGCGACGGCCGCCAGCGTCTTCATCGAACAGGGGGCCACCACCATGGCCTCGGCGGCGAACGAGCCGCTGGCGATGGTCGCGCCGATGTCGCGCACGTTGTGCACCACGTGTGCCAGTGCTTCCACTTCCTCGCGGGTCATCTGCAGCTCGTGCTGCACGTTCATCAGGCCGGCGGGCGACATCAGCAGGTGCGATTCCACGCCCGCCGTATCGCGCAGGACCTGCAGCAGCCGCACGCCGTAGAGCGCGCCGGACGCCCCGGTGATCGCGACGATGATGCGCCGCGCGCGCCGTGCGCCGGCCGTGGCCGGCTGGGCGGATGCCGCCGGACCGGAGCCGGCGTCCAGGGACGAAGTCACGCAGAAACCGGGGCGGCGTTCAGGCGGCCAGCAGCGGCTGCAGTTCGCCGCTCTGGTACATCTCCATCATGATGTCCGAGCCGCCGATGAACTCACCCTTGACGTAGAGCTGCGGGATGGTCGGCCAGTTGGCGTATTCCTTGATGCCCTGGCGGATTTCGTCGTCTTCCAGCACGTTGACGGTGTAGGGCTGGTCCACGCCGCAGGCCTTCAGGATCTGGACGGCGCGGCCGGAGAAGCCGCACATCGGGAACTGCGCCGTGCCCTTCATGAAGAGGACGACAGGGTGGCTCTTGACGATCTGGTCGATCTTTTCGTGCGTGGTGCTCATGGGGAGGCTCGATTCGTTGAGGGCACGGGCAGGCCCGGGCCGCATGGAAAACCCGCCTATTCTAGCGAGGTTCGTCAGGCCGCGTTCTGCGCGGCCGGGTGCCGGCCGCCGCTGCAGCGGTCGTGGCCGGCGAGGTCCTGGGCGGTGAAGACATCGGCGAAACCCGCGTCGGCCAGCAGCGCGCGCACCGCGGGGCCCTGGTCGTAGCCGTGCTCCAGCAGCAGCCAGCCGTCGGCCGCCAGCCGCGCCGGCGCGCCGGCGACGATGGTGCGCAGGTGGCGCAGGCCGTCGCCGTGGTCGGTGAGCGCGCCGGCGGGTTCGAAGCGCAGGTCGCCCTGGCCCAGGTGCGCGTCGGTCGATGCAATGTAGGGCGGGTTGCTGACGATGAGGTCGAACACCGGCGGGGCGTCGCTCTCGGGCAAGGCGGCGTACCAGTCGCCCAGGGCGGCGTGCATGTTGGCGGCACCGAGCGCCTGGGCATTGCGGACGGCCACGGCCAGCGCATCGGCGGAGGTGTCGGTGGCCCACACCCGCGCATCGCGCCTGGCCAGCGCAATGGTGACGGCGATAATGCCGCTGCCCGTGCCGAGGTCCAGCACGGCGGGCGCGTCGCGGTCGTCGATGCGGTCGAGCGCCTGCTCGACCAGCAGTTCGGTGTCCGGGCGCGGGATCAGCACGGCCGGCGTCACCTGGAACATGCGCCCGAAGAATTCGCGTTCGCCCAGCAGATAGGCCATCGGCTCGCCTGCCAGGCGGCGGGTCGCCAGCTCGGCCAGTCGTGTGCGTGTGCCATCGTCGATGCCGCAGGTGTCCTGCGTGATCAGCTGCACGCGCGACAGGCCGGTCACATGCGACACCAGCATGCGTGCTTCCAGGGCGGGCAGGCCGGCGCCGGTCAGCACGGCGAGCGCATCGGCCACGCGCGGCAGCGTATCGGGTGGAATCGCGAAGGTGGAAGGCACGGCAGGTCCGTCGTTGAGCAGGGCGGGGCGCACAAAATAACACGGGCCCGGCCATATCGGCACGGGCCCGTGTCGGGCTGCAGCGAGAGCGGACGCGCCAGGCTTACTGCTTGGCGGCTTCCTTGACCTTGTCCGCGCCTTCCTTGGCAGCGTCGGCCACCTTGCCGGCGGCGTCCTTGGCAGCGTCCTTCGCGTCGGCCATGGCGCCCGAGGCGGCGTTCACGGCGGCCTGTGCACCGGAGGCGACTTCGGCCACGCCCGACTTGGCGGTGTCGGCAGCCTGGCTGGCGGCGTTGCTGGCGCTGTCGACGGCCTGCTTGGCGGCGTCGGCCGATTGCTGGATCGCGTTCTTGGCGGCATCGGCCGGGTTGCCTTCCTGCTTGCCGCAGGCGGCGAGGCCCAGGGCCAGCGAAGCGGCGACAGCGAGAGTCAGTAGACGGGTTTGCATGCGATTTCTCCTAAATCGTGGTGACCGCCGCGCCTTTGCCTTCGGGGTCGGGGGATGGCGTCACCGGATGCGACCGGCGACGCACTTGCGCGGTCGGAACGATGATTATAGGAAGGGGGCGCCGGTGTGCCACCGCACAACCTTGTTTCAAACGCAAGCAGATGTTACGGGGCCAGCGCTTTTTAACAATCTGACCATCAGGCCTCTTCACCGAGGGCGGCCAGCTGTTCGGCCTGATGCTCGGCGGCCAGCGCACCCAGCAGTTCGCCCAGGTCGCCGTCCATGAGCGCATCGATCTTGTACAGCGTCAGGTTGATGCGGTGGTCGGTGATGCGGCCCTGCGGGAAGTTGTACGTGCGGATGCGGTCGCTGCGGTCGCCCGAGCCGATCAGGCTCTTGCGCGCGCTGGCCTCCTTGGCCTGCGCCTCGCGCTCCTGGCGGTCCTTCAGGCGCGCGGCCAGCACTTGCATGGCGCGGTCCTTGTTGCGGTGCTGGCTGCGGTCGTCCTGGCATTCCACCACCAGGCCGGTGGGCAGGTGGGTGAGGCGCACCGCCGAGTCGGTCTTGTTGATGTGCTGGCCGCCCGCGCCCGACGCGCGGAAGGTGTCGATGCGCAGGTCGGCCGGGTTGATCTGGATGTCGGCGAGCGGGTCGGCCTCGGGCATCACGGCCACGGTGCAGGCGGAGGTGTGGATGCGGCCCTGCGCTTCGGTGGCCGGCACGCGCTGCACGCGGTGGCCGCCCGACTCGAATTTCAGCCGCGAGTAGGCACCTTCGCCCACCAGCCGGACAATCACTTCCTTGTAGCCGCCGAGGTCCGACGCCGATTCGCTGACGATCTCCACCTGCCAGCGCTGGCGTTCGGCGTAGCGCGTGTACATGCGCAGCAGGTCGCCAGCGAACAGCGCGGACTCGTCGCCGCCCGTGCCGGCGCGGATTTCCAGGAAGATGTTGCGATGGTCGTTCGGGTCCTTGGGCAGCAGCAGGCGCTGCAGCTCGGCCTCGAGCGTGGTCATGCGTTCGCGCGCCGCGCGGATCTCGTCTTCAGCGAACGCCTTCATGTCGGGGTCGGCCAGCAGTTCCTGCGCGGTGGTGACGTCATCCTCGGCCTGTTTCCACGCGGCGTACTGCGCCACCACGGGTTCGAGCTCGGCGTGTTCGCGCGTGAGCTTGCGGTACTGGTCGAGGTTGGCGGTGGCGTCTTCGCGCGCGAGCAGCGCGTTGATTTCGACGGTGCGCTCGGCCAGTTGGTCGAGCTTGGACAGCATGCTGGGCTTCATTCGGGCAGTCGCGGAAGGGAACACAGGACGCGGGCGGCGATGATACCGCGCCGAAGGCACGCGCCCGGGCGGCGCGCACGGCGATGGCAAGCGCCGCTAGCGCTCGGAGTGGCTGGACTGGCGGAACAGGCCCGGCAGCAGGTCGATCAGCTGCTCGCGGCCCTCGCCCTGCGCGTGGTTGAGCGCGTGGGTCGGGCCGTGCAGGAATTTCTTGGTGAGCGCCTGCGACAGCGCTTCGAGCACCAGCGCCGGGTCATCGCCGCGCGCCAGCATGCGCTGCGCGCGTTCGAGTTCGCCTTGCCGCAGCGCCTCGGCGTGCGCGTGCAGGTCGCGGATGATGGGCACCACGCTGCGCGCATCGAGCCAGTGCATGAAGTTCTGCACGCGCGTCTCGATGATGGCTTCGGCTTGCGCCACCGCGGCCTGTCGCAGCGCGTTGCCCTCGCGCACGATGGCGCCGAGGTCGTCCACGGTGTAGAGGAACACGTCGGACAGGCGCGCGACTTCCGGCTCGATGTCGCGCGGCACCGCGAGGTCGACCATGAACATCGGGCGGTGGCGGCGCTGCTTGATGGCGCGCTCGACGGCGCCCAGGCCGATGATCGGCAGCGTGCTGGCCGTGCACGACACGACGATGTCGAACTCGCCGAGCCGGGCCGGCAGTTCGGCCAGGCGCACGGCGCGGGCGTTCAGGCCCTGGTTCGACAGCGCCTCGGCCAGCTTTTCGCCGCGCTCCAGCGTGCGGTTGGCGACCACCGTTTCGCGCGGCTTCTGCGCGGCGAAGTGGGTGGCGCACAGTTCGATCATCTCGCCGGCACCGATGAAGAGCACGCGCTGCTCGGCGATCGATTCGAAGATGCGTTGCGCCAGCCGCACCGCCGCCGCGGCCATCGACACGGAGTGCGCGCCGATCTCGGTGGTGCCGCGTACCTCCTTGGCGACCGCGAAGGTGCGCTGGAACAGCTGATTCAGGTACGTGCCCAGCGCGCCGGCTTCGGTGGCGGTGCGCACCGCGTCCTTCATCTGGCCGAGAATCTGCGTCTCGCCCAGCACCATGGAATCGAGCCCGCTGGCCACGCGGAAGGCGTGGCGCACGGCCTGCGACTGCCCCAGCGCATACACGTGGGGCGCCAGTTCGCCGGCGTCGATGTTGTGGTGGTGGGCCAGCCAGCGGATGGCGTGCTCGTGGGCGGTGTCTTCGGGCAGGTTGCCGTCGGTCGCGCAGTAGAGCTCGGTGCGGTTGCAGGTGGAGAGGATGGCGGCCTCGGCCGTGCTCTTGCGGTGCGGCAGATGCTGGCGCAGCGTGCCCAGCGCGGGCTTGAGCTGCTCGAGCGGAAACGCCACCTTCTCGCGCAGGGAAAGCGGCGCCGTATGGTGGTTGATTCCGAGGGTGAGCAACTGCATGTGGGGGCTGCCGGCCGATGGAGAAACGGCACGAATTTTGAGCACTTCGAATTATAACGTCCGCCTTCGTTCTCGGCAGGGCGCTGGTCAACGCGGCCGCCGATGGCCTCCAGTGTAGGTCATGCGCCACTCCGGCTGCGATGGCCTTCCGCCGCGCCTTGCGCTAAGGTACGCGTCCAATCGAACTCGGCAAACTCGGAGAAGACGACGATGGGGTGGATCGGGCCGCTATGGGTGGGGCTGGCCGTCGGCGCGGCGGCGCGGTGGCTGCATCCGCGCGGGATGCCGCTGGGCCTGCCGGCGGCGATGCTGGCCGGTGCCGCCGGGGCGTTGCTGGCGTACTACGGCGGGCAGCTCGCCCATCTGTACGCGGATGGCCAGGTCCTGGCCTGGACGGCGGCGGTGGCCGGCGCGATGGCGGTGCCGGCGGCCTGGGGGCTGCTGCGCGGCTAGCGGGCACCGCGGTCGGCGGAATGCGCCGACGGAAACGAAAAAGCCCCGCGGTGCGGGGCTCGTGGGCGGGCGCTTCGGCGTTCAGACGTTGAACAGGAAGTGCAGCACGTCACCGTCCTTGACGATGTACTCCTTGCCTTCGGCCCGCATCTTGCCGGCTTCCTTGGCGCCCTGTTCACCCTTGTACTGGATGAAATCGTCGTAGGCGATGGTCTGCGCGCGGATGAAGCCGCGCTCGAAGTCGGTGTGGATGGCGGCGGCGGCGCGCGGCGCGGTGTCGCCGATATGGATGGTCCAGGCGCGTACTTCCTTCACGCCGGCGGTGAAGTAGGTCTGCAGCCCCAGCAGCTTGAAGGCGGCGCGGATCACGCGGTTCAGGCCCGGCTCGTCCATGCCCATGTCGGCCAGGAACTCGGTCTTGTCGGCATCGTCCAGGTCGGCGATCTCGGCCTCGATGGCCGCGCACACGGCCACCACCGGCGAGCCGGTCTGTGCGGCATAGGCGCGCACGGCGTCCAGGTGCGGGTTGTTCTCGAAGCCGTCGTCCTTGACGTTGGCGACGTACATGGTCGGCTTGGCGGTGATCAGGCACAGCGGCTTGAGCAGCGCCCATTCCTCGTCGGACAGGCTCAAGGTGCGCACGGCCTTGGCCTCGTCCAGCACGCTGCGCGCCTTTTCCAGCACGGCCACCAGCTTGGCGGCTTCCTTGTCGTTGCCCGACTTGGCGGCCTTGCTGTAGCGCGCCAGGGCTTTTTCCACCGTGGCGAGATCGGCCAGCGCCAGTTCGGTGTTGATCACTTCGATGTCGGCGATCGGGTCCACCTTGCCGGCCACGTGGACGACGTTTTCATCTTCGAAACAACGCACGACGTGGGTGATGGCGTCCGTTTCGCGGATGTTGGCCAGGAACTGGTTGCCCAGGCCTTCGCCCTTGGACGCGCCCGCCACCAGGCCTGCGATATCGACGAACTCGACCACCGCCGGCAGCACGCGCTCCGGCTTGACGATGTCGGCCAGGGCGGACAGGCGCTGGTCCGGCACCTCGACCACGCCGACGTTGGGCTCAATGGTGCAGAACGGGTAGTTCTCGGCGGCGATGCCGGCTTTGGTCAGGGCATTGAACAGGGTCGACTTGCCGACGTTCGGCAGACCGACGATGCCGCATTGGAGGCTCATGGTAAGGGTAAAGGCTTCTGGATCAATGGGTTAGGCCGCAAGGGCGGCCGGGCCGCATTCGGGCAGCCGGCGCACGGCGGGATGCCGCGCGGACGGGCGGCGCAGCACGCCGGGCATCGGCCCGGGGCCTGGAAACGTGCGATTGTAACCCGTCCGGATGCCCTGATCGGGTGGCTTCGGAATGGGCGACGCAGCTTCGGATGCGTTACGGGTGCCGTTACACGTTACGTCTCAAACTCGCAACGACTTTGCGTGGTGAGACGGGTGCGGGCGGCGCCGGTGCGGGGCGGAATACCGCCCCCGGTTCTGGCAAAT
This sequence comes from Ralstonia nicotianae, assembly GCF_018243235.1. Taxonomy (NCBI): domain Bacteria; kingdom Pseudomonadati; phylum Pseudomonadota; class Betaproteobacteria; order Burkholderiales; family Burkholderiaceae; genus Ralstonia; species Ralstonia nicotianae. The sequence goes on from NZ_CP046674.1 coordinate 532,105, forward strand.
CCAGTCGGGACAAGGCTTCGGGCCGAGCGCCCGGTGGCTTGCGGCGGATGGGGCGGGCAGCGGGCATACCCATTGCCTAGCGTTCCCCAGGCGCATCCTCGATCCACGCCGTTTGAACCTGAAATCGGAGTGCAGCATGTCCAGGACCCTCGCCACCCCCCGCACGCCGCAAGGCAACGACAGCCTGTTCGCCAGCTATGAGGCCATTGCCAGCCTGTCGACGGAGATGGTCGAGGCGGCCGAGGCCGGGGACTGGGCGGGCGTGAGCGCCCTGGAGCGCGAGTGCGCACTCTATATGGAGCGGCTCGGCCGCACGCCGTCGCGTCCGGTGCTGTCCGAGGCGGAGCTTCGGCGCAAGCGCGACCTGATGATGCGCATCCTGGCCAACGACGCCCGTGTCCGGGCGCTGGTCTGCCCGCGCCAGGACCAGCTGCTGCGTCCCATGGATGCCGCGCGCCGTTCGATCGGCGCCCGCCAGGCCTACGCCGCCGTTTCCTACTATTGAGACACGCGGCTGCGGCACGGCCGTTTCTTCACGGCTTCACTGCCCGGGCTTCAGTTCGCCCCACGTCACCAGCACGCGCTGGATGCTGCGCGCATAGGCATCGCGCTGCGCGGGCGTCTCGGAGTGGTAGGCGCCGATGGCGCGCCACGTGTTGCCGTGCTTCACCATCTTCTGCTTGAGCAGCCACGCGGCCACGTAGATGTTGACGCAGGCATCGGTCAGCGCGTGCTGCGGCACACCGTAGCGCGCCAGCGTGCCGAAGTGGATCGAATTGATCTGTGCCTGGCCGATATCGACCGACCCGTCGGCATTGCGATGCACGGCGCGCGGGTCGCCCTTTGACTCGAACCACGCGATCGCGCGCAGCACGGTTGGATTGACGCCCTGGTAGGCCCCGGCCTGCTCGAAGCAGTCCCCCGCCGCCTGGGCCGCCAGGCTCGACAGGCATAGCGCCAGCGCCGCACCCGCGCGGATCCAGCGCAGGCCCGCAAGCCTGTGGCCATCCGGGCGGCTGCGTCGGACAGTCTGGGCGAGTGTGGGGCCGGCCATGAGCGCGCTCCGTCAGGGGGTCATTTCTGCAGGGCCTGCTCGAGCTGATGCTCGATACTGGCCAGGTAGGCATGCGAGGCGTCGGACACCACCATGCGGGGCATCGGCTCGGCGCTCTTGCGGAGCTTGAGCGTGGCCACCTTCCTGTGGCCGGTCGTGGCCGGCGCCGGTTCGCCGCCGCCGCCGCTGGCCGGCGGCAGCATCGCCAGCGTCGGCAGGGGCGGATAGACCTTGTCGGGCGCGGCGATCGCGGCGGGGCCCAAGGTGCCGGCCGGACCGGCGAACGACGGCATCGCCGCCAGCAGGCCGAGGCCGAACAGGGAAAGTCGGATCCTGCGCATGCGGTTCCCCTCAGTCCGTCTTGATGGTCACGGTGTACGGCTGGCTTGCGCCGACCGTCAGGTTTTCCAGGTGAACATGGCTCGCGCGCGACGCGGGCACGCCATTCCAGAGGGCCTGGTTGAGATAGCGGAAGTCCTGCGCCAGCGCCGTCACGAGGACGGTGGTCGGCTGCCTTTGCGCGGCGGCCAGCGCGCCCGCCTTGGTCAGCACGGCCGTCAGCTGTGGGTCGTGCGCGCCCAGCGCGTCCGGCGGGATCGTGAACGTCATGATCTCGCCGGACGGCCCACGGCCGGCTTGCGGTGCGCCGCCCTGGCCGGGCGATGACAACTGCGCGCAGCCGACCAGCGCGAGGATGGCCGCACCGCTGGTCAAGCGCGAGAGAGCGTGCGCCTTGAACATGGCATCTGGAAGAGTCGTCGGTGGATCGGACCTGCAATGTATCGGGGCAGCGGCGGGTTCAAAACGCCGAACTGCCCCGCTTTTATCGGCCATCCCCGGGGATGGCTTGAGCCCGTTGCGCGCGCGTGGAAATGGCGTCACTCCGCGGTTGTGCGGGCGATTTCACTCGCGGCGCGACGAGATGCGCCGTACCCGACTTCGGACGCGTGCGCGTGATCTCCACGCCATGCGGCACGAGCGCGCCGCCATGGTGTGACCCAAGCGCACCTTGCGTCGCCGCAAAGCCGAGCCACCCCCCGCCGCTATAATCGGCCCACCATGAATACACCCGCGTTTTCCTCCTCCGCCGGCGCACCGGCTTTCCACGTCGCGGTGGTGGGCGGCGGCATCGTCGGGCGTGCGTGCGCGCTGCGGCTGGCCCAGGCCGGCTTGCGCGTCGCCCACGTGGCACCGGCCGCATCGCCCGCGCCGTCGTCGGCGCCCGCCGGGCCGGATGCCTGGGACGCCCGCGTCTATGCGTTCTCGTCCAGTTCGCAGGCGCTGCTCGAGCAGTTGCGCATCTGGCCGGCGCTGGACATGTCGCGCGTGCAGCCGGTGCAGGACATGCGTGTCTTCGGCGACGCGGCGGCCGCGCGCGGCGAGCATGCGCACGCCGACCTGCATTTCTCCGCCTATGCGGCCGGCGCGCCGCAGTTGGCGTGGATTGCCGAATCGTCCCTGGTCGAGCGCGCGCTGGAAACCGCGCTGCGGTTCGCCCATACCGTCCAGACCTTCGCCCACGCCGCCACCGGCTTCGAGATGGAGGCCGATGCCGTGCGCCTGACGCTGTCCGACGGACAGGCGATTCGCGCCGAATGCGTGGTCGGCGCCGACGGCAAGCAGTCGTGGGTGCGCCAGCAGGCCGGCATCCGCGCCGACGCGAAGCCGTATCGCCAGTTGGGCGTGGTCGCCAACTTCCAGGCCGAGCACTGGCATCAGGACACCGCCTGGCAGTGGTTCCTCGGCGCCTCGGCCGATGGCGCGCGCGCGTCGGGCGATACCGCCCCCGCGCGCGGCGAGATCCTCGCCATGCTGCCGCTGCCGGACCGGCGCGTGTCAATGGTGTGGTCCGCCGGCGAGGACCATGCGCGCGATCTGCTGGCGTTGTCGCCGGATGCGCTGTGCCGCGCGGTCGAGGCGGCGGCCGGCGGCGCGGTGGCGGCGCGCTTCGGGCGGCTGTCGTGCGTCACCCCGGCGCTGGGGTTCCCGCTGGTGCTGCAGCATGCCGAGCGGCTGGTCGCGCCGCGGGTCGCGCTGGTCGGCGATGCGGCGCATGTGATTCATCCGCTGGCCGGCCAGGGCATGAACCTGGGCCTGCGCGATGTCGCTGAATTGGGTCAGGTGATGGCGGAACGCGAAACCATGCGCGATCATGGCGATCTGAGGCTGCTGCGCCGCTACGAGCGGGCCCGCCGCGAAGACCTGCTGTCGCTGACGGCTGCCACCGACGGGCTGCACACGTTGTTCGCCCTGCCGGGTGCATTGCCCCGCATGGTCCGCAACGCGGGCATGCGCGTGGTGGGCCTGACGCCATTCATCAAACGCCTGCTGGTCAGGCACGCGCTAGGCTAGCCGTTCGTCGGCAGCCGGCTTCCAGGAGTTGTCATGTCGTTTCGTATTCGGGTGGCGGCCATCGCCTCGGCGGCGCTGGTTGTCGCCATGGGCGCGGGCTACGCGCTGACCGCCGGTGCCGCCGAGCCCGCGCTGGACAAGGTCAAGGCCTCGGTGCAGAAGGCGCTGGGATCGAACGTCGAGATCAAGGGCGTGGCCAAGTCGCCGCTGCCGGGGCTGTACGAGGTGAATCTCGGCAGTCAGGTCGTCTACACGGATGCCACCGGCCGCTATGTGCTCAACGGCGATCTGCTCGATACGCAGACTGCGACCAACCTCACGCAGGAGCGCATGGCCGAGATCAACCGCATCAAGTGGTCCGACCTGCCGCTGGATCGCGCGGTGAAGTGGGTCAAGGGCAACGGCGCGCGCAAGGTTGCCGTGTTCTCCGACCCGAACTGCCCGTACTGCCACAAGCTGGAGCAGATGTTCTCGCAGGTCGACAACATCACGGTCTACACCTTCCTGTTCCCGATCCTGTCCGAGGACTCCAACACCAAGGCCAAGCAGATCTGGTGCGCGTCTGACCGTGCCAAGGCCTGGCGCGACTGGATGGTGTCCAAGAGCGCCCCGGGCGGTGCCGGCAATTGCGACACGCCGCTGGAAGACAACCTCAAGCTGGGCCGCGCGCTCAACGTCAACGGCACCCCGGCCATCATCTTCATGGACGGCTCGCGGGCGCCGGGCCTGATCGATGCGGCCACGCTGGAACGCAAGTTCGCGTCGCTGAAGAAGTCGTGATCCAGAGCGCCGGTTGCACCCGGCGCTTTTTTCTTTGCCCGCCGCCACCCGGAGGCCGCCCATGTCGTTTCGCGCGCTGATGCTGGAAAAACAGGAAGGCGGGACGCTGGCCCGGGTGACGGACCTGGACGATGCCGCGCTGTCCTCGCCCGAGGCGCTCGCCAATGCGCTGACCGCCGGCGACGTGCTGGTCCGCATCGACTGGTCGACCATCAACTACAAGGACGGCCTGGCCATCACCGGCCGCGGCCCGGTGGTGCGCAAGTGGCCGATGGTGGCCGGCATCGACGGTGCCGGCACGGTCATCGAATCGTCGCACCCGGACTGGAAGGCGGGCGATGCGGTGGTGCTCAACGGCTGGGGCGTCGGCGAGACGCACTGGGGCTGCCTGGCGCAGCGGGCACGGCTGTCGGGCGACTGGCTGGTGGCGCTGCCGGCCGGGCTCGACACGCGCGCCGCCATGGCGATCGGCACGGCCGGCTATACGGCGATGCTGTCGGTGCTGGCGCTCGAGCGCAGCGGCGTGACGCCGGGCGACGGCGAGGTGCTGGTGACCGGCGCGTCGGGCGGTGTCGGTTCGATCGCCATCGCGGTGCTGGGCAAGCTCGGCCACCGCGTGGTGGCCTCCACCGGCAAGCTGGCCGAAGCCGATTTCCTGCGCGCGCTGGGCGCCGCCGAGGTGATCGACCGCGCCGAGCTGTCGGCGCCCGGCAAGCCACTGCAGAAGGAGCGCTGGGCGGCGGTGGTCGATTCGGTCGGCTCGCACACGCTGGCCAATGCCTGTGCGCAGGTACGCCACGGCGGTATCGTCACCGCCTGCGGGCTGGCGCAGGGCATGGAGTTTCCGGCGACGGTCGCGCCGTTCATCCTGCGCGGCGTGACGCTGCACGGCATCAACAGCGTGACCGCGCCGCGCGCATTGCGGCAGACCGCCTGGCAGCGCCTGGCGGCCGATCTGGCGCCGGCGCGCCTGGCCGCCATTACGCGCGAGATCGCGCTGGGCGAGGCCATCGGCGCGGCGCACGACATCCTGGCCGGCAGGATGCGCGGGCGGGTGGTGGTGGACGTCAACCGATAGGCGCAGATCGGGCGATCCGGCATCGGCGCCGTGGGACGGCAACGCTACAATGTCCGCACCATGAAGCCGATCCGCTACACCATCGCCCCCGCCGCGCCCGAGGCGCATCTGTTCACCGTCACCGTCACGGTCGACGCGCCCGACCCGCAGGGCCAGCGCTTCTCGCTGCCGGCGTGGATTCCGGGCAGCTACATGATCCGCGAGTTCGCTCGCAACATCGTGCGCATCGAGGCGATGTGCGGCGAGCGCGCGGTGCGCCTGGCCAAGCTCGACAAGCACACCTGGCAGGCGGCGCCGTGCAGCGGGCCGTTGACGGTGTCGTACGACGTGTACGCATGGGACCTGTCGGTGCGGGCCGCGCACCTCGACCCCACGCACGGCTTCTTCAACGGCACCTCGGTGTTCCTGCGCGTGGAGGGGGGCGAGCAGGTCCGCTGCCTGGTCGACATCCAGCCGCCCGCGGGCGATGCCTACCGCGGCTGGCGCGTCGCCACCGCATTGCGCGAGGCGAGTGGCCGCGTGCAGGGCAGGGTGGGCGCCAAGCGCTACGGCTTCGGCTGGTACGAGGCCGCCGACTATGACGAGCTGATCGATCATCCGGTCGAGATGGGCACCTTCGCGCTGGTCTCGTTCGAGGCCTGCGGTGCGCAGCACGACGCCGTCTTCACCGGCCGCGTGCCGAACCTGGACCTGGAGCGCATCGCCCGCGACTTCAAGCGCATCTGCGAGGCGCAGATCCGCCTGTTCGAGCCGCACACCGCCGCCGCGCCCTTCCTCGACAGCAATCGCCGCTACGTCTTCATGACCATGGTGACGACCGATGGCTACGGTGGCCTGGAACATCGCGCCAGCACCGCGCTGATGTGCGCGCGCAACGACCTGCCCGTGACCGGCCGCGACGAGACCACCGAGGGCTACCGCACCTTCCTCGGCCTGGTCAGCCACGAGTATTTCCATACCTGGAACGTCAAGCGCATCAAGCCGGCCGTCTTCGTGCCGTACGCGCTGGAGCGCGAGGTGCACACGCCGCTGCTGTGGCTGTTCGAGGGCTTCACCAGCTACTACGACGACCTGATGCTGGTGCGCTCGGGGCTGATCTCGGAAGCCCAGTACCTCGAGATGCTCGCCAAGACCTGGAACGGCGTGCTGCGCGGCAGCGGGCGCCTGAAGCAGAGCGTGGCGGAAAGCTCGTTCGATGCCTGGACCAAGTACTACCGCCAGGACGAGAGCGCCCCCAATGCCATCGTCAGCTACTACACCAAGGGCTCGCTGGTGGCGCTGGCGCTGGACCTGACCATCCGCACGCAGACCGGCGGCGAGCATTCGCTCGACGACGTGATGCGCGCGCTGTGGGCCGCCGGCGGCCGCGACTTCTACGCGCCCGGCCACGCCCAGCGCGGCGTCACCGAAGCCGAGCTGATCGCACTGATGGAAGAGACCACCGGCCTGCGCCTGCGCACGCTGGTGCGCCAACTGGCCGAGGGCCGGGACGATCCGCCGCTGCCCGCGCTGTTCAAGGCGATCGGCGTGACGGCCACGCGCAAGCCGGCCGAGGCCGCGCTGGGCCTGGGCGCCAAGGTCGGCGCGGAGAACGGCTTCGTCAAGCTGCTGCAGGTGTTCGACGGCGGACCGGCGCAGCGCGCCGGCCTGTCCGCGGGCGACCTGGTCGTCGCGGTGGATGGCCTGCGCGTGCTGTCCGGCCAACTCGACAAGAGCCTGGCGCGCCACCGCGCCGGCGACACCGTGCCCGTGCATGTGTTCCGCCGCGACGAGTTGATGCAGCTGGACGTGACCCTGTCCGCGGACGCCACGCCGCAGTTCGCGCTGGCGCTGTCGGCCGAGCCGTCGCCGCTGCGCTCGGCGTGGCTGGGCAAGCGCGCCGCGGCCCGTGGTGCCCGCCCGGCGAAGTCCAGGTCGGCGGCCTGATCCACGCCGCCCGATGGACTACGTACACGATCCGCGCACCTTCCTCTACAGCCACTACGTTTCGCGCGGCATCCGGACCGCCACCGGCGTGATCGGCCTGACGCTGCTGGCCCTGCTGGCGATGGACCTGCAGGGCGCCATGGTGGTGTCGATCGGCGCGCTGTGCACCAGCCAGATGGACCTGCCCAGCCCGCTGCGGCACAAGTTCAACGAACTGCTGGCGTGCGTGCTGCTGACCACGCTGGTGACCTTCATCGTGGCGGTGGCGACGCCGTACGCGATCCTGCCGGCGGTGATCGTGGTGGTCAGCTTCCTGGCGGGGCTGATGGCGGTGTACGGCAACAAGACGCTGTCGCTGCAGTTCGCGGCGCTGTTCGTGATGACGCTCACCTTCACCGAGGCGTTCGCCTTGCGCGAGGCGCTGGAGCACACCGCCCAGTTCTTCCTCGGCGCGGCCGGCTACATGGCCTTTGCGATGGCGGTGGCGTGGGGCCAGCGGCGCCGCATCAAGGAGCAGGTGCTGGCCGAATGCCTGTACGAACTGGCCATCTATGTCGAGCGCAAGGCCGGCTTCTACGATACCGCGCTCGATTTCGATGCGCAGTTCGACGCGCTGGTGCGCCAGCAGATCTCGGTGGCCGACAAGCAGCAGCTCGCGCGCGATTTCGTCTTCCGCGACAACCGCGATAACGGCGACACCGGCGACGGCCGCCTGGTGCAGATCCACATGCGCATGCTGGACCTGTACGAATACCTGCTGTCGACCAACACCGATTACCCGCTGCTGCGCCAGTGGCTGGCCGACGCCGAGATCATGCGGCTGCTGCGCGACAGTATCGAGCGGATGCGGCTGGACCTCGAAGCGCTGGCCTACGCCGTCGGCCGCGACCGGCCGTCGCCCACGCCGATGCCGTACGACAAGGAGATGGCCGCCATCGATGCCGCGCTCGACGAGCTGCAGCACGGCCACCACGCGATTCCGCTGGAAGCCATCGCCGCGCTGGAGGAGTCGGTCGCGACCGTGCGCGGCGCGATCCGCCTGATGGCGCAGCTGCACGCCGCCACCGCCACGCCGGTGGCGCTGTCCTCCGTTCTGCTGCGGCCGGACATGACGCCCTTCCTGACGCGGCAGCAATATGAGCTGCGGCTGGTGCTGGACGCCTTCAACTGGCGCTCGCCGACCCTGCGCTTCGCCCTGCGCACGGCCATGGCGGTGGCCGCCGGGCTGTGGATCGCCGACCACCTGCCGTACGCCTCGCACGGCTACTGGGTGCTGCTGACCATCGTGGTGATCCTCAAGCCGACCTTCAGCATGACGCGCCAGCGCAATGTCGACCGGGTGCTGGGCACGCTGATCGGCTGCGTGATCGCCGCCGTGCTGCTGCGCTACGTGCATTCGACGTGGATCCTGCTGGCGGTGCTGTACCTGTCGACGGCCGCCAGTGCCGCCTTCGTCACCGTGCGCTACCGCTACACGGCGGCGGCGGCGGCGGTGCAGGTGCTCATCCAGATCAACCTGTTGCTGCCGGGCAGCAAGGGTGCCATCGGCGAACGGCTGGTCGACACGCTGCTCGGCGCGGCCATCGCCACCGCCTTCAGCTACGTGCTGCCGGCCTGGGAATACCGCAACCTGCCCAAGCTGGTGGACGACGTGCTGCGCACCAACCGGCGCTTCATCGAGTCCGCGCGCGATCTGCTGCTCGGCTCGCCCAAGGACGACTTCGCCTACCGCGTGCAGCGCAAGCAGTTCATGGATGCGCTGACCGGGCTGATCGCCGCCTTCGCCCGCATGCTGAACGAGCCCAAGAGCCGGCACCGGGCGGTCGACAACCTGAACCGCTTCATCGTGCAGAACTACCTGGTCGCCGCGCATGTGGCGGCGGTGCGCATCCTGGTGCGCCAGCGCGGGCAGGAGCTCGACGCAGCCGATACGCACGCCCTGATCGAACAGACCGTCGAGTCCGCGCTGGAGAGCCTGGCGCGCGCCAAGGAACGCTTCGACCAGGCCGTCCACGAAGGCGGCTGGGGCGTGCGCCCGCGTGACACGCAGGAGCTGGGCGCGGCCGAATTCGCCGACCAGTCGGCGCGCTCGCGCATGATCGATGCCGCCACGCATCCCGATTCGCTGTCGGCCATGCACCTGCTGGAGCGTCGCCTGCAGGCGCTGCGTGCGGATACCGCGAAGATCGCGCTGCGCTGCGGCGCGCTGGGGCGAGCGCTGCGTGTGGCGGATTGAGCGTGGATGAGCCTGCCGGTCTTGGCGGCTTCACGTATTGCCATGGCACGGCCCGATGTCCATGTCAGGGCGCGATGTTTCAGCGATGTCGTCGAAGCAGGGCGCGGACTTGGCGCAATGTGGCAAGCAATAGCCAAGTCAACATCGAGACGATGACAAAGGAGACGACCAAGCCAAAAAGGAAATCAACGTCACCGGCTTCCTCGGCATTGGCCGTGCCGGTCATTCTGATGAGCCAATCTCCGAAGACCTCGGGCGGTTTGGGAACGAGGTCCAGATGGGTGCCCCACCAGTCATTTAGAAGCCATGCGCCCACTACCAGCCATGCAGCCAGGAGGCCTGCGCCGAGCGGCGATTTCATTTCACCACCACCTTCCCGTATGCCTGGATGCCCAGGTCGGGGATCGCCACGGGGCGGTGGCAATTGAGTAAAGCCCGCAACCGGTAGAAATCCGCCTGGCTGTGTATCACGATGCAGCCTTGGCTGATGCCTGCGCGACCGCTAGGGTGTAAGCGGAAGCTGCCTCGCTGAACTCGGTTGCAAAAGGTGTAATCATCGATACGGCCATCATCGGCATACAGTGCGAGCCAATCCTGTCGGCCTTTGATTCGGTCCAGCAGGGGACCTAGGCGTCCTCCCGTTTGGCGATCGAGAATGTAATACCTGCCCGGAGGAATGGGGCCCAGGTTCGGGGAACATACGGCACTTCGCCGATTGAGGTGACTTCCTAATCCCGAAAACGCCGGAAACGAGCGCGCCCCGATCTTGAACATGCTTATCGGCTTGTCATTCAGTTCAAACGTACATTCGATCATGTAAGCCCTTCGCTCCGATGGTGAAAGAAAAGTGTCGCTTACATGCTAGGAATGTCGGGAACCGCCTTCCGTCAGGTTGCTTGTCCGCTGCGTCAGTCCGCCTGGGGCCGGAGCCAATCGATCGTCGACTGCCCCTGCGCCGCCAGCCAGTCGTTGGCGGCCCGGAAATGCCCGCACCCCAGGAAGCCGCGATGCGCCGACAGCGGCGACGGATGCGGCGCCTCGAGCACCAGATGCCCTTCCGGCAGCAAGGCGCGCTTGGCCTGGGCGTGGCTGCCCCACAGCATGAACACGCGAGCGTGGCCGACGCGCGCCAGGTGCTCCAGCAGGCAATCCGTGATGCGCTCCCAGCCGCGCCGGGCGTGGCTCGCGGCTTGGCCCTGCTCGACGGTCAGCACTGTGTTGAGCAGCAGCACGCCCTGTTGCGCCCAGCCCTCCAGGTTGCCGGAGCCGGCGGACAGCTTGCGGCCGTATTCCGCCTCGATTTCCTTGTAGATGTTGCGCAGGCTCGGCGGCACGCGCACGCCGGCGGGCACCGAGAACGCCAGCCCGTGCGCCTGCGGCACTTCGCGGCCATCGACCGTGCCGGTGCCGTGGTACGGATCCTGGCCGAGGATGATCACGCGCACCGCGTCGACCGGCGTCAGGTGCAGGGCGTGGAAGACCTCGGTCGGGAAGATCGGCTTGCCGGCCGCGCGTTCGCCGTCGACGAAGGTGCACAAGGCCGGCCAGTCGGTCCGCGCCAGGCAGGGCCCGAGCAGCGCTTTCCAGTCGGCGGGCAACGCATCGAACTGGTCGGCCAGCGGAACGAAGCCACCCGTGGCCGTCGGCGCACCGGCGGGTTCGTCATCGTCGAAGAGCGTGGCCTGGGCCGGGTCGGCGCGGCGCGTCATGCCAGGGCTCCGGTCGCCGTCGCATGCAGCCGGTAGCCGCGCAGGGCCTTGCTGGCGTCGAGCGGCGCGAGGCCCGGCACGGCCGTGCGCAGGGTTTGCGTCCACGCGTGCAGACGCTCGGCGATCGCCGATTCGTCCAGGGTGTTGCCGGCGGCCGGCTTCCATTCCACTTCCAGTTCGTCGATCGCTTCGTGCGCGTCGGTGCCGGGCACGAGGATGGCGCCGGCATCCAGCGCGATCTCGATCTCGCCGCCGTCCGCCGCGGTATGCCACAGCCGGCGCGTGAAATCGGTGCGGAACAGCGGCACCAGGCGGTCGGCATGCGGGCGGACGAAGTCGGCCGCCTCGGCGGCATCCTGCGCGGCGAAGGCCTCGACCGACAGCGCATCGCCGTCCAGCGGCACTTCCCATTCGTGGCGGGCCGACAGGCCGGCGTGCCCACCCTGGCCGCCGTCGCCGGCCGTCTTCAGCGTCTGCAGCCACTGGTTGCCGTGGCGGCGCACGCGCAGGGCCGCGCGGTTGCGCGCCAGTGCCTGCTCGGGCGTGTCGTAGTACACGTTGGCCAGCGCCACGGAGCCGGCCGGCTGCGCATGCGCGTCCAGCCAGCCGGCCAGCGCGTCGTGCGCGCCGGCGGGCACCGCCAGCTTCAGTTCGATCTCGCGGGCCATCGCGTCAGGCGAACAGGCGCGCCAGCTCGGTGCCCGGATCGTCGGCACGCATGAAGGCTTCGCCGACCAGGAAGGCGTTGACGTCGGCCGCGCGCATCTTGCGCACGTCGTCGGGCTTGAGGATGCCCGATTCGGTCACGACGATGCGGTCGTCCGGCATGTGCTTGAGCAGGCCCAGCGTGGTGTCGAGCGTGGTCTCGAAGGTGCGCAGGTTGCGGTTGTTGACGCCCACCAGCGGCGTCGACAGGCGCAGCGCGCGCTCCAGCTCATGACCATCGTGCACTTCCACCAGCACGTCCATGCCGAGCTCGTGCGCGCAGGCTTCCAGCTCGGCCATCAGCCCCTGGTCCAGGGCGGAGACGATCAGCAGGATGCAGTCCGCGCCCCACGAGCGGGCCTCGTACACCTGGTACAGATCGACCATGAAGTCCTTGCGCAGCGCGGGCAGCGCGCAGGCTGCGCGGGCTTCGCGCAGGTAGTCGGCGTGGCCCTGGAAGAACTGTTCGTCGGTCAGCACCGACAGGCAGGCCGCGCCGTGTTCGGCATAGCTGCCGGCGATTTCGGCGGGCTTGAAGTCCGGGCGCAGCACGCCCTTGGACGGCGAGGCCTTCTTGACCTCGGCGATCACGGCCGCCCGGCCCGCGCCGATCTTGTCGCGCAGGGCCTGCGCAAAGCCGCGCGGGCCCAGGGTGCTGTCGTGGCGGTTGGCCTCGGCCTCGGCGCGCACGCTCGGCAGATCGCGGTGCTTGCGCGCCGCGGCCACTTCTTCGGCCTTCACGGCCAGGATTTTCTGCAGGATGTCGGACATGTTCACTTCTTGAATTGATTGGTCACGCGCACCAGCTCGTCCACCTTGGCGCGTGCCGCGCCGGATGCGATCGCCTCGCGCGCCAGCGTGATGCCATCGCCGATCGAGCCGGCCAGGTTGGCCGCATACAGCGCCGCGCCCGCATTGAGCGTCACGATCTCGCGTGGCGTGCCGGGCACGTTCTCCAGAGCGCCGAGCAACATCGCCTTGGATTCCTCTGCGTCGGCCACCTTCAGGCCCCGGTTGGAGACCATCTGCAGGCCGTAGTCTTCCGGATGGATTTCGTACTCGCGCACTTCGCCGTCCTTGAGCTCGCCGACCACCGTGGCGGCGCCCAGCGACACTTCGTCCATCCCGTCTTTACCATAGACCACCACCGCATGCCTGGCACCGAGGCGCTGCATCACGCGCACCTGGATGCCGACCAGGTCCGGATGGAACACGCCCATCAGGATGTTCGGCGCGCCGGCCGGATTGGTCAGCGGCCCCAGGATGTTGAAGAGGGTGCGCACGCCCAGCTCCTTGCGGATCGGCGCGACGTTCTTCATCGCCGGATGGTGATTGGGCGCGAACATGAAGCCGATGCCCACCGCCTCGATGCTTTGCGCCACCTGCTCGGGCGTCAGCATGATGTTGACGCCCAGCGCCTCCAGCACGTCGGCGCTGCCCGACTTGGAGCTCACGCCGCGCCCGCCGTGCTTGGCGATGCGCGCGCCGGCCGCGGCGGCCACGAACATCGACGCGGTGGAGATATTGAAGGTGTTGGCGCCGTCGCCGCCGGTGCCGACGATGTCGACAAAGTGATCCAGGATCGCCGCCGGCACGTCCACCGTGGTGGCGAATTCGCGCATCACGGTGGCCGCGGCAGCGATTTCGCCGATCGTCTCTTTCTTGACGCGCAGCCCCATGATGAGCGCCGAGGCGATCACCGGCGACATCTCGCCGCGCATGATCAGCCGCATCAGGTGCAGCATTTCGTCGTGGAAGATCTCGCGATGCTCGATGCAGCGGGTCAGCGCGTCCTGCGGAGAAATGGTCATGATGGTCGTGGGATTCGGTTACGGTTTTACCGGTGCCGCCGCCGGGTTGGGCGCCGGGGTTGCCGGGTACGTGGCCTCGCGCAGGGCGCCGATGCGCTCGCGGGAGAGGTCGGCATCGCACGCGGCTTCGGCCAGGTCGGCATCGGGGGTGTTGCGGGCCAGGCGGCGGGCCAGGTCGCATTCGGCCTGCCGGTACAGCTGGTGGGCGCGCACGGTGCGGTCGAAGGCCATCGCGGCGCCGCGGTCGATGGCGGCATCACGCGCGGCGATACGCGCGCGCAGCGCGTTGCGGCGCGCCGATTCGGCCGCCGCCAACTCCGCCTGCGCCGACTTGCGCGCAGCCTGCACGCAGCGGGCTGCGCCGCCGGCTTCGGGCGGGGCGGTACGGCAGGCCTCCAGCGTGCCGGCCAGCGCGATCGGCGCGGCCAGCACGGCCAGCGCCGCCGCCACGCACGCGCGGGCGCGCATCAGGCGCGTTCCTTCAGGAAATTGGCCAGCAGGGCGTGGCCGTGCTCCGACAGGATCGATTCGGGGTGGAACTGCACGCCTTCGACCGGCAGCGTCTTGTGGCGCACGCCCATGATCTCGCCGTCTTCGGTCCAGGCGGTCACCTCCAGGCAGTCGGGCAGCGTCTCGCGCTCGATCGCCAGCGAGTGATAGCGCGTCACCTTGAAATGGCGCGGCAGGTTGGCGAACACGCCGGCGCCGGTGTTCTCGATGGTGCTGACCTTGCCGTGCATCACCTTCTGCGCGCGGATCACGCGGCCACCGAACGCATCGCCGATGGCCTGATGCCCCAGGCACACGCCCAGGATGGGAATGCGCCCCGCAAAGTGCTCCAGCACCGGTAGGCAAATGCCGGCTTCCTTGGGCGTGCACGGCCCGGGCGAGAGGCAGATGCGCTCCGGGTTCAATTGCTCGATCGCCTCGATCGTGATCTCATCGTTGCGAACCGTGCGCACGTCCTGGCCGAGCTCGCCGAAGTACTGGACGATGTTGTAGGTGAAGGAGTCGTAGTTGTCGATCATCAGCAGCATGTTGGGCTCCTTGCCTGTCAGAAATCGGCGTCCAGGCCGTCCTGGACCTGCTCGGCGGCGCGCAGCACGGCGCGCGCCTTGTGTTCGGTCTCGCGCCATTCGGCATCCGGGTCGGAATCGGCCACCACGCCGGCGGCGGCCTGCACGTACAGGTTGCCGTCCTTGATGATGCCGGTGCGGATGGCGATCGCCAGGTCCATCTCGCCCGAGAACGACAGGTAGCCCACCGCGCCGCCGTAGATGCCGCGCTTGACCGGCTCCAGCTCGTCGATGATCTCCATCGCCCGCACCTTGGGCGCGCCCGACAGCGTGCCTGCGGGGAAGGTGGCGCGCAGCACGTCCATATTGGTCATGCCGGGCTTCAGGCGCCCCTCGACCGAGCTGACGATGTGCTGCACGTGCGAATACTTCTCGATGACCATCTGGTCGGTCACCTTGACCGAGCCGATCTCGGCGATGCGGCCGATGTCATTGCGCGCCAGGTCGATCAGCATGACGTGCTCGGCGATCTCCTTCGGGTCGTTGAGCAGCTCGGTGGCCAGTTCCGCGTCGCGCTCGGGCGTGCTGCCGCGCGGGCGGGTGCCCGCCAGCGGGCGGATCGTCACGATGCGGGCGGATTCCTCCGCGCCGTTGCCGTTCGCGCCGGCCGGCACGCGGCGCTCTTCCTGGCGCACCAGGATCTCCGGCGAGGCCCCGACGATCTGCATGTCGCCGAAGTTGTAGAAGTACATATAGGGCGACGGGTTCAGCGAGCGCAGCGCGCGGTACAGCGACAGCGGCGCGTCGCGGAACGGCTTGACCAGGCGCTGGCCGACCTGCACCTGCATCATATCGCCCGCCGCGATGTACTCCTTGGCCTTGAGCACCGCGGTGATGTAGTCCGCCTTGTCGAATTCCCGCACGATGTCCGTGCGCACCGACGGCGAGGTCACCGGCACGTCCACCGGATGCCGCAGCTTGGCGCGCAGCTCGCGCAGGCGCTGCCTGGCGCGCGGATAGGCCTCGGGCTTGGACGGATCGGCATAGACGATCAGGTAGAGCTTGCCCGACAGGTTGTCGATCACGGCCAGCTCTTCGCACAGCATCAGCTGGATGTCGGGCAACTGCAGGTCATCGGGCGGCGCGGTGTCGGTCAGGCGCGGCTCGATGTAGCGCACGGCGTCGTAGCCGAAATAGCCGGCCAGGCCGCCGCAGAACCGCGGCAGGCCCGGGCGCAGCGCGATCTTGTGGCGTTGCTCGAAGGCGGCGATGAATTCCAGCGGATTGCCGTCATGCGTTTCGACCACCTGGCCGTCGGTGACGACCTCGGTGCGGTGGCCGGTGGTGCGCAGCAGCGTGCGCGCATGCAGGCCGATGAAGGAATAGCGCCCGAAGCGCTCGCCGCCCACCACGGATTCCAGCAGGAAGGTGTGCGTGCCGCGGTCGTGCGATTGCGCCAGCTTCAGGTACAGCGAGAGCGGCGTCTCCAGGTCGGCCAGCGCCTCGGTGATCAGCGGGATGCGGTTGTAGCCCTGGTCGGCCAGCGATTTGAATTCGAGTTCGGTCATGAGCGGTCAGGTCGGTTCGCCGGACGGGCGGAAAGCCACGGCCGGCATGCGTTTCGCTCCACGGCAAGCGCGGTTGCGCCGACGGAACGTTAGCAGAACATCAGGGGTGGGAACGCGACAGCGGTGCGAAAACCGTGCGATTCCGCGAAGGTCATCCGCGAATGGCGGTCAACCGGCGGGCGGTCAGCGTTTGGGGGCAGGAGAAGCAGGTGGCTCAGGCTGGCGCACCGGGGGTGCGCCGGATGCCGGAAACCGGAATGGAACGATCAGCAGCCGTGCAAACGCTTACGCCCGGGCGAGGGCATGCCAGCGTCGCCAGGGCCAGGCCCCCCGGTCACTACCAGCGAAGATGCGTTTGCGGTTCAGGAACATGGATCGTCAGTTGGAGGCGGCAGACATGGCGCGGTGCATGGTGTGGCCCGATGTGGCATGGGGCCGGATCAGTTGCGCTGCCGCAAAAAGCGAATCGACTATAGCATCGGCTCCCGCCGCTTGTACAGGCTGGCCATGGTTGTAGCCGTATGGCACCGCCAGCACGCGCATGCCGGCAGCGCGGGCGGCGCGGGCATCGTTCTCCGAATCGCCGATGGCGACGATGTCTGCCGGGCTCACGCCGAAGGCCTCCGCCACGCGCAGCATGGGGTACGGATCGGGCTTGCGATAGGGGAAGGCGTCGCCCGGATAAACGAGGTCGAAACAGGGGGCCAGGCCCAACTGCGCCAGCAGCGGCTGGGTGAAATCGTGCGGCTTGTTGGTCACGCAGGCCAGCGCGAGGCCCATGCCGCGCAGCGCGTCCAGGCCCTCGCGCACGCCGTCGTAGACGCGCGCGTACCGGCCGTTGATGGCGAGGTAGGCGCGCTGATAGGCGTCGAGCGCTTCAGCGAAGCGGCTGTTGGCCTGGGCCGGCGGCAGGCGCGCGTCGAGCACGCGGCGCACCAGGTTTTCCGAACCCTTGCCCACATACCCGACGATCTCCTGCGCCGGCATGTCCGGCGCGGCGCCCAGCGTCTCCAGCATCGCGTTGATGGCGGCGTGGAAGTCGCCCGCCGTGTCCACCATCGTCCCGTCCAGGTCGATGATGACGACGCGCACGGGCCCGGCCGGCAGCGCGCCCGTCATGCCGTGATGCCCTCGAGCGCGCTGCGCAGCGCACCCACCGTGCCGCGATAGCCGCCGTCCGCATCCGGCTTGCCGAACACGGCCGAGCCGGCGACGAAGGTGTCGGCACCCGCGCGGGCGATCTCGGCGATGTTGTCGGCCTTCACCCCGCCGTCGATTTCCAGCAGGATCCGGCGGCCGGTCCTGTCCGCGTAGGCATCCAGCTTCTGGCGCACCGCGCGCAGCTTGGTGAGCGCCTCCGGAATGAACGACTGCCCGCCGAAGCCCGGGTTGACCGACATGATCAGCACCATGTCCAGGCGATCCATCACGTGGTCCAGGTAGTGCAGCGGCGTGGCCGGGTTGAACACCAGGCCGGCCTTGCAGCCCTGGTCGCGGATCAGCGCCAGCGACCGGTCGATGTGCTCGGACGCCTCCGGATGGAAGGTGATCAGATCGGCGCCGGCCTTGGCGAAGTCGGGGATGATGCGGTCGACCGGGCGCACCATCAGGTGCACATCGATCGGCACCGGCTTGCCGTCGCGCTGGGCGTGCGGGCGGATCGCCTCGCAGACCAGCGGGCCGACCGTCAGGTTCGGCACGTAGTGGTTGTCCATCACATCGAAGTGGATCCAGTCGGCGCCGCCCTCGATCACGCGGCGTACCTCCTCGCCCAGGCGGGCAAAATCGGCTGACAGGATGGACGGGGCGATGCGGAAACCGGACGGATCGATGGCTGCAGGCATGATGGGGACCAGAAAAAGGCGCGCAGATGCGCGAAGAAGGGCGCTATTTTAGCCGGATCGGCGGTCCGGCCGCCGCGCCTTGCCGGGCACTGCGGCCTTGCCGCACAATGGGCGCCACTTGCCACCGTGGATCGTTATGTCCCGCTACGAACTCACCGTCCAGGTCCGGACGCGCTACCTGCCTGAGCAATCCGAGCCCTCGCAGGACCAGTACGCCTTTGCCTACACCATCACCATCCGCAATACGGGCGAGGTACCGAGCCAGCTGGTCTCGCGGCACTGGGTCATCACCGACGCGGAGAGCCACGTGCAGGAGGTCGCCGGCCTCGGCGTGGTCGGCCACCAGCCGCTGCTGCCGCCGGGCGAATCGTTCGAGTACACCAGCTGGGCGACCATCAAGACGCCGGTGGGCACCATGCGCGGCGAATACTTCTGCGTGGCCGAGGACGGCCATCGCTTCGAGGCGCCGATTCCCGAGTTTGCGCTGGCGATGCCGCGCATGCTGCATTGATCAGGGGGCGTCAGCCTTGGGCGGCTGTGACGCTTTCGGCGCCGTGCCGGTCGACCCGGAGCCCTCGGCGCGCGGCGCTTCCTGGGTGCCCTCGCCCTGGCGCGACGGATGGCTGGGTGGGGCACGCAGCGGGCGCGGGTGCTTCTTGGCGCCCGACATCGTCCAGATGACGATGAAGATCAGCAGGAACAGCGCCACGCCGGCCTCCAGGCCGAACAGCATCATCGGATGGTTTTCGAAGAATTGGCTCATGATCGACGGCGGAAAGCGCGGTGCAGGCATTGTAGCCAAGCGCACCGGCCGGCCGCAGGGGATGGAACACGCATGACAGCAACAACCTTGGACGCCTCGACTCGAGCGCACACCGTCCACCGGCGCGGATGGGCCGGCCTGTCCGCCGCACTGGTCGCCGTCCTGCTGGCGGCCTGCACCAGCGGCCCGCCGCCACGCCTGGAAGCGCCGCAGGCGCCGACCGCCACGCTGGGCGGCGGCCTGCAGCCCGCCACCTGGGCCGACGTGGCCGGCTGGACCACCGACGATCTCGCCTCCGCCTGGCCCGCGCTGCAATCGAACTGCCTGGCGATGAAGCGTCGCGCCGACTGGGCACGCGTCTGCGCCGCCGGCCTGATGGTCGACGCCGGCGATCCGATCGCCATGCGCACGTTCTTCGAAGACAACTTCACGCCCTACCGCGTGGTCAAGGACGACGGTACCGACAGCGGCCTGATCACCGGCTACTACGAGCCATTGCTGCGCGGCTCGCGCACGCGTCACGGCGTGTACCAGACCCCGCTGTACCGCATGCCCGCCGCCTGGCGCGGCAAGACCCTGCCGGCGCGCGTCCAACTGATCCGCAGCCCCGCGCTGGCGGGCAACGAGGTCGTCTGGGTGGACGATCCCGTCGAAGCGGCCTTCCTGCAGATCCAGGGCTCAGGCCAGGTCCAGCTGGAAGAGGGCGGCATCATGCGCCTGGGCGTGGGCGGCACCAACAACCAGCCGTTCCGCTCGTTCGCGCGCTGGCTGCTCGACCAGGGCGAAATCACCCCGGTGCAGGCCACCATGCAGGGCATCAAGGCATGGGCACGCGCCAACCCCGGCCGCGTCGACGAGATGCTCAACATCAACCCGCGCTACGTGTTCTTCAACGAGAACCCGGGCAACAGCGACGGTCCGATCGGCAAGCTGGGCGTGCCGCTCACGGCCGAGCGCTCGATCGCGGTGGACCCGGGCTACATCCCGCTCGGCGCGCCGGTGTTCCTGTCGACCACCAAACCGCTGTCGACCGAGCCCATCCAGAAGCTGGTCTTCGCGCAGGACGTGGGCTCGGCCATCCGTGGCGCCGTGCGCGCCGACTACTACTTCGGCCACGGCGACGCGGCAGGCGACCTGGCCGGCCGCATGAAGCAGGCCGGCCGGCTGTGGGTGCTGGTGCCGAAGGGCAGCCCCGTCGGCGTGGCCTCGCGCTAGCGGCTACGGCTGGCCGCGCCGCAGATCCACCACGCGGCGCGCCTTCCCGACCGAGCGCTCGACCCCGCCGACGGCCAGCAGCTCGATCGCCGCAGTCACGCCGATCATCGCCTTGATGTCGTGCGCCAGCTGTCCGCCGGCTGCGTCCGCCACCTCGGCCGGCGTCCCGAGCGCCGCCTCCACCCGCACCGTCAGCGTATCGAGCGGGCCTTCCTTGGCGAGCACGCACTGGTAGTGCGGCGACAGCGCCGCGTGCTTCAGGATCAGTTCCTCGATCTGCGACGGGAACACATTCACGCCCCGCACGATCATCATGTCGTCGCAGCGGCCCGTGATCTTCTCCATGCGGCGGAAAGCCGGCCGCGCCGTGCCCGGCAGCAGGCGCGTCAGGTCGCGCGTGCGGTAGCGGACCACCGGCATCGCCTCCTTGGTGAGCGACGTGAAGACCAGCTCGCCGAACGCGCCGTCGGGCAGCACGGCGCCGGTTTCCGGGTCGATGATCTCCGGGTAGAAGTGGTCTTCCCAGATCGTCGGGCCGTCCTTGGTCTCGGCGCATTCGCTGGCCACGCCCGGGCCCATCACCTCCGACAGGCCGTAGATGTCCACCGCCGACAGCCCCATGCGAGCCTCGATCACCGTGCGCATCTCGGGCGTCCACGGCTCCGCGCCGAAGATGCCGATTCGCAGGCTGGACTGGGCCGGGTCCAGCCCCTGGCGTACGAATTCGTCGGCGATGGCCAGCATGTAGCTGGGCGTCACCATGATGATCTGCGGCTGGAAATCGCGGATCAGTTGCACCTGCCGCTCCGTCTGCCCGCCGCCGAACGGAATCACCGTCAGCCCCGCGCGCTCCGCGCCGTAATGCGCGCCCAGGCCGCCGGTGAAGAGCCCGTAGCCGTAGCTGACGTGAACCTTGTCGCCGCGCCGCGCCGCCGCCGCGCGGATCGAGCGCGCCACCAGCCCTGCCCAGGTGTCGATATCGGCCAGCGTATAGCCCACCACCGTCGGCTTGCCGGTCGTTCCCGACGACGCATGGATGCGCGCGATGCGCTCCTGCGGCACGGCGAACATGCCGAACGGATAGTTCTCCCGCAGATCCGCCTTGGTGGTGAACGGAAATCTCGCCAGGTCGCCAAGCGCGCGCAGGTCCGACGGATGCACGCCCGCCGCATCGAACTTGGCGCGGTACGCCGGCACGTTCGCGTACGCATGGGCAAGGCTGTGCCGGAGCCGCTCCAGCTGCAGCGCCTGGACGGCATCGCGGCTGGCGGTTTCGATCGGATCGAGCGGCAGGTCGGTCAAGCGGGGGCGCATGCAGGTCTCCTTGGGCACCATCGGGCGGGCCCATGTCGTGGCAACTCTGTATATATAGGAGGGGATCAGCGGTCGCCGCTGTCCGGAACGGGGATGACGTGGCCTCGGATCTGCGCCGATTTCCCCCGGAACATGGCGACGACCTCGCCGGCCTGGTTGGTCACGCGCACGTCGTAGATCCCGTGGCGGCCGGACAGGGTTTGCTCCTCGGCTGCGGCAGTCAGCACGTCGCCGTCGTGCGCCGGCCGCAGGAATTCGACGCTGCAGCCCGCCGCGACCGTGTTGTGGTTGTGGCTGTTGCAGGCAAACGCGAAGGCCGAATCGGCCAGCGTGAAAATCAGCCCGCCATGGCAGGTGCGGTGCCCGTTGAGGAATTCGGGCCGCACCGCCATGGCCAGGCGCGCGTAGCCGGGGCCGACCGCTTCCACGCGCATGCCGAGCCAGCGGGAGCAGGCATCGGCGTCGAGCATGCTTCGGCAGGCGGCTTCGGCCAGCGCCTGCGCGTCGGGGAAGGCGGTTTCGGCCACGGTCATTCGCCGGTGAAGTGGGCCACGCGCTTGTGGAGGAACGCATCGACCCCCTCGGCGTAGTCACGCGAATGGCCGAGCTCGCGCTGAAGGTCGCGCTCCAGGTCGAGCTGGGCGTCGAGCGACTGCGTGGGCGCCGCATGCATGGCGCGCTTGATGGCGGCCAGCGCGCGAGTGGGCTGCTTGGACAGGTGGTCGGCCATCGCCTGCACCTCGGTCATCAGGATCTTGGCATCGTGATAGACGCCCCAGATCAGCCCCCAGGCCAGCGCGGTCCTGGCGTCGAGCTTCTCGCCCAGCATCGCCAGCCCCATTGCCCGCGCCACGCCGATGCGCTGCGGCATGAACCACGTGCCGCCCGAGTCCGGCAGCAACCCGATCTTGACGAAGGCTTGCAGGAAGCAGGCGTTTTCCGCGGCCAGCACGATGTCGCAGGCCAGCGCCAGGTTGGCACCCGCGCCGGCCGCCACGCCGTTGACCGCGGCAATCACAGGTAGCGGCAGGGCGCGCAGTCGGCGCACCAGCGGGTTGAACTGCTGGTCGATGAGCGTACCCAGGTCCGTCATCTGCCCGGGTGTCACATTGAGCTCGGAGAGATCCTGCCCCGCGCAGAAGCCACGCCCGGCGCCGGTCAGGATCAGTGCGCGAGCCCGCTGCCGCTCCACCTTGTCCAAGGCCTCGCGCAGTTCCCGGTGCATGCCGGCGGTGAAGCTGTTGAGCTGGTCGGGACGGTTCAGCGTGATGGTGGCCACGCGATCATGCCAGTCGAGCAGAATGGTCGGGCTGGTCATCTTGTCTCCTCCTCGGTCGCAGGTTGATTAACCGACCGGTTGGTCGGCTAATATTACATCGATTCCAACTGGAGTTCCCATGTCCTACCAACACATTCTGGTCGAAACGCGCGGTCGTGTCGGCCTTGTCACGCTCAACCGCCCCAAGGCGCTCAACGCGCTCAACGATGCGCTGATGGACGAACTCGGCGCCGCGCTGCTCGCCTTCGATGCCGACGAGGGCATCGGCGCCATGATCATCACCGGTAGCGACAAGGCGTTTGCAGCTGGTGCGGACATCGGCGCCATGGCCGACTACGACTTCGCCACCGTCTATAAGAATGAATACATCACGCGCAACTGGGAAACCATCCGGCGCATCCGCAAGCCGGTGATCGCCGCCGTGGCGGGCTACGCGCTGGGCGGCGGCTGCGAGTTGGCGATGATGTGCGACATCATCCTGGCGGCGGACACCGCCAGGTTCGGCCAGCCGGAGATCAAACTCGGCACCATGCCGGGCGCGGGCGGCACCCAGCGCCTGCCACGCGCCGTCTCCAAGGCCAAGGCCATGGACCTCTGCCTGACCGCGCGCATGATGGGCGCCGATGAAGCTGAGCGCGCCGGCTTGGTTTCACGCGTTATCCCCGCCGACAAGCTCCTGGATGAAGCCTTGGCGGCCGCCGAGACCATCGCCGGCTTCTCCCTGCCGACCGCCATGATGATCAAGGAGTCGATCAATGCGGCATACGAAACCACGCTGAGCGAAGGCGTGCACCTGGAGCGCCGCCTGTTCCACGCCACATTTGCCACGGAAGACCAGAAAGAGGGCATGCACGCTTTCCTGGGGAAGCGGCAACCTGCTTTCAAACACCGCTAACAAGTGTCGGAGCGGACGCTTCCGAATGTCCGAGTCCCTGACTCAAGTATATCTGGAGCCACTTCTCCCTGATTTCTGCCTGTAAACGTAGGCGGGCATTGGGTTTGTAGGCAATCCCGGTGAGCCGTCATTCGCTCGTCACAACAAAGGTGTTGCCAAGTCGGGGAAAGGTCTCTAGTATTCGCCCCTCGCTGCACGACGCAGCGCTGAAGCGAAAGCGAAAGCGCAGGGGTCGAGGCGGTGGAGAAGCAGTAATGATGCGGGTTTCTGGTCGGCGAGGTGGTAGGAGCCGATAGGAGTTCGAGGCGGTTGGCAGCGAGTTGACGGATAAAAAATCTTCGACAAGTTGTTGACGGCGGCGAAAAAGCTCTGCATAATCTCGTTTCTCTGCTGCAGACAACGCAGCGACGCGATGAACAAAGTTGATCGCGCAGTTCTTTAACAAACAAACAGCCGATAAGTGTGGGCGCTTGATGACGGATGCGGCGGACGCGAGTTCGCTAGCTTACAAGTTATGAAGTGCTCGCACAGAAGTAAGGTTTGAACGAGAGTTCAAGTCAGATTCTGAGAGTGAGCGACCGCTCGTAAAGAGCGAAAACAGCAGATTGAACTGAAGAGTTTGATCCTGGCTCAGATTGAACGCTGGCGGCATGCCTTACACATGCAAGTCGAACGGCAGCGGGGGTAGCTTGCTACCTGCCGGCGAGTGGCGAACGGGTGAGTAATACATCGGAACGTGCCCTGTAGTGGGGGATAACTAGTCGAAAGACTAGCTAATACCGCATACGACCTGAGGGTGAAAGTGGGGGACCGCAAGGCCTCATGCTATAGGAGCGGCCGATGTCTGATTAGCTAGTTGGTGGGGTAAAGGCCCACCAAGGCGACGATCAGTAGCTGGTCTGAGAGGACGATCAGCCACACTGGGACTGAGACACGGCCCAGACTCCTACGGGAGGCAGCAGTGGGGAATTTTGGACAATGGGGGCAACCCTGATCCAGCAATGCCGCGTGTGTGAAGAAGGCCTTCGGGTTGTAAAGCACTTTTGTCCGGAAAGAAATCGCACTGGTTAATACCTGGTGTGGATGACGGTACCGGAAGAATAAGGACCGGCTAACTACGTGCCAGCAGCCGCGGTAATACGTAGGGTCCAAGCGTTAATCGGAATTACTGGGCGTAAAGCGTGCGCAGGCGGTTGTGCAAGACCGATGTGAAATCCCCGGGCTTAACCTGGGAATTGCATTGGTGACTGCACGGCTAGAGTGTGTCAGAGGGAGGTAGAATTCCACGTGTAGCAGTGAAATGCGTAGAGATGTGGAGGAATACCGATGGCGAAGGCAGCCTCCTGGGATAACACTGACGCTCATGCACGAAAGCGTGGGGAGCAAACAGGATTAGATACCCTGGTAGTCCACGCCCTAAACGATGTCAACTAGTTGTTGGGGATTCATTTCCTTAGTAACGTAGCTAACGCGTGAAGTTGACCGCCTGGGGAGTACGGTCGCAAGATTAAAACTCAAAGGAATTGACGGGGACCCGCACAAGCGGTGGATGATGTGGATTAATTCGATGCAACGCGAAAAACCTTACCTACCCTTGACATGCCACTAACGAAGCAGAGATGCATTAGGTGCTCGAAAGAGAAAGTGGACACAGGTGCTGCATGGCTGTCGTCAGCTCGTGTCGTGAGATGTTGGGTTAAGTCCCGCAACGAGCGCAACCCTTGTCTCTAGTTGCTACGAAAGGGCACTCTAGAGAGACTGCCGGTGACAAACCGGAGGAAGGTGGGGATGACGTCAAGTCCTCATGGCCCTTATGGGTAGGGCTTCACACGTCATACAATGGTGCATACAGAGGGTTGCCAAGCCGCGAGGTGGAGCTAATCCCAGAAAATGCATCGTAGTCCGGATCGTAGTCTGCAACTCGACTACGTGAAGCTGGAATCGCTAGTAATCGCGGATCAGCATGCCGCGGTGAATACGTTCCCGGGTCTTGTACACACCGCCCGTCACACCATGGGAGTGGGCTTTACCAGAAGTAGTTAGCCTAACCGCAAGGAGGGCGATTACCACGGTAGGGTTCATGACTGGGGTGAAGTCGTAACAAGGTAGCCGTATCGGAAGGTGCGGCTGGATCACCTCCTTTAAGAGCGTGCATCCTAGTTAGGCGTCCACACTTATCGGTTTGTTTGATGTTACAGCCAAGGGTCTGTAGCTCAGGTGGTTAGAGCACCGTCTTGATAAGGCGGGGGTCGTAGGTTCAAGTCCTACCAGACCCACCAAGTTACGGGCGGCGGAGAGCGATCTTGCCGTGAACTGGGGGATTAGCTCAGCTGGGAGAGCACCTGCTTTGCAAGCAGGGGGTCGTCGGTTCGATCCCGTCATCCTCCACCAACACCTTGTGGTAGCCAAACGCAAGCATCGAGAGATCGGTGTTTGCGTTTGGCATTGCCAAGACGAGTAGTAACTCGGCTGTTCTTTAACAATATGGAATGTAGTAAAGGTGTCGCGGCGCGTTGATGAGGCGCGCAATTTAAACGCGACACTGGGTTGTGATTGTATCAACCAGTATTACGAGTGATCGAAAGACCGCTTTGAATACGGCACAACGCGAGAACTCAGCCTATAGCGAGACATACTCGTTATAGGGTCAAGCGAATAAGTGCATGTGGTGGATGCCTTGGCGATCACAGGCGATGAAGGACGTAGTAGCTTGCGAAAAGCTGCGGGGAGCTGGCAAACGAGCTTTGATCCGCAGATGTCCGAATGGGGAAACCCGGCCCGTATGGGTCATCCCTTGCTGAATACATAGGCAAGGGAGGCGAACGCAGTGAACTGAAACATCTAAGTAGCTGCAGGAAAAGAAATCAACCGAGATTCCCAGAGTAGTGGCGAGCGAAATGGGAACAGCCTTGTACTCTTTAGCAGTATTGTTAGCGGAACGGAATGGAAAGTCCGGCCATAGTGGGTGATAGCCCCGTACGCGAAAACAGTATTGTGGAACTAGGTGTACGACAAGTAGGGCGGGACACGTGAAATCCTGTCTGAAGATGGGGGGACCATCCTCCAAGGCTAAATACTCGTGATCGACCGATAGTGAACCAGTACCGTGAGGGAAAGGCGAAAAGAACCCCGGGAGGGGAGTGAAATAGATCCTGAAACCGCATGCATACAAACAGTCGGAGCCTGGAAACGGGTGACGGCGTACCTTTTGTATAATGGGTCAGCGACTTACATTCAGTGGCAAGCTTAACCGATTAGGGAAGGCGTAGCGAAAGCGAGTCCGAATAGGGCGTTCAGTCGCTGGGTGTAGACCCGAAACCAAGTGATCTATCCATGGCCAGGTTGAAGGTGCGGTAACACGTACTGGAGGACCGAACCCACTAACGTTGAAAAGTTAGGGGATGAGCTGTGGATAGGGGTGAAAGGCTAAACAAACTTGGAAATAGCTGGTTCTCTCCGAAAACTATTTAGGTAGTGCCTCGTGTCTCACCTTCGGGGGTAGAGCACTGTCATGGTTGGGGGGTCTATTGCTGATTACCCCGCCATAGCAAACTCCGAATACCGAAGAGTGCAATCACGGGAGACAGACATCGGGTGCTAACGTCCGGTGTCAAGAGGGAAACAACCCAGACCGCCAGCTAAGGTCCCTAAGATTGGCTAAGTGGGAAACGAAGTGGGAAGGCTAAAACAGTCAGGAGGTTGGCTTAGAAGCAGCCACCCTTTAAAGAAAGCGTAATAGCTCACTGATCGAGTCGTCCTGCGCGGAAGATGTAACGGGGCTAAGCCAGTCACCGAAGCTGCGGATGCACGTAAGTGCATGGTAGGAGAGCGTTCTGTAAGCCTGTGAAGGTGTCTTGTAAAGGATGCTGGAGGTATCAGAAGTGCGAATGCTGACATGAGTAGCGATAAAGGGGGTGAAAGGCCCCCTCGCCGTAAGCCCAAGGTTTCCTACGCAACGTTCATCGGCGTAGGGTGAGTCGGCCCCTAAGGCGAGGCAGAGATGCGTAGCTGATGGGAAGCAGGTTAATATTCCTGCACCGTCGTATGATGCGATGGGGGGACGGATCGCGGAAGGTTGTCCGGGTGTTGGAAGTCCCGGTCCCTACATTGGAGATGGCACTTAGGCAAATCCGGGTGCGTGATTCAAGGGTGTGGGGCGAGCGACGTTAGGTCGCGAAGCAATTGGAAGTGGTTCCAAGAAAAGCCTCTAAGCTTCAGTCATACGAGACCGTACCGCAAACCGACACAGGTGGGCGAGATGAGTATTCTAAGGCGCTTGAGAGAACTCGGGAGAAGGAACTCGGCAAATTGGTACCGTAACTTCGGGATAAGGTACGCCCTTGTAGTTTGACTGGCTCGCGCCAGAAGGATGAAGGGGTTGCAATAAAATGGTGGCTGCGACTGTTTAATAAAAACACAGCACTCTGCAAACACGAAAGTGGACGTATAGGGTGTGACGCCTGCCCGGTGCCGGAAGATTAAATGATGGGGTGCAAGCTCTTGATTGAAGTCCCGGTAAACGGCGGCCGTAACTATAACGGTCCTAAGGTAGCGAAATTCCTTGTCGGGTAAGTTCCGACCTGCACGAATGGCGTAACGATGGCCACACTGTCTCCTCCCGAGACTCAGCGAAGTTGAAGTGTTTGTGATGATGCAATCTCCCCGCGGCTAGACGGAAAGACCCCATGAACCTTTACTGTAGCTTTGCATTGGACTTTGAACCGATCTGTGTAGGATAGGTGGGAGGCTTTGAAACCGGGACGCTAGTTTCGGTGGAGCCGACCTTGAAATACCACCCTGGTTTGTTTGAGGTTCTAACCTTGGCCCGTGAATCCGGGTCGGGGACAGTGCATGGTAGGCAGTTTGACTGGGGCGGTCTCCTCCCAAAGTGTAACGGAGGAGTTCGAAGGTACGCTTGGTACGGTCGGACATCGTACCTAAAGTGCAATGGCAAAAGCGTGCTTAACTGCGAGACCGACAAGTCGAGCAGGTGCGAAAGCAGGACATAGTGATCCGGTGGTTCTGTATGGAAGGGCCATCGCTCAACGGATAAAAGGTACTCTGGGGATAACAGGCTGATACCGCCCAAGAGTTCATATCGACGGCGGTGTTTGGCACCTCGATGTCGGCTCATCTCATCCTGGGGCTGTAGCCGGTCCCAAGGGTATGGCTGTTCGCCATTTAAAGAGGTACGTGAGCTGGGTTTAAAACGTCGTGAGACAGTTTGGTCCCTATCTGCCGTGGGCGTTGGAATCTTGACGGGGGCTGCTCCTAGTACGAGAGGACCGGAGTGGACGTACCGCTGGTGTACCTGTTGTCTCGCCAGAGGCATCGCAGGGTAGCTATGTACGGAAGAGATAACCGCTGAAAGCATCTAAGCGGGAAACTCGCCTGAAGATGAGGATTCCCTGGAGACTTGATCTCCCTGAAGGGTCGTTCGAGACCAGGACGTTGATAGGCTGGGTGTGGAAGCGCAGTAATGCGTTCAGCTAACCAGTACTAATTGCCCGTGCGGCTTGATCCTATAACCGGTATGTTTCCGGCTGGGTCTGCCTTGTGCCTGATACACACAAAAGCACAACCCCAAACTACATTCCATATTGGCGGCGTTGACCCTGAAGTCAGCGACGCGACAAGTCATAGCCTGGTGACCATAGCGAGTCGGTACCACCCCTTCCCATCCCGAACAGGACCGTGAAACGACTCCGCGCCGATGATAGTGCGGATTCCCGTGTGAAAGTAGGTCATCGCCAGGCTCTCCATCAAAACGCCCCAACCCTTACCGGTTGGGGCGTTTTACTTTGGGCGGCCAAACCTCGCAATCTCTCGACCTCTGCCCACAACAAAGAGCCTCCTCTCGCGGGTGGCCCGGCATAGCGCTCGCAGATCCGCGTTGCGCACCCCACAAAGACCCTTGAAGCAGGGGATCTTACGGGTCAGCGGCCCGTTGCTGCCGGATGTGCTGCTGGTCGGGCTGCGTGCATCGCCGGGCCTTCGGCTGGCATATATCAGGCGGATCACTTTCTGCCAAGCGAACCCGGTAGAGGGGGGCGGCAATCTTCGATTGGCCTCGTGTATTCGCGGATACGCTTCCCCAACTGCGGCGAGCAACTTTTCTGCGGATCATAAAAAAACCACCGTACACGGTGGTTTTTGTGTTTCTGAGGGGATGCGTGAATCAAGCCGGAGCCAGAAATTTTTCTACCAGGCGAACCCAGTAAGTTGCGCCGAGCGGCAGCAGTTCGTCGTTGAAGTCGTAGCTGGGATTGTGCAGCATGCACGGTCCCAGGCCGTGGCCCTGTTCTCGATGATCGCCGTCGCCGTTGCCGATGAAGGCAAAGCAGCCCGGTTTCTCGATCAGCATGAAGGAGAAATCCTCGGCTCCCATGGTCGGGTCGATATTGGCATCGACGTGATCGGGGCCGACCAGTTCGCGCATGACTTCGGCGGCGAACAGCGTTTCCCGCTCGGTGTTGACGGTGGGCGGGTAGTTGCGATGGAAGGTGAAGTCGATGGAGCAGTCGTAGGCGGCGGCGATCGCTTTGGCGACTTCTTCCATGCGCCGCTCGATCAGGTCCAGCACGGCTGTCGAGAAGGTGCGCACGGTGCCGCCGATCCACGCTTCGTTCGGGATGATGTTGCTGGCGTCGCCGGCATGGAACTGCGTGATGGACAGCACCGCCGTGTCGATCGGCCGCTTGTTGCGAGTGATGACGCCCTGCAGCGCCGATACCATCTGTGCGCCAACGAACACGGGGTCGTTGCCGTTGTGCGGCAGTGCGGCGTGTGCGCCCTTGCCTTTGATGACGATGCGGAATTCGTTGCTGGATGCCATCAGCGGGCCGACGCGCGTGCCGAATGCACCGACGGGTACGCCCGGCCAGTTATGCATGCCGAACACCGCGTCGCACGGGAAGCGGTCGAACAGGCCGTCCCTGATCATTTCCCGAGCGCCGCCGCCGCCTTCTTCGGCCGGCTGGAAGATCAGGTGGACCGTACCGCTGAAGTTGCGATGCCTGGCGAGATAGTGGGCCGCACCCAGCAGCATGGCCGTGTGGCCGTCATGGCCGCATGCGTGCATTTTTCCTTCGTGCCTGGAGCGGTGTGCGAACTGGTTGGCCTCGGCCAATGGCAGCGCATCCATGTCTGCGCGCAGGCCGATCCGCTGGCCTTCACCGTTGCGGATCACGCCGACCAGGCCGGTCTTGCCGAGTCCACGGTGCACTTCGATACCCCATTCGGCCAGCTTGGTGGCGACCAGGTCGGAGGTGCGCTGCTCTTCGAAACAGAGTTCGGGGTAGGCATGAATGTCACGTCGCAGTGCCTGGATCTCTGCCTGGGCGGCGAGGATTTCTGGGATCAGCTTCATGGGTGGCGCTCGTGTTCTGGCGTGGAAGTTCGCTTCAACGTCCGATGATACGCCGAAGGTGGCTGCCTGGTCCGCGCCATCCGTGCGAGCGCGGCACGCCTGGTGGCTCCGACATTCGTCTCCGGTATGGAACGGTTCCTGCTTTTTGCTTTCGCCCGCCGTCGCCGGGGATTTCGGAAGACGAACGACGTCGGTGTGCACCAATTTGTGGCGCCGCACATTGCTGATGGCACGTGGGCGTCGCTATAGTCGGCGCGAGCGCTCCGAGAAGCGAGGCCGCGCCCTCAGCGAGATCGAACCATCGATTCCTTTTCTTGGGGAGAAGAGCCGTGACCATGACTCGGATCTTGCGGCGCGTCGCTGCTGCGATGTGTGTGGCGGGGTGTGCGATGGCGGGCATCAGCCCCCAGGCGCTGGCCACCGATTTGAGGATTGGCATGAGTTCGCCGCCGACCTCGATGGACCCGCACTTCTACAACCTGTTCTCCAACATCAACGTATCGGAGCACATGTTCGAGTGCTTGGTGAAGATGGATGCGGACAGCCATATCGTTCCGGGGCTGGCCGAGTCGTGGAAGATGCTCAACAACCTGACCTGGGAGTTCAAGCTGCGGCCGGGCGTGAAGTTCCATGACGGCAGCGAGCTGACGACGGAGGATGTGGCGTGGTCGCTCGACAGGCCGGCGACCATCGTCAACAGCCCGGGCAAGTTCGATACCTACACCAAGGCGATCATCCACAAGAAGATCATCAACAAATACACGATCCAGCTGACGACCTCGCAGCCGTATCCGCTGATGCTGTCGGACCTGATCTCGGTGTTCATCGTGCAGAAGAAGGCGACGCAGGGACTGTCGAGCGACGACTTCGCGCAGGGCAAGGGCATGGTCGGCACCGGGCCGTTCAAGTTCGTCAGCTACGCGCGGGACGACCGTGTCGAGCTGGTGCGCAACGACCAGTACTGGGGCCCGAAACCGGCTTGGGACAAGGTGACGCTGCGCTTCATTCCCAACGGCGCGACGCGCATCGCGGCGCTGCTGTCGGGGGATGTGCAGGCAATCGAGAACGTGCCGACGCCGGACCTGGCGCGCGTGCGCGGGGATGCATCGCTGAATTTTTTCTCGAAGATCTCGCACCGCGTCATCTATCTGTATACGGACGACAAGCGTGACCCGACGCCGGACGTGACGGGTAAGGACGGCAAGCCGCTCGCCAAGAATCCGCTCAAGGACCCGCGCGTGCGTCGCGCGATGAGCATGGCGATCAACCGCCAGGGCATCAAGGACCGCATCATGGAGGGCCTGGCGGAGCCGACCGACAACCTGGTGCCACCGCAGCTGTTCGGCTATAACCCGAACCTGAAGACCCTCAAGTACGATCCGGAGGGCGCGAAGAAGCTGCTGGTCGAGGCGGGCTATCCGGACGGCTTCGGCATCACGCTGCACACGCCCAACAACCGGTACGTGAACGACGAGAAGATCGCGCAGACCATCGCGCAGAACCTGACGCGCATCGGCATCGTGACCAAGGTGGAGGGCATGCCGATGGCGACCTTCGCGGCCAAGAGCATCCGGCACGAGTATTCGTTCGGGCTGGTGGGCTGGGGCGCGCAGACGGGCGAGGATGCCAGGAAGGGCTACGGTACGGTCAACTGGGGCCAGTACTGCAACCCTAAGATGGACGCGGTGCTCGACAAGGCGCTCTACACCATGGACGACAAGGAGCGCTCCAGGCTGCTGCAGGAAGCGACCGCGATCGTGGTCGATGACGGCGGTATCATCCCGGTCCATTTCCAGGTGACGACGTGGGCGGCGCGCAAGGGCTTCACCTATACGCCGCGCACCGACGAACGCACTTACGCGCAGGGCTTCATGCCGCAGTAATGTCGTCGTCGCTTCCATTCACACGTAACCGGGCGAGTCTCCGATGCTGGTGTTCCTGATTCGACGGCTGCTGGAATCGGTGGCGGTGTTGCTGGTGATGTCGATCCTGGTGTTCCTGGGCGTGTACGCCATTGGCAATCCGGTCGACATCCTCATCAACCCGCAGGCGGACCAGCAGGACATCGCGCGCACGATCGCCGCGCTGGGGCTCGACAAGCCGCTGTGGCAGCAGTACCTGTACTTCCTGAAGGGCGCGCTGCAGGGCAACCTGGGCGTGTCGTTCGCGCACGGCACGCCCGCGCTCAAGCTGATCTTCGAGCGCATGCCGGCGACGTTCGAGCTGGCGGTGTTCGCCATGCTGCTGGCGATCGTGCTGGGGATTCCGCTCGGGCTGTGGGCGGGGCTGCGGCCGAACGGGGTGGCCAACCGCACCATCATGACGGTGTCGATCCTGGGGTTTTCGCTGCCGACGTTCTGGGTCGGGCTGATGCTGATCATGGTGTTCGCTGTGCAGCTGGGCTGGCTGCCGTCCAACGGGCGGGGCGAGACGCGGTTGCTGTTCGGCATCCCGGTGAGCTTTCTGACGCTCGACGGGCTGCGGCACCTGATTCTGCCGGGCGTGACACTGTCGCTGCTCAACATCGCCATGGTGATCAGGCTGACGCGCGCGGGGACACAGGAGGCGATGCTGCAGGACTACGTGAAGTTCGCGCGCGCCAAGGGGCTGTCGAACGCGCGCATCGTTGGGGTGCATGTGCTGAAGAACATCCTGATCCCGATCGTGACAGTGGTGGGCCTGCAGTTCGGTTCGGTGATCGCGTTTTCCATCGTCACCGAATCGATCTACGCCTGGCCGGGGATGGGCAAGCTGATCATCGATTCGATCCAACTGCTCGACCGTCCGGTGATCGTGGCCTATCTGCTGGTGATCGTGACGCTGTTCATCCTGATCAATCTGGTGGTCGACCTGATCTACGGCGTGCTCGATCCGCGCGTGCGCCTGTCCGAAAGCCGGAGCTGACATGACGACTTCCACCACCGCGACCGCCAGGCCGGCCGCAGAAGAAACGCCGCTGCGCCGCTTCGTGCGCCAGTTCTGCGCCAGCCGCGCGGCGGTGATCGGCGTGATCGTGCTGGCGATCATCATTGTCGTGGCGTTGGCGGCGCCGTGGATTGCGCCGCAGAACCCGTACGATCTGTCCAGGCTCGACGTGCTCGATTCGCGCCTCGCGCCCGGCGAGAAATCCGGCGATGGCATGATCTTCCTGCTCGGCTCGGATGACCAGGGGCGCGACATCCTGTCCGCCATCCTCTATGGCCTGCGTATCAGCGTGGGCGTGGGCGCGGTGAGCACGGTGATCGCGCTGGTGCTGGGCACGGTGCTGGGGCTGATCGCCGGCTTCGCGGGCGGGCGCATCGAATCGCTCATCATGCGGATCGCCGACCTGCAGCTGTCGTTTCCGCCGATCCTGCTGGCGCTGATCCTGCTGGCGCTGCTCAGGCCGGGCCTGGCCAACATCGTGATCGCGCTGGTGGCGGTGCAATGGGCGTACTACGCGCGCACCACGCGCAGCGCGGCGCTGGTGGAGCGCCGGCGCGAATACATCGAGGCGGCGCAGGTGCTGGGCCTGCCGCCGTCGCGCATCATGTTCCGCCATCTGCTGCCGAACTGCCTGCCGCCGCTGATCGTGATCGCGGCGCTGCAGGTGGCTTCGGCGATCACGCTGGAGGCGACGCTGTCGTTCCTGGGGCTGGGGGTGCCGATCACCGAGCCGTCGCTGGGGCTGCTGATCGCCAACGGCTTCCAGTACATGCTGTCGGGCAAGTACTGGATCAGCTTCTTTCCCGGCCTGGCGCTGCTGCTGACCATCGTGTCGATGAACCTGGTCTCGGACCAGCTCCGCGACGTGCTCAACCCCCGCTTGCAGACGCTATGACGATGTCCGCCACCGCCAGGCCGACGCTCGCCGTCGAGGGCCTGAAGACCGAGTTCACCACGCGTGGCGGCGTCGCGCGGGCGGTCGACGACGTGTCGTTCGCGGTCGGGCGCGGGGAGATCATGGGCCTGGTCGGCGAGTCCGGCTCGGGCAAGTCGATGACCGGCTATTCGATCATGGGCCTGATCGACCCGCCCGGGCGCGTGGTCGGCGGCTGCATCGAGCTGACCGGGCGCGATGGCGTGACGCACGACCTGCGCACGCTGCCGGCCGGGCAGATGCGCGACATGCGCGGTAACCGCATCGCCATGATCTTCCAGGATCCGATGATGACGCTGAACCCGGTCCTGCGCATCGATACGCAGATGACCGAGGCGGTGCTGGCGCATCAGCGCGTGAGCCGGCAGCGGGCGCGCGAGATGGCGCGGGAGGCGCTGGCCAGGGTCGGCATCCCGTCGCCGGAGGCGCGGCTGCAGGCGTATCCGCACCAGTTCTCGGGCGGCATGCGGCAGCGGGTGGCCATCGCCATCGCGCTGCTCAACAAGCCGGACCTGATCATCGCCGACGAGCCGACCACGGCGCTGGACGTGACCATCCAGGGCCAGATCCTGGCCGAGGTGCAGACGCTGTGCCGCGAGAGCGGGACCGCGCTGATCTGGATCACGCACGATCTTTCCGTGGTGGCGGGCCTGGCCGATACCGTGTGCGTGATGTACGCCGGTCGCATCGTCGAGCAGGGCAGCGTGCAGCAGGTGCTGGAGACGCCGCGCCATCCGTACACCTTCGGGCTGATCGCCTCGGCGCCGTCGCGCAACCCGCGCGGCGTGCCGCTGCGGCAGATTCCCGGCATGGCGCCGTCGCTGCTGGCGCTGCCCGGCGGGTGCGCGTTCCGCGAGCGCTGTGCCTTTGCCTCCGACATTTGCAAGCAGGCGCCCGCGCTCGAGCGGCTCGACGACGGCCGCGCGCTGCGCTGCTTTCACCCCGTGACCCAACGCCCCGAGGAGACCGCCGCATGAGCGCGACGCATCCCGAACACGATGCCGCCGTGGCCGTCGAGGCGCCGTCCGCCGAGCCCGGGCTGCGGGTGCCGATCCTGTCGCTGCGGGGCATGTCCAAGCGCTTCGTCAAAGGGCTGGACCTCTCGTCGCGCATCGCCAACTGGTTCGGCGCGGGCCTGCGGGAAGAGGTGGTGCATGCCGTCGACCATGTCGATCTCGATATTGCCGCCGGCGAGGTGGTCGGGCTGGTGGGCGAGTCGGGCTGCGGCAAATCCACGCTGGGCCGGCTGGTCGTGGGCCTGCACAAGCCGACCGCCGGCATGCGGCTGTGGAAGGGCATCGACCTCGATCGTCTGCAGCCCGAGCGCCGCCGCGAGAAGCAGCTCGCCATCCAGATGATCTTCCAGGACCCGTATGCCTCGCTGAACCCCCGACTGCGCGTGCAGGACATCGTCGGCGAGGCGCCGGTGGTGCATGGCATGGTCGAGGCGGCCGCCCAGCGCGACTACGTGGCCGAGATGCTCACGCGCGTGGGCCTGGACCCGAGCGTGATGCGGCGCTTTCCGCACCAGTTCTCGGGCGGGCAGCGGGCGCGGATCGGCATCGCGCGGGCGTTGGCGGTCAAGCCGGAGTTCCTGGTCTGCGACGAGTCGGTGGCGGCGCTGGACGTGTCGATCCAGGCGCAGGTGCTGAACCTGTTCATCCGCCTGCGCGAGCAGCTGAATCTGACCTACCTGTTCATCAGCCACGATCTGGGCGTGGTCAAGCACATCAGCGACCGCGTGGTGATCATGTACCTGGGCCGGGTGGTGGAGTCCGCGCCCACCGAGGCGATCTTCGCGTCGCCCAACCATCCGTATACGCGGGCCTTGCTTGCCGAAGCCCCCAAACTGGAGGTGCGCAAGAAGACCTACGTGGCGATTTCCGGCGAGATCCCGTCGCCGCTGGATCCGCCGCCCGGCTGCCATTTCCACCCGCGCTGCCCGCATGCGATGCCGCGCTGCAGGGTGGAAGTCGCCGGCGCTCAAAGAGATCGCGCCGCTGCGGTTTTCCGCGTGCCATCTGAACGATCAGCCATAGGCCACGGCCCTATCGCCCGATGCGCGTCGACGCGATTGCCGCTGCCTTGCCGCCTGCCGATGCCGGCCTGCGGCGGATCCTCCGCGCGCTGGTGGCGTTCGATGCCGTCAACCGCGAGGCGTAGGGGCAACAAAAAACCGGGCGCATGGCCCGGTTTCTTGCTGGTGCAAGCGATGCGCGTTCAGCGGATCACCTGCCCGTGCGAGTTGATGACGGTCATCTCGACGAACTTCGAGGCGACGTGGTTGGTCGGCGAGAAGCTGACCGCAAAGCCGCCAAGGTCGGTGGAGCCCATCGTCTCGAGCGCGGTGATCAGCTTCTCGCGCGTCAGATCCCGGCCGGCGCGCTTGAGGCCTTCCACGAAGATGCGCGCGGCGATATAGCCTTCCATGCTGCCGTAGTCGAACGAGGTGACGCCGTCGGCCTTGAGCAGCTTCTCGTAGTCGCGCGTCAGCGCCGACGACATGCTGTGCGGGAAGGGCATCACTTGCGAGACGACCACGCCGCCACCGGCCGAGCCCAGCGCATCCGCCAGCTCCTTCGTGCCGACGAACGATACGTTGTAGAACTGGCCCGTGAAGCCCTCCGCCAGCGCTTCCTTCACCAGCGCCGCCGTGGTCTGGTACGTGCTGATGACGACGACGGAGTCGGCCTTGCTCGGGAGCACCTTGCTCAATGCGGCTTTCACTGTGGTGCTGTTGCGCGGCACGCTGGCTTCCACCGCGAGCGCCACGGCCTTGTTCTCGGGCAGCGCCAGTGCACGCTTGACACCCGCCAGGCCGGCGGCACCGTAGCTGTCATCGTTGTAGACCACGGCCACGCGCTTGTGGCCCGTGGTGCGGATCTGCTGGACGATGGCTGCCGTCTCGTCGTTATAGCTGGCGCGTACGTGGAAGACGTTGCGGGCGAACGGCTCACGCAGCGCTATGGCGCCGGAATACGGTGCGAAGAAGGGCACGCCCGCCGGGTTGGCCACCTTGAGGGCCGCCAGGCTGGTCGGCGTGCCGACATAGCCGAACAGGGCGAACACCTTGGTGTCGTTGATCAGTGTCTTGGTGTTGCGCTCGGCGGCCTCGGGCTCATAGAAGTCGTCGAGCACCTTCAGTTCGATCTTGCGGCCGTAGATGCCGCCGGCGGCGTTGATGGATTTGAAATACAGCTTGGCGCCCAGGTTCATCTGCTGGCCGAGCTTGCCTGCCGGGCCGCTCATGGCCGCGGACTGGCCGATGATGATGGCGTCGTTGGTCACGCCGGTCTCGGCCTGTGCGCCGAAGGCCGCCATGCCGAGCACGCCCGCCACGAGCGTCGCGCGCCATCCGATGATGCTGCGTCGTTGCATATTCTTCCCCTCAAAGATTAAACGCCCGGTACACCGGCGAACATGCCGGTACCGGGCTCGAACGCCGGCCATCATAGCCAAACTTGCGTGACAGGCAAGGGGGGAATTGCTAAGACTGCGGTGTTTTTGATACGGGGCAGCGGCGTCATGGACGCCGCGGGCGGGCGTCAGGCGGTGGCGGCTACGCGGCGCTTGAGCAGCGCCAGCAGCACGGCTGTCAGCACGGTGCCGGCGACGAGCGCCACCACGTAGCCGCCCAGGTGCGTGACCGCATTGGGAATCGGCAGCACGAACGCGCCGCCGTGGGGCACGCGCAGCTCGACGCCGAACAGCATCGACAGCGCGCCGGCACAGGCCGAACCGGTCACCAGCGCGGGAATGACGCGCAGCGGATCGCGCGCGGCATACGGGATCGCGCCTTCGCTGATGAAGGCCAGGCCGAGCACGGCGGTGGCACGCGCGGCCTGCCGTTCCTCGCCGGTGAAGCGCGAGGGGAACAGCCAGGCCGCCAGCGCGATGCCCAGCGGCGGCGTCATGCCGGCGGCCATGGTCGCGGCCATCGGCGTGTAGACCTGGCTGCCGATGAGGCCGGTGCTGAAGGCATAGGCGGCCTTGTTGACCGGTCCGCCCATGTCGAATGCCATCATGCCGCCCAGCAGCGCGCCCAGCGGCACGGCGTTGGCGCCCTGCATGCCGCGCAGCCAGGCGGTCAGCGAGGCCAGCAGCGCGGCCACCGGCGCGCCCACGACATAGAGCATCACCAGGCCTGTCAGCAGCGAGCCGAGCACCGGCAGGATCAGCACCGGCTTGAGGCCGTCGAGGTTGCGCGGCAGCCGCAGCCACCGGTTGAGCGCCGAGGTGCCGTAGCCGGCCACGAACCCGGCCACGATGCCGCCCAGGAAGCCCGCGCCGAGGCTCGCGGCCAGCATGCCGCCGACCATGCCGGGGGCGATGCCGGGCCGGTTGGCGACGGAGTAGGCGATGTACCCGGCCAGCGCCGGCACCATCAGCGCAAAGGCGGACTTGGCGCCAATCTGGAACAGGGCCCAGCCGAGCGTGCCGCGCGCCGCGTCGTCGGCGGCGTAGATGCCGCCCACGGCAAAGGCCAGCGCGATCAGGATGCCGCCGGCTACCACGAAAGGCAGCATGAACGACACTCCGGTCATCAGGTGTTTGTAAGGTCCGGTGCGCTGCTGTTCGGCGGGGGTTGCGCTCGCGCCGGCATCGGCCCGGACCTGCCCGCTGGGCGCGGCGACGGCGGCCTCGGCCAGCGCGCGGCGGATCAGCGCCTGCCCGTCGTGGATGGCGGCCTTGGTGCCGCTGCGGAAGACGCGCTTGCCCTCGAAGCGCGACAGATCGACCTGCGTGTCTGCAGCGATCAGCACGATGTCTGCCTGGGCGATCGCGTCGGCCGACAAGGTGTTCTGCGCCCCCACCGAGCCCTGCGTCTCGACATGGATGGGGTGGCCGAGTGCGCTGGCTGCCTGGGTCAGTGCCTCGGCGGCCATGAAGGTATGGGCGATGCCGGTCGGGCACGAGGTGATGGCGACGATGCGCCGGCCTTGTTCGGCCGCAGTGGGCGGGGCGGGGGGGCTGTCCAGCATGCGCGCCAGCACAGCGCGGGCATCGGCCAGCACATCGTCGAGGGCCACCTCGATCATGCGCGGATTGGCCTGGCGCGCGGCGGCGTCGGGCGCGACACCGGCCCACACCACCGCGTCGGCGTTGGCCAGTGCGGTGGCGGCCACCGCCGACAGGGTGTCGGGTGTGCGCACGTCCACGTCGAGCCGGCAGCCGGCTTGCTGCGCCGCATGCCGCAGCGCTTCGCCGGCCAGCAGGGGGCGCGTGCTGTGGCTGTCCGCGCTGAGAATTGCCAACAGATGGGGCATGTCTAGCTCCTTGGAATCGGTTGAGCGGGGCGTCAGGCCATCCGCTGCATGTGCACGGCGGCGGCGCGCTCGCGTACCTGCTGCTGCGGCGGCAGGTGGGGGCCGATGCGCTGCAGCTTGCAGGCGGCAAACGCCACCGACAGGCGGACGGTCTCTTCGGTCGAGGCGCCGGCGTGCCAGCCGGCCAGCACGCCGGCCACCATGGCATCGCCCGCGCCGACCGTGCTGGCGGCGCGCACCGGCGGCAGACTGGCCTGCCAGATGCCTTCGCCGGTCACAAACAGGGCGCCTTGCTCGCCCAGCGAGACGATGACCTGCGCCACGCCGCGCGCGTGGATGCCGCGCGCGGCATCCACCACATCCTGCAGCGCCGGCAGCGGCCTACCGGCCCACAGTTCCAGTTCGTGCCGGTTGGGCTTGATCGCGGTGGGCAGGGCTTCGCGCGGTGCGGCCA
The DNA here is from genome assembly GCF_018243235.1 of Ralstonia nicotianae. Taxonomy (NCBI): domain Bacteria; kingdom Pseudomonadati; phylum Pseudomonadota; class Betaproteobacteria; order Burkholderiales; family Burkholderiaceae; genus Ralstonia; species Ralstonia nicotianae. The sequence continues at coordinate 572,599 of NZ_CP046674.1, forward strand.
GGGCGTGCGTGAGCGGCGCGCCGCTGGTGTCGAGCAGCGTGCGCGCGCCGCGCCGGTTCAGGCGTGCCAGCAGGCGGACGTAGGTGTCGGCGGGCAAGCCGCCCGCAAGGCTGCCGCACAGCGCGATGCCTGCCACGTCAGCCACCGCATCGACGCGCTCGCAGACGGCGTCGAGGTCCGCGGGCGCTGCCGTGATCCCGGGCAGGTTGATGTCGGTGGTCTGCCCGTCGGACTGATCGCTGATCTTGATATTGGTGCGGTTGGTGCCGGGCACGCGGCAGAAGCTGTCGGCCACGCCCTTGCGCGCGAACAGCGCTTCGAACAGTTCGGTATTGGCTTCGCCCAGCAGGCCGGTGGCCACCACGGGCACCTGCCAGTCGGCCAGGCAGCCGGCCACGTTGACGCCCTTGCCGCCGGCCTGGTGCGTGACGCTGCGGCCGAGGTTGACATGGCCGCGTTCGAGCCGGTCCAGGCCGACCGTCATGTCGATGGCCGGATTCAGGGTGACGGTGACGATGCGCTGGGTCATGCTGCGGCCATCTCCGTGCCGGCGCGATGAGCGGGGAGGGTGGCTTCGAGCGCCCGCACGTCTTCGGCCGATGCGCAGGCGAGCGCCTGCCCGGCCAGCTCGGTCAGTTGCCGGACATGGGCATCGCGCAGGCGCGCTTTCACGGCGGGGATGTCCCGCGGGCTCATCGACAGTTCGTGCACGCCCAGGCCCGTCAGCAGCAGGGCGCCGAACGGGTCGCCGGCCAGTCCGCCGCACACGCCCACCCAGCGGCCGTGCCGCGCCGCGCCTTGCACGGTCAACTGGATCAGCCGCAGCACGGCGGGGTGCAGGCTGTCGGCCTCGGCGGCGAGGTCGGGGTGCTGGCGGTCGATCGCCAGCGTGTACTGCGTGAGGTCGTTGGTGCCGATCGAGAAGAAATCGACGTGCTCGGCCAGCTGGTCGGCCAGCAGCGCGGCGGCCGGCACTTCCACCATGATGCCCAGCGGCACCGCCGGCGCATCGAGTTCGGCGCGGATGCGCTCGCAGGCGGCGCGCAGGGCGATCACCTCGCCGAGCGACGTGATCATCGGGAACATGATGGACAGCGGGCCGCCGCCGCAGGCCGCGCGGTAGAGCGCGCGCAGCTGCGGCTCCATCAGGTCGGGCCGGCGCAGCAGCAGCCGCGCGCCGCGCACGCCCAGGAAGGGGTTCTCCTCCTTGGGCAGGTTCAGGTGCGGGACCTGCTTGTCGCCGCCGATGTCGAGCGTGCGCACGATCAGCGGACGGCCGCCCAGGGCGCCGAGCATGGCGGCATAGACCTCGTGCTGCGCGTCTTCGTCCGGGGCATGGTCGCGCTCGAGGAAGAGGAACTCGGTGCGCATCAGGCCCACGCCTTCGGCGCCCAGGGTGACGGCCTCGATGGCTTGCGCGGGCAGGTTGACGTTGGCGGCGATCTCCACCGCGTGGCCGTCGCGCGTGCGGGCCGGCAGGCCGCGTTCGGCCTGCTCGCGCTGCGCCCGCGCGGCGTCTTCCCGCAGCCAGGCCTCGGCGCCGGCGACGGCGGCGGCATCCGGGTCGAGATACAGCTGGCCGCCGGAGCCGTCGACGATGGCCTGTGTGCCGGAGGCCACGTCCAGCACGGCCGGTCCGGCCGCGACCACTGCGGGAATGCCCAGCGTGCGCGTCAGGATGGCGGTATGCGAGGTGGGGCCGCCCTGCGCGGTGACGATGCCGGCGATGCGGCGGGTATCCAGGGCGGCGGTGTCCGACGGCGACAGGTCTTGCGCCACCAGGATGCACGGCCCGTCCGGCAGCGCCTGCGCCGTGCCGCGCAGGGCGGGATCGAGATGGCCGAGCACGCGCCGGCCCACATCGCGCAGGTCGGCGGCGCGCGCGGCCAGCAGCGGATTGCCCAGCGCCGCCAGCCGCTCGGCCAGCCGCTCCACGGCGTGATGCCACGACCATGCCACGCCGTGGCCCTCGACCATCGCCTGGCAGGTCAGCGTCATCAGGTCGGTGTCGCCCAGCAGTTCGGCCTGGGCCTTGAAGATGCCGGCCTCGGCTTCGCCCAGCCGCGCGGCGGTGTCGCGGGCGAGCGCAGCCAGTTCGGCGCGCGTGTCGGCCAGGGCGCGGTCCAGCAGATCGCCGCCCGTGGCCAGCGGAACCGGATGGTCGGGTATCGCCGAGACCCCCGGCTGCATGACGTGGACGGTGCCGATGGCCAGCCCGGGGCTCGCGCCGATGCCGCCGATGGCGGGCAGGTCCGCCGCGGGCTGCCAGCCGCGTGCGATCTGGCGCGTACGGGCGGCTTGCGTGTCGCGTGCGGCCTGGGCGCGCTCCTGAGCCGTCAGGCTGCGGATGGTGTGCTGCAGCGCCGTCAGCGCGGCGCGGGCATCCGGCCCCTCGGCCGACAGCGTGAGCGCGGCGCCGGCGGCCAGCCCCAACTGCAGCAGCGCCACCAGGTTCTTGGCATCGGCTGTCTCCGCGCCATGGCGGACCTGCACGCGCGCGGCGAACCGGCGCGCGGTCTCGACCCACTGAGCAGCGGGGCGGGCGTGCAGGCCGCTGGGGTAGTCCAGCGTCAGCGCCAGCCGTTCGGCCAGATCGCCGCCCGGAGCGCTTGCCGCCGGGGCCGGCGCATCCTGCGACAGCGCGGCGACGATGTCCTCCGCCCGCTGCGTGGAAAACAGCTGGCGCAGACGCGCGTCGTCGTTCAGCAGGCGGGTCAGCCGGCGCAGCAGTGTGATGTGCTCGTCCGACTGCGCCGCAATCGCAAACACCAGATGCGTGGTCTGGCCCGGGTGCCATTCCAGCCCGTCGGGAAACTGCAGCACCGCGATGCCGGTCTGGCGGATCAGGTGGCGGTCCTCGCCCATGCCGTGCGGAATGGCGACGCCGTGGCCGAGGAAGGTGTTGGCCACCGTCTCGCGGCGCAGCAGGCTGTCGATGTACGCCGGGTCGATGCACCCGGTGTCGGCCAGCAGCCGGCCGGCGGCCCGGATGGCGCTGGTCTTGTCGGTGGCGCGCTGCTGCAGGCGGATGCGCTCGGCGCAGATGAGGGGGGACGGCATGCGACGGTGTCTCCTGCGATCGCCGGGCTCGCGGGCGCGGCGGGCGTGTCGTTGATGTGGTCGGATTGAAATCGATTACATTGTCCGTGTCAATGTGCGGTGCGTCGTAGCGCCACCAATAAGTGAATGATTGTGCTCAATGCTGGGGAATTCCCGAGTGTGGCGGCCGTTGGTCGCCGTGTCGGCATTCGCTATCATGGCGCTTTCTTTGGAAACGATTTCAGTGATGACGGTCCGGATCAAGGATGTCGCGGCGGCGGCCGGGGTGTCGGTGGCAACGGTGTCGCGCGCGCTGGCCGGCGGGCCGGTCAGCGAGGCGCTGCGCAAGCGTGTCGATGCCGCGGTGGCGGCGTCGGGCTATCGGCCCAACCTGTCGGCGCGGCGGCTGCGCTCGCAGCAGGCGCAGACCGTCGGGCTGATCGTGTCGGACATCCGCAACCCGTTCTTCACCAGCGTCAGCCGGGCGGTGGAGGACGCCGCCTACGCGGCCGGCCTGCGCGTGATCTTGTGCAATTCCGACGAGGATCCCGACAAGGAAGCGATGTACCTGCGCCTGATGGAGGAGGAGCGCGTGACCGGCGTGATCCTGTCGCCCACGCGCCGCATCGCCGAATCGCCGGCGCCGGTGGTGCTCGGGTTCCCGGTGGTGCTGATTGACCGCGCCGGCCCGGCCTGCGGCGTCGACGCCGTGGTGCTCGACAACCAGCAGGCGGCGCAGGCGCTGGCCGAGCATCTGGCGCAGCACGGCTACCGGCGCATCGGCGGGCTGTTCGGCCGCACCAGCAGCACCGGCGCGGAGCGACACGCGGGCGTGGCCGCCGGGCTGGCCCGCCACGGCCTGGCGATCGATGCGCGCTTCATCCTGCCCACCGCCGAGGCCGCCGAAGCCGAAACGCTGGCATGGCTGGCCTCGGGCGAGCGGCCCGACGCGCTGGTCGCCAGCAATGCGCAGTCGCTGCTGGGCGTGCTGCGGGCGATCCGCCGTCTGTCGCTGGACGTGCCGGGCGACATCGCCGTGGCCGGTTTCGACAACGAGCCGTGGACGGAGCTGGCCGGACCGGGCGTCACCGTGATCGAACAGCCGGTCTACGACATCGGGCGCCTGGCGATGACGATGCTGCAGGAGCGGCTGGCGCAACCCGAATTGCCCACGCGCCGGGTGCTGCTGACGGGGCGGCTGGTGGCGCGCGGCTCGACGCCGCAGCGGCGCATGTAGCGGGCGATTACAATGCCCGGACGAAGACGGCACCGCCCGCCGCCCCACTCCGGAGCTCCCGATGTCCACCCAAGTCATCCGTGCCGCGTGTCCGCACGACTGCCCCGACACCTGCGCCTTGCTCGTCACCGTGGAGGGCGGCCGCGCCACGCGCGTGCAGGGCGATCCGGAGCATCCGACCACGCAGGGCGTGCTCTGCACCAAGGTCAACCGCTACGCCGAACGCACCTATCACCCCGACCGGCTGCTGACACCGATGAAGCGCATCGGCGCCAAGGGCGAGGGCAGGTTCGCGCCGATCTCGTGGGACGAGGCGCTCGACACCATTGCCGCCCGCCTGGGCAGGATCGCGGCGCGCAGCCCGCAGGCCATCCTGCCATACAGCTATGCGGGCACCATGGGCCTGGTGCAGGGCGAAAGCATGGCCGCGCGCTTCTTCCACAGGCTGGGTGCGTCGCTGCTGGACCGCACCATCTGCGCCTCGGCCGGCGCGACGGCGCTGCGCTACACGTATGGCGCGAGCCTCGGCATGGACATCGAGCACGTGCAGGACGCCCGGCTGATCCTGATCTGGGGCGGCAATCCGATCGCCTCCAACCTGCATTTCTGGACGCGCGCCCAGGAGGCCAAGCGGCGCGGCGCCACGCTGGTGGCGATCGATCCGTACCGCTCGCTGACGGCCGAGAAGTGCCACCGGCATCTGGCCGTGCGCCCCGGCACCGATGCGGCGCTGGCGCTGGCGATGATCCATGTGCTGATCCGTGACGACCTGCTCGACCACGGCTACATCGCCGATCACACGCTGGGCTTCGAGGCGCTGCGCGAGCGCGCGCGGCAGTACACGCCCGAGTACGCCGCCGCGCTGTGCGGCATCGATGCCGCCGACATCGAATGGCTGGCCACGCTGTATGGCACCACCGCCGTGCGCGAGCGCCAGCCCGTGGCCATCCGCCTGAACTACGGCATGCAGCGCGCCCACGGCGGCGGGCAGGGCGTGCGCGCGGTGGCGTGCCTGCCGTCGCTGGTGGGCGCGTGGCGCGCGCCGGCCGGCGGGCTGCAGCTGTCGACCTCGGGCTTCTTCCCGATCGACACCGCGGCCTTGCAGCGCCCTGACCTGCTGCCCGGCTGGCCCGCGCAGCCGCGCACCCTCAACATGAGCACCATCGGCGATGCGCTGCTGCACCCGGGCGATGCGTCGTTCGGCCCGAAGGTGGAGGCCGTGGTCGTCTACAACAGCAATCCGGTGGCGGTGGCGCCGGAATCGCGCAAGGTGGCCGCCGGCTTCGCGCGCGAAGATCTGTTCACGGTCGTGCTGGAGCACTTCCGGACCGACACCGCCGACTACGCCGACATCCTGCTGCCCGCCACCACGCAGCTCGAACACGTCGACGTGCACAAGGCCTACGGCCATACCTACATGCTGGCCAACAACGCCGCCATCGCGCCGCTGGGCCAGGCGCTGCCGAACACGGAGATCTTCCGCCGCCTCGCGCAGCGCATGGGGTTTGCCGATCCGTGCTTCGCCGATTCCGACGACGACATCGCCGCCCAGGCCCTGCGCCGCGGCGACCCGTCCGCCGCCCACATCGACTGGGCCACGCTCAAGCGCGCGGGCTGGCAGAAGCTGGCGCACCCAGCCGCGCCGTTCGCGCGCGGCGGCTTCCGCACGCCGTCCGGCCGCTGCGAGTTCTACTCCGGGCAGATGGCCCGCGACGGCCTCGACCCGCTGCCCGGCCATGTGCCGCCGCACGAATCGCCCGTCAGCGCGCCGGAACTGGCCAGGCGCTATCCGCTGTCGATGATCTCGCCGCCGGCGCGCAACTTCCTCAACTCGACCTTCGTCAACGTGGACAGTCTGCGCAACACCGAGGGCGAACCGCATCTCGACATCCACCCGGCCGACGCGCACGCGCGCGGCGTGGCCGACGGCAGCATGGTTCGCGTCTTCAACGACCGCGGCACCATGCACGCCCGCGCCCGCGTGACCGATCGCGCCCGGCCGGGCGTGGTGGTCGGCCTGTCGATCTGGTGGAAGAAGCTGGCGCCGGACGGTACCAACGCCAACGAACTGACCAGCCAGCGCCTGACTGACATGGGCCGGGCCCCCACCTTCTACGACTGCCTGGTGGAGGTCGCACCGGCGGCGCAGGCAGCCTGAGGACCCGACCGGTATGCGCGGCTTTCGTGCGGGGGTGTTGGCGCTGTCCATGGCCGGCGCGGCGTTGCTGACCGGCTGCGATACGGTCGGCTATTACTACCAGTCGGTCACCGGGCACCTGTCGCTGATGGCGCAGCGGCAGTCGCTCGATGAAGCCATCGAGAACGCCCGCCAGGCGCATGACGACCGGCTCGCCCGCCGGCTGGAGGATGCCCGCGCCATCCGCGCCTATGCCTCGCGCGAGCTCGAGCTGCCCGATAACCACAGCTACCGCGTCTACGCCAACATCAAGCGCCCGTTCGCGGTGTGGAACGTGTTCGCCGCGCCCGAACTGTCGGTCAAGCTCAAGACGTGGTGCTTCCTGGTGGTCGGCTGCGTGACCTATCGCGGCTACTACGACCGCAACGCCGCCCAGGCCTACGCCGACACGCTGCGCGCCCAGGGCTGGGACGTGGACGTGGCGGGCATTCCCGCGTACTCCACGCTCGGGTACTTCGACGATCCGCTGCTCAACACCTTCGTCAACCTGCCGGAGGGCGAGCTGGCGCGTCTGATCTTCCACGAGCTCGCGCACCAGGTGGTCTACGCCAAGGGCGATACGGCGTTCAACGAGTCCTTCGCCACCGCGGTGGAGACCATCGGCGTCGAGCGCTGGCTGGCGGATGCCGCGACCCCGGAGGTTCGCGCGGAATACGCCACATATGACGCCCGGCGCGTACAATTCCGCGCCTTGCTGCTGGACTACCGCAACCGCCTGGAGGCGCTGTACGCCAGCCCCGTATCCGATGACGAGAAACGTGCCGGCAAACGCGCGCTGTTCGACAGCCTGCGGGCCGATTACGCCAAGCTCAAGGCAGGCTGGGGCGGCTACGCTGGCTACGATCGCTGGTTCGCGCAGCCGCTGTCGAATGCGCACCTGGGCGCGGTGGCCAGCTACCTGCAGTGGGTGCCGGCTTTCACGGCGCTGTATCAGCGCGACGGCGGCGACTGGGCGCGCTTCTATGCCGACGTCAAGGCGATGGCGCGCGCGCCGCAGGCCGAGCGGACCGCCGCGCTGACGGCGCTGGCACCGCCCACTGCACCGGGCGCGGAGATGTCCCGGGCGGCCAGCAGTGCAGCTTCGGGCACTTCCGGGCGCCCGAGGGATCCGTCTAAGTTATTGTTTTGACACACTCATCCGCGTACGATGCGGGAAAAAATCGAACGACCATTCGAAAAAAATCGACATTCGCCAGGAGACACATCCATGGAGAAACCGTGGCTGAAGCACTATCCCCCCGGGGTCCCCGCCGAGATCGACGCGTCGCAGTACCGATCCCTGGCGCATCTGCTTGAAGATTCCTTCCAGAAGAACCGTGACCACCGCGCCCTCGAGTGCATGGGCAAGGTGCTGACCTACGGCGAAGTCGATGCGCTGTCGCGCCAGTTGGCGGCGTGGCTGCAGTCCCGGGGCCTGGTGCCCGGCGCGCGCGTCGCGCTGATGATGCCCAACGTGCTGCAGTATCCGGTGGCGCTGGCCGCCGTGCTGCGCGCCGGCTACGTGGTCGTCAACGTCAACCCGCTCTACACCCCGCGCGAACTGGAGCACCAGCTCAAGGACAGCGGCGCGGAAGCCATCGTCATCCTGGAGAACTTCGCGACCACGCTGCAGCAGGTGCTGCCGAACACGCCGGTCAAGCACATCGTCGTGGCCAGCATGGGCGACCTGCTGGGCGGGCTGAAGGGCATGCTGGTCAATTTCGTCGTGCGCAGCGTCAAGAAGATGGTGCCGGCGTGGGAGCTGCCCAACTGCATCCGCTTCAACACCGCGCTGGAGGCGGGCGCCAGGCTGGCGCTCAAGCCCACCGTGGTCGGCCCCGACGATATCGCCTTCCTGCAATACACCGGCGGCACCACCGGCGTGTCCAAAGGCGCGACGCTGCTGCACCGGAACATCGTCGCCAATGTGCTGCAGTCGGAGGCGTGGATGCAGCCGGGGCTCGACAAGCCGGCCCACGACGGCAGCCGGCTGGCGCCCGGCGATGAGGTCGTCACCATCACCGCGCTGCCGCTGTATCACATCTTCGCGCTGACGGTGTGCTGCCTGCTGTCGATGCGCAAGGGCGGCCTGGCGGTGCTGATCCCCAACCCGCGCGACATCCCGGGCTTCATCAAGGTGCTCAAGCGGTACCGCTTCCACATGTTCCCGGCGGTCAACACGCTGTACAACGCGCTGCTCAACCATCCCGAGTTCGCCAGCGTGGACTGCTCGCGCCTGCGCGTGGCCAACGGCGGCGGCATGGCGGTGCAGGAAGCGGTGGCCAAGAAGTGGCTCGAGGTGACCGGCTGCCCGATCATCGAAGGCTACGGGCTGTCCGAAACCTCGCCTTCGGCCACCTGCAACCCGACCGATACCGATGTCTTCTCGGGCACGATCGGGGTGCCGCTGCCGTCCACCGAGATCGCCATCCGCGACGACGAAGGTCGCGACCAGCCCATCGGCACGCCCGGCGAGATCTGCCTTCGCGGTCCGCAGGTCATGGCCGGCTACTGGAAGCGTCCCGACGAGACCGCCAAGGTCATGTACGCCGACGGCTTCTTCAAGACCGGCGACGTGGGCGTGATGGACGCGCGCGGCTACACCAAGATCGTCGACCGCAAGAAGGACATGATCCTGGTGTCCGGCTTCAACGTGTACCCGAACGAGATCGAGGGCGTGGTGGCGATGTGCCCCGGCGTGCTGGAAGTCGCGGCCGTGGGCGTGCCCGACGTGCACTCGGGCGAGGTGGTCAAGCTGTTCGTGGTGCGCCGCGATCCGTCGCTCACCGAGGAGAAGCTGCTGGCGTTCTGCAAGGAGCAGCTCACCGGCTACAAGCGTCCCAAGTTCATCGAGTTCCGCAACGAGCTGCCGAAGACCAACGTCGGCAAGATCCTGCGCCGCGAACTGCGCGACGAGGCGATGAAGAAGCGCGCGTAAGGCAAGCCCCGCCCCGGGGCACGCGTCACCAGACAAGAGCGCCGCGAGAGATCGCGGCGCTTTTGCTTTCGGGCGCGCGCCGCCTACATCAGCCGCGCATCCCGCGTCTCGCGCATGCACAGCACACCGGCCAGGCTCACCGCCGCCGCCGCCGACACGTACGCGCCCACCCAGGCGAGGCCGCCCTGCGCCGCCAGCACCTGCGCGATGTACGGCGCGATCGACGCCCCCAGGATGCCGCCCAGGTTGTAGGACACGCCGGCGCCGGTATAGCGCACATGCGTCGGGAAGAGCTCCGGCAGCAGGGCCCCCATCGGCGCAAAGGTGACGCCCATCAGGAACAGCTCGAGGATGAGGAACAGCGCCACCAGCGGCGTCGAACCGCTGCCCAGCAGTGGCGCCATCGTGAAGCCCGACAGGATGGCCGCGAGGATGCCGGTGAGCAGCACAGGCTTGCGTCCCCAGCGGTCCGACGCCCAGGCCGACAGCGGCGTGGCCAGCGCCATGAACACCACCGCCAGGCACAGCAGCCCCAGGAAGCCCGGGCGCGTGAAGTGCAGCGTCGACACGCCATACGACAGTGAGAACACGGTCGAGATATAGAACAGCGTGTAGCAGACCACCATCGCCAGCGCGCCCAGCAGCGTCGGCCACCAGTGATGCGCCAGCAGCGCGGCGATCGGCACGCGCACGCGCTCCCGCCGCTCGATCGCCGCCTGGAAGGCCGGCGTCTCGGCGATCTTGAGCCGCACATACAGGCCCAGCGCCACCAGCACCGCGCTCACCAGGAACGGCACGCGCCAGCCCCAGCTGCGGAACTGTTCGTCGGACAGCGACAGCGCCAGGCCGAAGAACAGCCCGTTCGACGCCAGAAAGCCGACCGACGGCCCCAGCTGCGGGAACATGCCGAACCAGGCCCGCTTGCCCTCGGGCGCGTTCTCGGTGGCGAGCAGCGCCGCGCCGCCCCATTCGCCGCCCAGCCCGATGCCTTGCCCGAAGCGCAGGATGCACAGCAGCACCGGCGCCAGCCCGCCGATCGCGTCATAGCCGGGCACCAGGCCGATCAGCGTGGTCGAGATGCCCATCACCAGCAGCGACGCGACCAGCGTCGACTTGCGGCCGATGCGGTCACCGAAGTGGCCGAACAGGAATGAGCCGATCGGCCGTGCGATGAAGGCGATGCCGAACGTGATGAAGGCGGACAGCGCCTGCGCCGTGGCCGACCCGCGCGGAAAGAACACCGGGCCGATGACCAGCGCGGCCGCCGTGGCATAGACGTAGAAATCGTAGAACTCGATGGCCGTGCCGATGAAGCTCGCAAAGACGATGCGCGTGCGGCTGGTCCCGTTCGCCGCATCGGCGGCCGGCGCCGCCATGGCGGACGAGGAGGGGGAAGCGGACATGGTGGTCTCCCGTTGTTGTTGTCGGTGGGGCGGCTCGATCGGTGGGGCTGGCCGCTCTGGAGGCGGCATCACGCGGCGCGTGACGCGCTGCCCATTGTGCGTCGGGCCGCGCGCCGGCTCAATCCATCCGCGCGCCGGCAGTCCCGGCCATGGCGGCGCGCCATGCAAAAAGGCACCCGGAGGTGCCTTCCTGCGTCCGCCATGGGAGAGGCGGGCGGACGAAAACCGCGCGCGTCAGAACTTGTGGCGGATACCGATGGCCGCGCCCAGCTGGTTGCTGGCATCCGGCGTGATGAAGTACGTCTGCGAAGCGGCCGGCAGGTAACCGATCGACAACTGCCCGCTCGCCGTCGTCGCATAACCGATCGAGTCCCAGTTGAGTGAGGCATTGCGCGAATAGGCCGCCGTGAAATACACGTCGGTACGCTTGGAGAAGTTGTAATCGGCGATGAAGTTCAACTGCTGCGGCTTGCGCGGATTGACCGTCGTGGTGCCGATGGTCGCTTCCTTGATGTTGTCGTAGTAGTACGACAGCGTGAAGCCCAGGGTCGGCGTCGCCTGGTAGTTCACGCCGATCCAGTACAGGTCGTCGCGGTGCGGCAGCAGGGCGAGCGTGGCGCCGCTCGATGCCGTGTCGGTCTTGCCGTAGCGGTAGCCGCCCATCAGCTTGACCGGGCCCACCGTATAGCTGGCCGCAATGGCGGCGCGCTTGTCGCGGGCGTACTCGTTGCCGGCGCCGCCCAGTGCTTCGGCCGCGGTCAGCACCTTCACTTCGTCGTAGGCGACACCGAGCCCGAACGGACCGGCGAAGTAGTTGGCGCCCAGGCCGTAGGCCGAGTTGGCCGTCTGGCTGCCGGCGCGTTCGCCGAATGCCCAGTGGCCCTCGACCGTCACCGGGCCGAACAGGCCGGTGTACTTGATCACGTTGTCTTCGCGGAAGTTCGGGCCCAGCAGGCCGACCACCGGTTCGTACTGGGTGGCATAGCCGCTCGGCGAGAAGTTCGCCATCATGTCGAAGATCGTGGTGTACTGGCGGCCCAGCGTGATCTTGCCCCAGTTGCCCTGCAAGCCCACGAACGCCTGCCGGCCGAACAGGCGGCCACCTTGCTGCAGCGTGCCCGTATCCATGCCGAAGCCGGATTCCAGCACGAACAGGCCCTTCAGGCCGCCGCCGATGTCTTCCACGCCGCGCAGGCCCCAGCGGTTGGACGACAGGCCGCCCGCCTGCATTGCCACGCGCGATCCGCTGCCCGGGATGGCGATCCCCGCCGATGTCACGTTTTGTTCATGGTTGACGTACTCGACGTTGGCGTCGACCACACCGTACAGCGTCACACTGGATTGGGCATGCGCTGCACCTGCAAACGCGCCCAGCACTGCCATCGCAAGCAGCGATTTCTTCATCGGTCGGCCTCCAATTGTGCTCTTGAAATTGCTCTTTTTCGGGTTCTTGCAGGCGGCCCAGACCCTCGATTCCCGTCTTTCCGCCCGCCGACTTTCAAACGAAGTCGCAGACAAATGTAGCAACGGGCGGATGGTGCGGGCGCAAATATGCGAACGAATGTTCGCAAACGCGTGTTCGCTGTCTGATCGGGGCAACAGGCTATTTCTGATTTGGCAACAGCCAAGCGATGTGGCGCGGAGATTCCTCGCGAATCCGGACGGGATGCGTGGCTGGCGCGGGTTATCCCGGACAGTCCGGTCTGGTGCGTTCGCTTCTGAGCGGACGCAAAACAGCGAGCGGCGGGGCCCTTACAATGCTGGACGCGCCGTGCGCCTTCGCCGCCGGCAGCCTTTCCTATGCTCGATCGCTTCCTTCCCGAATTCGACCGCGCCCTGCGCGCCGTGGCCGGCATCACCCGCGCCTCCCGCCCCAACCCCGCCGATGCCATCGTCGCTCCCACCGATGACGGTGCGAAACTGTCCGACACCGAGCGCCGCCATGCCGCCGGGCTGATGCGCGTCAACCACGTGGGCGAGGTGTGTGCCCAGGCGCTGTACCAGGGGCAGGCGCTGTTCGCGCGCGACCCGGCCATCCGCGCCCAGCTCGATGAGGCCGCGCGCGAGGAAGAGGACCACCTCGCCTGGTGCGCCCAGCGCCTGCAGGAACTGCACGATCGTCCGAGCCTGCTCAACCCGCTGTGGTACGCCGGCGCATTCGCCATCGGCGCGCTCGCCGGCCGCTTGGGCGACAAGATCAGCCTCGGCTTCGTCGCCGAGACTGAGCGCCAGGTCGAGCATCACCTCGACGGCCATCTCGATCGCCTGCCCGAGCATGATGCCCGCTCCCGGGCCATCGTCGCCCAGATGCGCGATGACGAAGTCCGCCATGGCGACAATGCCCGCGCCGCCGGCGGCATCGATCTGCCTGAGCCGGTGCGCCAGGCCATGCGCTTGGCCTCACGCATTATGACCACCGCTGCCTACCGCATTTGAGGTAATTTTGTGCGCCTGTGTGGCGTACTGTCCACCATTTGGTGGAGCCATCCAAAATGCCCTTCCGGCCCGCTTCCCACAAGGGGATGCGGGACGGTCTCTCACGTGGTTTCTCGATAAATCACGCTATCTCCTTCATTTGATTGAGAAAAGCGCTGCGCCACCTTGGTGCGGCCACGCTAAGTCATTGTTCTGATTGCAAAAAATCCTCCTGACACGGTCCGGCAAGCCTTGACCGGCCAAATGCGTTCCTCTAAAGTGGGAAACAGTGTCAGAAAGTGTAGTTTTGTGGTTTGAACGGGCTGTTTTGCGGGCCTTTCGACAGCGGTAGGGAGAGAGATTCCACGTGTTCCAGGGAGCGTCGGCGCTGACGCTGGATGCCAAGGGGCGGATGTCCATCCCGACCCGGCATCGCGAAGCGCTTCAGCTGCAGGCCGAGGGCCGGGTGACTGTGACCAAGCACCCGGACGGCTGCCTCATGCTGTTTCCGCGCCCGGAATGGGAGCGCTTCCGGGAGCGCATCGCCGCGCTGCCGATGGAAGCCCACTGGTGGAAGCGGATCTTCCTGGGCAGTGCCGCCGACGTCGAGCTCGACACGGCCGGCCGCGTTCTCATCACCCCCGAACTGCGCCTGGCGGCCACCCTCGAACGCGACGTGATGCTGCTCGGCATGGGCAGCCATTTCGAAATCTGGGACGCCGCCACGTACACCGCGAAGGAGCAGGCCGCCATGGCGCAAGGCATGCCCGACGCCCTCAAGAATTTCTCTTTTTGATGACGCACGATGACGACCCAAGCCAGTACGGGACTGCGCCATCAAACGGTGCTGAGAGACGAAGCGATCGATGCGCTGTTGTGGCGCGACGACGGCATCTATATCGATGGAACCTTCGGGCGGGGCGGGCACAGCCGGCTCATCCTGGAGCGGCTGGGGCCCGGCGGAAGGCTGATCGCTTTCGACAAGGACCCGGCAGCAATCACCGAAGCGGGCACCGTAGAGGATGCCCGCTTCGCTATTGAGCATGACAGCTTCGCGCACCTTGATGCTGCACTGGATGCGCGCGGTATTGGACGGGTGGCTGGCGTGCTGCTCGATCTGGGCATCAGTTCGCCGCAGATCGACGAAGGCGCGCGCGGCTTTTCGTTCCGGATGGACGGCCCGCTCGACATGCGGATGGACACCACGCGCGGCATCACCGCGGCCCAATGGCTGGCCGAGGCCGATGAGCGCGATATTGCGAGGGTGATACGGGACTATGGGGAAGAACGGTTTGCTGTACAGATTGCAAAGGCGATTGTTGCTCGCCGGCGCGAATCCGGGACTCGAGGTCCTCTCGATCGCACATCCGAGCTTGCCGCGCTCGTGGCGCAGGCCGTCAAGACACGCGAGAAGGGTCAAGACCCTGCGACCCGCACCTTTCAGGCTCTACGGATTCACGTCAATCAAGAGCTTGCGGACCTCGAAACCGGTCTGAAGTCGGCATTCGAACGTCTGGAACAGGGGGGACGACTCGTCGTGATCAGCTTCCATTCGCTGGAAGACCGCATCGTCAAGCGCTTCATGCAGGCACTGGCGCGGCCGGAGCAATCCGCCGCGCCGGAGATGCGCCGGGCGCCGCTGCGTGCGCATGAGCTGCCGGCGCCGCAACTGCGCCTGCTGGGCCGCGTGCGCCCGTCGGAGGCCGAGGTCTCGGCCAATCCGCGCTCGCGCTCGGCCATCATGCGCGTGGCCGAACGCTGCTGACCGACGGAGCCGCACGCCATGAACCGCCTCAACATGTTCCTGCTGACCGCGCTGGTGTTGTGCGCGCTGTCGCTGGTCAATGCGCAGCATCAGGCACGACAGCTGTTCGTCGAGCTCGACCGCGCGCAGGCGGAAGAGAAGCAGCTGAACATCGACTGGTCGCGACTGCAGTACGAGCAGAGTTCGCTGGGCAAGAGCGCGCGCATCGCCGAGATCGCGCGCACGCAATTGAAGATGGCCCCCGCGCAGGCGGGCCGCACGCAGTATCTGCAGGGGTTTGCCGACTTGCCGGCGGCGGCGTCCGCCGCGGCCAGCGCGCCCGCGGCTTCGGGAGTCCAGCCATGAGCGGCGCACACAAGCATCCGGGGACGGCGGCCCGCGCCCGCCTGGGCCAGTTCTCCGCCAGCCCGGTGCTGGGGCTGCGCTTGCCGATGTGGCGCTCCAAGCTGGTGGTCTTCCTGATGTTTGCCGCGTTCATGGCGCTGATCGTCCGTGCGGCGTGGATCCAGGGACCGGGCAACCGCTTCTACGAGGCCGAGGGCAAGAAGCGCTTCCAGCGCACGCTGGAACTGCCGGCCACGCGCGGCAAGATCCTCGACCGCAACGGCCTGGTGCTGGCCACCAGCCTGCCGGTCAAGGCCATCTGGGCCGTGCCCGAGGACGTGCCCAACACCGTGCCCGGCGAAGACATGCAGAAGCTCGCCAAGCTGCTCGGCATGAGCAACAAGGATCTGGCGGGCAAGCTGGGCGAGGACAAGGGCTTCGTCTACCTGAAGCGCCAGGTGCTGCCGGACATTGCCGACCAGATCGCCGGCCTGAAGATCGACGGCATCTATCAGACGCGCGAATACAAGCGCTTCTACCCGGAAGGCGAAGCGATGGCGCACATCGTCGGCTTCACCAACGTCGAGGACAAGGGCCAGGAAGGCATGGAGCTGGCGCGCGAGCCGGATCTCGCGGGCGCGTCCGGCCAGCGCCAGGTGATCAAGGATCGCCTGGGCCGCGTGGTGGAGGACGTCGGCGTGCTGAAGGCGCCGCGCGAGGGCCGCGACCTGACGCTCTCCATCGACGCCAAGATCCAGTACCTGACCTTCAACGAGCTCAAGGCGGCCGTGGAGCGCAACCGTGCCAAGGCCGGCAGCGCCATCGTGCTCGACGCCCAGACCGGCGAGGTGCTGGCGCTGGCCAACTATCCGACCTACAACCCGAACGACCGCTCGCGCCTGTCGGGCGAACAGCTGCGCAACCGCGTGCTGACCGACACCTTCGAGCCCGGCTCGATGATGAAGCCGATCAGCATCGGCCTCGCGCTGCAGCTGCACCGCGTGACGCCCAACACGCTGGTGCAGACCAACGGCAAGTTCACACTGGACGGCGCGACCATCTCCGACACCAGCAACTACGGCACGCTGACCGTCGGCCAGGTCATCCAGCACTCGAGCAATATCGGCACGACCAAGATCGCGCTGATGCTCAAGCCGCAGGAAATGTGGGACATGTTCACCAGCGTCGGCTTCGGCCAGGCGCCCAAGATCGGCTTCCCGGGCGCGGTGGCGGGGCGGCTGCGCCCGGCCAAGAACTGGCGGCGCATCGAGCAGGCGACCATGTCGTACGGCTACGGCCTGTCGGTGTCGCTGTTCCAGATGGCGCATGCCTACACGATCTTCGCGCACGACGGCGAACTGATCCCGGTCACGATGTACCGCACCAACGGCCAGCCGCCGCAGGGCGAGCGCGTGCTGTCGTCCGAGGTGGCGCGGCAGGTGCGCCAGATGCTGGAAACCGTGACATCGCCCGGCGGCACCGCGCCGCAGGCGCAGGTGATGGGCTACCGCGTGGGCGGCAAGACCGGCACGGCGTACAAGCACGTCGGCCGCGGATATGACCGCTCCAAGTACCGTGCGTCGTTCATCGGCCTGGCGCCCATGTCGAACCCGCGCATCATCGTCGCCGTCAGCGTCGACGAGCCTTCGGCCGGCAGCCACTATGGCGGCTCGGTGGCCGGGCCGGTGTTTGCCTCGATCGCCGGCGGCAGCCTGCGCGCGCTGAACGTATCGCCGGATTCGCCGGTGCGCCAGCTCGTGATGACCGAAGGCGTGGCCGAAGAGCCCGTGGGGGCGCTGCAATGACGGCCGTGCCGACCTCCGAACGAGCGCCGATCGCCGCGCGCCTGGCACCGGTGCTGGACTGGCTGCGCGCGCACGTGCCGGCCGGCGCCGATCTGACCAGCGATACGCGCAAGCTCAAGACCGGCGATGTGTTCGTCGCCTACGTGCTCGGCAACGTGCGCCAGCGCGGCGACGGCCGGCCGCACATTCCGCAGGCCATCGAAGCCGGCGTCAGCGCCGTGCTGGCCGAGGCGCACGGTTACGTGGTGCCGGCCGATGCGCCGGCGCGCATCCTGCCGGTGGACGGCCTGTCCGAACTGGCCGGGCCGCTGGCCGCGCAGTGGTATGCCGTGCCGGGGCCGGATGCCCTGCGCGTGATCGGCGTGACGGGCACCAACGGCAAGACGTCGTGCTCGCAATGGATCGCCCAGGCGCTGAGCCGGCAGGGCGAGCGCTGCGCAGTGGTGGGTACGCTCGGCACCGGGTTTGTCGATGCGCTGGTCGCCACGGGCTTCACCACGCCGGATGCCATCCAGCTCCAGCACAGCCTGGCCGACCTGCATCGCGCCGGTGCCCGCGCCGTCGCCATGGAGGTGTCGTCGCACGGCCTGGAGCAGGGCCGCGCGGACGGCACCCGCTTCGACATCGCGCTGTTCACCAACCTGACGCAGGATCACCTCGACTACCACGGCACCATGGCCGAGTACGAGCTCGCCAAGGCGCGCCTGTTCGGCTGGCCGGGCCTGCGCGCCGCCGTGATCAATCGCGACGACGCGGCGGGCGGGCGCCTGCTGGCCGGCCTGCGCGCCGGCATCGAGGCGGTCGAATACGGCATCGACGGCGAAGCGGCCGCGCAGCGTGGCACCGGGCACTGGCTGCGCGCCACCAACGTGCGCGCGCACCGCACCGGTACGACCTTCGACGTCGACGGCAGCTTCGGCCGGGCGACCGTGCATTCGCCGATGGTCGGCCTGTTCAACGTTTCGAACCAGCTGGGCGTGCTGGGCGTGCTGCTGATGGCCGGCGTGCCATGGCAGGACGCGCTTGCCCGGCTGGAAAAGCTGCAGCCGGTGAGCGGCCGCATGGAGCGCTTCGGCGGCGAGGACGGCCCGCTGGTGGTGGTCGACTACGCCCACACGCCCGATGCCCTGGAGCAGACGCTGCGTGCACTCGCGCCGATCACCGGGGCGCGGGGCGGCAAGCTGTGGGCGGTGTTCGGCTGCGGCGGCGACCGCGATCCGGGCAAGCGCCCGCAGATGGGCGCCATCGCCGAGCGGCTGGCGCAGCACGTGGTGCTGACCTCCGACAACCCGCGCAGCGAAGACCCGCAACTGATTCTCGACATGATCGCCGACGGCATGGAAGACCCGCGTCTCGCCATACAGATCGAAGACCGCGCTGCCGCCATCCTGCACGCGGTGCGGCACGCCGATGTCCATGACGTCATCGTCGTGGCCGGCAAGGGGCACGAATCGACGCAGGAAATTGCCGGGCGCAAGCGGCCGTTCTCCGATCAGGAGCACGTTCGCCTGGCGCTGGCGGCACGGGGGGTGAACGCATGAGCGATGCACTGCCCGTGATGATGCACGCCACCGATGCCGCCGCCTGGATGGCCGGTGCGCACCTGGTCGGCCCGGATGCCGCCATCCGCCGCGTCACCACCGACAGCCGCGACGTGTTGCCCGGCGACCTGTTCGTCGCGCTGATCGGCGAGCGCTTCGACGCGCACGATTTTCTGCCGGATGTGGTGGCGCGCGGGGCGGCG
Organism: Ralstonia nicotianae; assembly: GCF_018243235.1. Classification (NCBI taxonomy): domain Bacteria; kingdom Pseudomonadati; phylum Pseudomonadota; class Betaproteobacteria; order Burkholderiales; family Burkholderiaceae; genus Ralstonia; species Ralstonia nicotianae. The sequence goes on from NZ_CP046674.1 coordinate 591,445, forward strand.
GCAGTGCTGGTCTCGCGCCCGCCGGCCGGTATCCCCGACCTGTCCGGCGTAGCGGTGCTGACCGTTGCCGATACGCGCATCGCGCTGGGCCAGCTGGCCGCCGGCTGGCGCCGCCGGTTCCCGATCCCGGTGGTGGCGGTGACGGGCAGCAACGGCAAGACCACGGTCAAGGAAATGATCTCGGCCGTCTTCGCGTGTGCCGTCGGTGAAGCGGCCCGCCTGGCGACGGCCGGCAACCTCAACAACGACATCGGCCTGCCGCTGACGCTGTTCCGCCTGACCGCGCAGCACCGGCTGGCCGTGCTCGAGCTGGGCATGAACCATCCCGGCGAAACCGAGGTGCTGGCCGCCATCGCCCAGCCCACCGTGGCGCTGATCAACAACGCACAGCGCGAGCACCAGGAGTTCATGGTCAGCGTGGAAGCCGTGGCGGCCGAGCACGCCGCGGTGCTGGCCGCGCTGCCGGCCGACGGCGTGGCGGTTTTTCCGCGTGATGCGGCCAATGGCGGCGAATACGCGCCGCTGTGGCGCGCAGCGGCGGGTACGCGGCGTGTGCTGGATTTCGGCATCGAAGGCGGTGCGGTGTCGGCTGCCGTGACGGACACGGCCGACGGCCAGCGGATCGACGTGCACGCGCCAGGCCTGCGCTTTTCCTTCACGCTGCCGTTACTTGGTGTGCACAACGCGCGCAACGCGCTGGCGGCGACGGCCTGCGCGCTGGCCGCCGGCATCGCGCCCGAGGTGATCGCACAGGCGCTGTCGGCGTTCGCGCCGGTCAAGGGGCGCCTGCAGCGCAAGCCGGGCCATCATGGCGGGCTGGTAATCGACGACACCTACAACGCGAACCCCGACTCCGTGCGCGCCGCCATCGATGCGCTGGCGACGCTGCCGGCGCCGCGCTGGCTGGTGCTGGGCGACATGGGCGAAGTGGGCACGCAGGGGCCGGCCTTCCATCGGGAGATCGGTGCGTACGCCCGCGAGCGCGGCATCGACGCGGTCCTGGCCACCGGTGAGCTGGCGCGCCATATGGTGGAGGCTTTCGGTGGCGGCGCGCGGCATTTCGCGTCGGCCGAGGCCCTGATCGAGCAGGGCGTGCCGGCCATTGCGCCGGGCGCGACGGTTCTGGTGAAGGGCTCGCGCTTCATGCGGATGGAACGCATTGTCGATGCGCTGGTCTTGAAAGACCAGGCAGCCGACTCGCAAGGGGCGCCGGGGACGACGCACACACAACAGACGCACTAAGGGATGTAGCACCCATGTTATTGGCATTGGCGCAGTGGCTGCAGAACGACTTCGGCTTCCTGCGCGTCTTCAACTATCTGACGTTCCGGGCCGTGATGGCATCCCTCACGGCGCTGGTGATCGGCCTCGGCTTCGGGCCATGGGTGATCCGTCGCCTGACCGAGCTCAAGGTCGGCCAGGCCGTGCGCAGCTATGGCCCGCAGACCCACCTGGTCAAGGCCGGCACACCCACCATGGGCGGCGTGCTGGTGCTGATCGGCATTGCCGTCTCCACGCTGCTGTGGTGCGACTGGGGCAACCGCTTCATCTGGATCGTGCTGCTGGTCACGCTCGGCTATGGGGCGATCGGCTGGGTGGACGACTACCGCAAAGTGGTCCATCGCGACCCGAAGGGCATGTCCTCGCGCGAGAAGTTCTTCTGGCAGACGGTGATCGGCCTGTTCGCCGCCGCCTATCTGGCGTTCTCCGTGTCCGAGACCAGCAACATGCGCGTGCTGGAGCTGTTCCTGGACTGGGTGCGCAGTGGCCTGTCGCTGAGCCTGCCGGCCAAGTCGCACCTGATCGTGCCGTTCTTCAAGGAGCTCAGCTATCCGCTGGGCGTGTTCGGCTTCATCGTGCTGACCTACCTCGTCATCGTCGGCTCCAGCAACGCGGTGAACCTGACCGACGGCCTGGACGGCCTGGTCATCATGCCGGTGGTGCTGGTGGGCAGCGCACTGGGCATCTTCGCCTATGTGATGGGCAGCGCGGTCTACAGCAAGTACCTGCTGTTCCCGCACATCCCGGGCGCGGGCGAACTGTTGATCTTCTGCTCGGCGATGGCCGGTGCCGGCCTGGCCTTCCTGTGGTTCAACGCCCATCCGGCCCAGGTGTTCATGGGCGACGTCGGCGCGCTGGCGCTGGGCGGGGCGCTCGGCACCGTCGCGGTGATCGTGCGGCAGGAGATCGTGCTGTTCATCATGGGCGGCGTGTTCGTGGCCGAAACCATTTCGGTGATGCTGCAGGTGACTTGGTTCAAGTTCACCAAGCGGCGCTACGGCGAGGGCCGGCGGCTGTTCCGCATGGCCCCGCTGCACCACCATTTCGAGCTGTCCGGCTGGAAGGAAACGCAGGTCGTCGTGCGTTTCTGGATCATCACCATGATGCTGGTGCTGATCGGCCTGTCGACGCTGAAGCTGCGGTGAGGATGCGGACATGACCGAACCGATCCGCGCTCCCGAAGACACGCTGCCGACGCCGCCGGCCGCCGGGGACGCGCTCATCGCCGGCGCCATTGCTGCGACCGTCGATTCGGCCGAGCCGATGCCCGCCGCCGAAACCGCGCAGGCGCCGCGCATGTTCGGCGACCTGGCGTCGCCGTTCGTGCTGGTGCTGGGCCTGGGCGAGTCCGGCCTGGCCATGGCGCGCTGGTGCGCGCGCCATGGCGCGCGCGTGCGCGTGGCCGATACGCGCGAGGCGCCCGCCAACCTGCCGGCGCTGCGCGCGCATGTGCCGGATGCCGAATTCATCGGCGGGCCGTTCGCTCCGTCGCTGCTGGAAGGCGTGGCGCTGGTGGCGATCAGCCCCGGCCTGTCGCCGCTGGATGCTGCCGTTGCCGCGCTGCTGGACGGCGCACGCGAGCGCGCGGTGCCGGTGTGGGGCGAGATCGAACTGTTCGCGCGCGCGCTGGCCGGCCTGAAGCTGGCGCAGGGCTATGCGCCCCGCGTCCTGGCCATCACCGGCACCAACGGCAAGACCACCACCACGGCGCTGGCGGGTGCCCTGGTCCAGCGCGCCGGCAAGACCGTCGGCGTGGCGGGCAACATCAGCCCCTCGGCGCTGGACAAGCTGACCGAGTGCGTCGACGCCGGCACGTTGCCGGACGTGTGGGTGCTGGAGCTCTCCAGCTTCCAGCTGGAAACCACGCACACGCTCGACGCCGACGCCGCGACCATCCTCAACATCACGCAGGACCACCTGGACTGGCACGGCTCGATGGCCGCCTACGCCGCCGCCAAGGGTCGCATTTTCGGTGCCGGCACGGTGCGCGTGCTGAACCGGCAGGACGCCGACGTGATGGCCTTCGCCGGCAAGCGTGGCGGCGATGTCACGTTCGGCACCGACGAACCGGCCACGCCCGAAGCGCTCGGCCTGCTGCGCGACGGCGGCATCCCGTGGATCGTGCTGGCCGAAGCCGACGATGACGATCTGCCGAAGCCCGCGCGCCGCAAGAAGGGCGACACCACGCCCGCCGCGCCGGTGCCGGTGCGGCTCAAGCGCCTGATGCCGGCCGATGCCCTGCGCATCCGCGGCCTGCACAACGCCACCAATGCGATGGCCGCGCTGGCGCTGTGCCGCGCGATCGGCCTGCCGGCGAGCGCCTTGCTGCACGGCCTGCGCGACTACGCCGGCGAGCCGCACCGCGTCGAACTGATCGCCGCCTTCGACGACATCGAATTCTTCGACGACAGCAAGGGCACCAACGTCGGCGCCACGGTCGCGGCGCTGTCGGGCCTGTCCAAGCGCGTGGTGCTCATCGCCGGCGGCGACGGCAAGGGGCAGGACTTCTCGCCGCTGGCCGCGCCGGTGGCGCAGTACGCGCGCGCCGTGGTGCTGATCGGCCGCGACGCACCGCGGATCCGCGCCGCGCTGGCGGACAGCGGCGTCGAACTGGTGGAGGCCGCCACGCTGGAGGCCGCCGTGCAGGAAGCGGCCGCGCGCGCGCAGGCAGGGGATGCCGTGCTGCTGTCGCCGGCCTGCGCGAGCTTCGACATGTTCCGCAACTACGAACACCGCGCGCAGGTGTTCCACGAAGCCGTGGCCGCGCTGGCGGCCGATCGGGGAGTGATGCTATGAGCGACGCCCAGATCAAGCGCAGCGGCTTCATCGGCGCCACCATCGGCAACGCCTGGGAAGGGCTGCGCGACGCCGTGTCGGGCGTCAAGCCCACGCGCTCCAAGATGATGGAGTACGACCAGCCGCTGCTGTGGGTGTCGATCGTGCTGCTGGGCCTGGGTCTGGTGATGGTGTATTCGGCGTCGATCGCGCTGCCGGATTCGCCCAAGTACGCCAACTACACCAACGGGCACTTCCTGTTGCGCCACGCGTTCTCGCTGCTGATTGGCGTGATCGGTGCCGTGGTCGCCTTCCAGATCCCGGTCAAGTTCTGGGACAAGTACGCGCCCAAGCTGTTCATCATCGCGCTGGTGCTGCTGGTGGTGGTGCTGATCCCGCACGTGGGCAAGGGCGTGAACGGCGCGCGCCGCTGGCTGCCGCTGGGCGTCATGAACTTCCAGCCGTCCGAGCTGATGAAGCTGGCGGTGGTGCTGTATGCCGCGAACTACACGGTGCGCAAGCAGGATTGGATGCAGAACGTGCGCAAGGGCTTCCTGCCGATGGGCGTGGCGGTGGCCTTCGTCGGCTCGCTGCTGCTCCTGGAGCCCGACATGGGCGCCTTCCTGGTGATCGCCGCGGTGGCGATGGGCATCCTGTTCCTGGGCGGGGTCAACGGCAAGCTGTTCGGCGGGTTGGTGCTCACCGCGGTGTCGACGTTCTCGCTGCTGATCCTGATGTCGCCGTGGCGGCGCGAGCGGATCTTCGCCTATCTGAATCCGTGGCAGGAAGAATACGCGCAGGGCAAGGCGTACCAGCTCACTCACTCGCTGATCGCCTTCGGCCGCGGCGAATGGACCGGCGTCGGCCTGGGCGGCAGCATCGAGAAGCTGCACTACCTGCCGGAGGCGCATACCGACTTCATCCTGGCCGTGATCGGCGAGGAGCTGGGCTTCGTCGGCGTGCTGATCGTGATCCTGCTGTTCTACTGGATGGTGCGCCGCGCCTTCGAGATCGGCCGCACCGCGCTGCAGCTCGACCGCACCTTCGCCGGCCTGGTCGCCAAGGGCCTGGGCATCTGGATCGGCTGGCAGGCCTTCATCAACATGGGCGTGAACCTGGGCCTGCTGCCGACCAAGGGGCTGACGCTGCCGATGGTCAGCTACGGCGGTTCGGGCATCCTGATGAACTGCATGGCGATCGCGCTGCTGCTCCGTATCGACTACGAGAACCGCGTCCTGATGCGTGGAGGGAAGGTATGACGGCACGCGTGTCGGCCGATCTGCCGCGCACCCTCCTCGTCATGGCCGGCGGCACCGGCGGCCACATCTTCCCCGCGCTGTCGGTGGCCAGGCTGCTGGCCGCGCGCGGGTGGCAGGTGGTGTGGCTCGGCAACGCGAGCGGCATGGAAGGCCAGCTCGTGCCCAAGCACGGTTTCCCGCTGGAGTCGGTGCGTTTTGGCGGCGTGCGCGGCAAGGGCCTCGTCACCAAGTTCCTGCTGCCGCTGAACCTGCTGCGCGCGTTCTGGCAGAGCCTGGGCGTGGTGCGCCGCGTGCGTCCGAACGTGGTGCTGGGCATGGGCGGCTACATCACCTTTCCGGGCGGCATGATGAGCGTGCTGCTGGGCGCACCGCTGGTGCTGCACGAACAGAATTCGATCGCGGGCCTGGCCAATCGCGTGCTCGCGCGCGTGGCCGATCGCGTGCTGTGTGCCTTTCCGGGTGCGCTGCCCGGCGCCGAGTGGGTCGGCAATCCGATCCGTGCCGATCTGGCGGCGCTGCCGTCGCCGCAGGCGCGCTATGCCGAGCGGAGCGGTCCGCTGCGGGTGCTGGTCGTGGGGGGCAGCCTGGGCGCCGCCGCGCTCAATGACGTGGTGCCCCGGGCGCTGGCCCTGCTGCCCGCCGACACGCGCCCGATCGTCATCCACCAGGCCGGCGCCAAGCAGATCGACACGCTGCGCGCCAACTACGCCGCCGTGGGCATCGACGAGACGCACGCGCAGGCCGTGCCCTTCATCGACGACATGGCCGCTGCCTATGCGCAGGCGGATCTGGTGATCTGCCGCGCCGGCGCGATGACGGTGTCGGAGGTGGCCGCGGCCGGGGTGGCGGCGCTGTTCGTGCCGTTCCCGCATGCGGTGGACGACCACCAGACCACCAACGCGCGCTTCCTGTCCGAGCGCGGCGCGGCGCTGCTGGTGCCCCAGCCGTCGCTGGGGCCGGCATCGCTGGCGGATACACTCGCGTCCCTGACGCGCGCGCAATTGGCCGATATGGCGGCCAAAGCACGCGAGCAGGCGCGGCCGGAAGCGGCCGAGCGTGTCGCCGACATCTGTGTCGCGGCGGCAAGGGCATAGGGAACCGATTTATGAAGCACATCGTCAAGAACATCCATTTCGTGGGCATCGGCGGCGCCGGCATGAGCGGCATCGCCGAGGTGCTGCTGAACCTGGGCTACCGCGTGACGGGCTCCGACCTGGGGCAGAGCGCGGCCACGCAGCGTCTGACCGCGCTTGGGGCCACGGTCATGCAGGGCCACGCGCCGGAGCACGTGGTCGGCGCCAACGCCGTGGTGGTGTCCACCGCCGTGCGCGGCGACAACCCCGAGGTGCTGGCCGCGCGCGCCAAGCGCATCCCCATCGTGCCGCGCGCGGTGATGCTGGCCGAGCTGATGCGCCTGAAGCAGGGCATCGCCATCGCCGGCACGCACGGCAAGACCACCACCACCAGCCTGGTCGCTTCCGTGCTGGCCGAGGGCGGGCTCGACCCGACCTTCGTGATCGGCGGACGGCTCAATTCGGCCGGCGCCAATGCGCGGCTGGGCACGGGCGATTTCATCGTCGCCGAGGCGGACGAGTCCGACGCGTCGTTCCTCAACCTGTTCCCCGTGATCGAGGTCATCACCAATATCGATGCCGATCACATGGACACCTACGGGCACGACTTCGCGCGGCTCAAGCAGGCGTTCATCGAGTTCACGCACCGCCTGCCGTTCTACGGCATCGCCGTGTTGTGCGTGGACGACCCGAACGTGCGCGAGATCCTGCCGTTCGTGTCCAAACCGGTGGTGCGCTACGGCTTTGCCGAGGATGCGCAGGTCCGCGCCGTCAACGCGCGCGCGGTGGACGGCCGCATGGAATTCACCGTGATCCGGCAGCTCAACGGCCACGCCGAGCCGCCGCTGTCGATCACGCTCAACCTGCCCGGCATGCACAACGTGCAGAACGCGCTGGCCGCCATCGCCATTGCCACCGAGCTGGAGGTGCCCGACGAAGCCATCGTCAAGGCGCTGGCCGAGTTCAACGGCGTCGGCCGCCGCTTCCAGCGCTACGGCGAGGTGCCTACCGCCGACGGCCAGGGCCGCTTCACGCTGATCGACGACTACGGCCACCATCCGGTCGAGATGGCGGCCACGCTCGCCGCCGCGCGCGGCGCGTTCCCGGGTCGCCGCCTGGTGCTGGCCTTCCAGCCGCACCGCTTCACGCGCACGCGCGATTGCTTCGAAGATTTCATCAAGGTGCTCGGCACGGTCGACGCCTTGCTGCTGGCCGAGGTGTACGCGGCCGGCGAGCCGCCCATCGTGGCGGCGGACGGGCGTGCGCTCACGCGCGCGCTGCGGGTGGCCGGCAAGATCGAGCCGGTTTTCGTGGAACAGATTGAAGACATGCCGCAAGCCATCCTGGACGCGGCGCAGGACAACGACGTGGTCATCACCATGGGTGCGGGATCGATCGGGCAGGTACCTGGTCAGGTGGTTGCTCGGCAGGCGGAAGTGCGTGCCGCGAACGTGGTCGACCTCAACGGGGGCGCCGCAGCATGACGACCGGTCCGTTCGTCCCCCATCCGACGCTCGATCCGAAGTCCCTCGGCAAGGTGGGCGTGATCCTCGGCGGTCGCTCGGCCGAGCGCGAGATCTCGCTGCTGTCGGGCAACGGCGTGCTGGCGGCGCTGCGCTCGCGCGGCGTCGACGCGCATCCGTTCGACCCGGGCACGCAGCCGGTGGCCGGGCTCGCCGCGCAGGGCTTCCACCGCGTGGTGATCTCGCTGCACGGCCGCTTCGGCGAGGACGGCACGATCCAGGGGCTGCTCGAGCAGTTCGGCATTCCCTACACCGGCAGCGGCGTACTCGCGTCTGCGCTGGCGATGGACAAGGAAGCCACCAAGCGCTTGTGGCAGACGCACAGCCTGCCGACCCCCGATTTCGTGATGCTGCACGCCGGCGCCGACTGGCAGGCCGTTGCCGACCGCCTGGGCCTGCCGCTGATCGTCAAACCGGCGCGCGAGGGCTCGTCGATCGGCCTGACCAAGGTGACCAGCGTGGCCGAATTGCCCGCCGCCTACGAAAAGGCCGCGCGCCTGGACCGCGACGTGATGGCCGAACAGTTCATCGACGGCGACGAGCTGACCTGCGCCGTGATCGGCGAAGGCGAGCACGCGACGGCGCTGCCGCTGATCCGCATCGTCGCGCCGCAGGCCAACTACGACTACCAGCACAAGTACTTCACCGACGACACGCGCTACGAGTGCCCCGCGCCGATTCCCGCCGAAGCGGCGGCGCGTGTGCAGGCGCTGGTGGTGCAGGCGTATCGCAGTCTGGGCTGCCGCGGCTGGGGCCGCGCCGACATCATGCTGCGCAAGCACGATGGCGCGCCGTTCCTGCTCGAGATGAACACCTCGCCGGGCATGACCGGGCATTCGCTGGTGCCGATGGCCGCGCGCGCGGTGGGCATCAGCTATGAAGATTTCGTGCTGCAGCTGGCGGCGACCGCGTCGCTGGAGCTGCGCGCGAGCCACGACTGGAAACCGGAATAAGCGACAGGACGCCATCCGCCATGTGGAACAACACCCGCCTCCTCAACGTCATCGCGAGCGCGCTGTATGCGCTGTTCGCGCTGGCGGCCGTGGGCGTGGGCGTGTTCTGGCTGATGCAGCGCCCGGCGTTCCAGCTGAGGCAGGTGCGCGTGCTGCCGATGGCCGGCAGCGAACTGCGCCACGTGAACGTGCCGAGCGTCCGGGCCAACGCACTGGCCAAGCTGCACGGCAACTTCTTCACGCTGAACCTGGACGATGCGCGCGCCGCCTTCGAGTCCGTACCCTGGGTGCGCCGCGCCAGCGTGCGCCGGGTCTGGCCGAACGGGCTGCTGGTGGAAGTGCAGGAGCACGAGGCGCTCGGCACCTGGGGCGGCAACGAATCCGGCAAGCTGATCAACACGTATGGCGAGGTCTTCGTCGCCAACCTCGCCGAGGCCGAGGACGATGCCGACCTGGTCGCGCTGGCGGGCCCTGAGGGCACCGAGCAGGAAGTGGTCGACAAGCTTGAAACCATGACCGAGTGGTTCAAGCCGATGAGCGCGGAGCCCGTGAGTGTGACGCTCACCGACCGCTACGCCTGGCGCGCGCGGCTGTCCAACGGCACGGTCGTCGAGCTGGGCCGCGAACTGAATGATGATGACCGCACCGCGCTGGCCGCGCGTGCCCGCCGCTTCGTGCGCGCGTGGCCGCAGGTGACCCAGCGCTGGGGCGGCCAGATCGAATACGCCGATCTGCGCTACCCGAACGGGTTCGCGGTTCGTGCAGCGGGTGTGCGCTTCCTCACCGATGCGCAGGCCGCGGTGCTGGCGAAGGGGGGCAAGCTGCCCGGCACCGGCAATGCCACGAAGGCCGACGCGAAAGCGGGGGCCGGCGCGGCCGCCAACAACAAATCGACGCGAAGCACAGAGAAAACGCGATGAGCAAGGAATACAAGGATCTTCTGGTCGGGCTGGACATCGGCACCTCCAAGGTGGTGGCGGTGGTGGCGGAGCTTCGGCCCGACGGCGCCTACGAGGTCATCGGTATGGGCCAGACCGAGTCCAAGGGCCTGAAGAAAGGCGTGGTCGTCAACATCGAGGCGACCGTCCAGTCGATCCAGAAAGCGCTCGAAGAAGCGGAACTGATGGCCGACTGCAAGATCAGCGAGGTCTTCACGGGCATCGCCGGCAGCCACATCCGCAGCTTCAACTCGAGCGGCATGGTGGCGATCAAGGACAAGGAGGTCACGCCGGCCGACGTGGCGCGCGTGATCGAGACCGCCAAGGCGGTCAACATCCCGACCGACCAGCAGATCCTGCACATCCTCACGCAGGAATTCATCATCGACGGCCAGGAGGACGTGCGCGAGCCGATCGGCATGAGCGGCATCCGCCTGGAAGTGAAGGTGCACATCGTCACCGGCGCGGTCAGCGCGGCGCAGAACATCGTCAAGTGCGTGCGCCGCTGCGGCCTGGAAGTGCACGACCTGATCCTGCAGCCGCTGGCCTCGAGCCTGGCGGTGCTGACCGAGGACGAGAAGGAGCTGGGCGTGGTGCTGGTCGACATCGGCAGCGGCACCACCGACATCGCCATCTTCAGCGAGGGCGCGATCCGCCACACGGCCGTGATCCCCATCGCCGGCGACCAGATCACCAACGACATCGCCATGGCCCTGCGCACGCCGACGCCGGATGCCGAGGACATCAAGATCCAGTACGGCATCGCCAAGCAGGTGCTGGCCGATCCGGACGAGATGATCGACGTGCCCGGCGTGGGCGACCGCGGCCCGCGCACGCTGTCGCGCCAGGCGCTGGCGGCGGTGATCGAGCCGCGCGTGGAAGAGCTGTTCTCGCTGGTGCACCAGGTGGTGCGCGAATCGGGCTACGAGGAGCTGCTCAGCAGCGGCGTGGTCCTGACCGGCGGCACCGCGATGATGCCCGGCATGGTGGAGCTGGGCGAAGACATTTTTCTCAAGCCCGTGCGCGTGGGCGTGCCCGAGTATCGCGGCAACCTGCACGAGGTGGTGAAGAGCCCGCGCTACGCGACGGTCATGGGTTTATTGCAGGAGGGCCGCGTACAGCGTATGCGCGGTCGCAAAGTCGCAGTGCAGTCCGGATCGGCTAAACAGGTCTGGACTCGCATGAAGGAGTGGTTCATCGGCAATTTCTAACTCGAACCATGGTGTTTGGCGATGTGCTCCCGGGGGGGAGCGAAGCTTGGTTTTTGTTTTGATGTTTTTTGACTCAGGAGTCAGGCGTTGCGGCGGGGAGGCTGCATCGTCTGGGAGCTGAGCATTTCTGGAGGCAACGATGGACTTCGACATGATTGAAACGGAAATGCAGGACGGCACCATCATCAAGGTGGTGGGCGTCGGCGGCGCGGGCGGCAACGCCGTGCAGCACATGATCAACCGCGGCGTGCAGGGCGTGGAATTCATCTGCATGAACACCGATGCGCAGGCGCTCAAGCGCTCGAGCGCATCGCGCGTCCTGCAGCTGGGCAACTCCGGCCTCGGTGCCGGTGCCAAGCCCGAGGTCGGCAAGACCTGCGCCGAACAGGCACGCGAGCAGATCGCCGATGCGCTGCGCGGCTCGCACATGGTGTTCATCACCGCGGGCATGGGCGGCGGCACGGGCACGGGCGCCGCACCGGTGGTCGCGCAGATCGCCAAGGAAATGGGCATCCTGACGGTGGGCGTGGTCTCCAAGCCCTTCGACTTTGAAGGCGCTCGCCGCGCCAAGGTGGGCGAGCATGGCGCCGACGAGCTCGAAGGCCATGTCGACTCGCTGATCGTGGTGCTCAACGAGAAGCTCTTCGAAGTCATGGGCGACGA